>DATNGE010000075.1:0-2298 GCA_035606035.1 Allostellaceae bacterium
GCGCCAGACCCGTCCGGATCACATCCTGATCGAGACGTCGGGATTGGCGCTGCCAAAGCCGCTGCTGAAAGCGTTCGACTGGCCGGAAATCCGCTCGCGCATCACCGTCGATGGCGTGATCGCGCTGGCGGATGCTGAAGCAGTGGCGGCCGGCCGGTTCGCGCCGAACCCAGACGCCGTGGAAGCACAGCGTAAGGCGGACCAAAGCATCGATCACGAGACGCCGCTGTCGGAAGTGTTCGAGGACCAGATCTGCTGCGCTGATATCGTGCTGCTGACCAAGGCCGACCTTGCAGGCCGGGCCGGTGTTGAAGCGGCGAAGCTTGCAATCGCGGCGGAGACTCCGCGTGCCGTGCCCATGCTGGCTGTCACGGATGGTGCGATCGATCCGCAGGTGATCCTGGGGCTCAATGCTGCGGCCGAGGACGATCTCGCCGCGCGCCCGTCGCATCATGACGGCGAGGAAGAGCACGAGCATGACGATTTTGCCTCCGTCGTCGTCGATCTTCCCGAAGTGACCGACATCGACGAGCTGGTGGCTTCCATTGCGCGGCTGGCACGCGAGCAGAACGTGCTGCGTGCCAAGGGCTATCTCGCCGTCAAGGGCAAGCCGATGCGGCTCTTGGTGCAGTCCGTCGGTGAGCGCGTGCGCCATCAATTCGATAAGCCCTGGGGCGCTGCGCTCCGGCAATCGAAGCTCGTCGTAATTGGCGAGCAGGGCGACATCGATGAACAGGCGATAAGAGCTGGGCTTGCTGTTTAGAGGATTTGGAGTCTGATGCACGTCGTCTTCCGCGAGAGTCATGGCCTGGAGGAGACCGCGACAGCCGTCGATCTCGGTCAGGACCCGGCTGATCTCGTGGTGCTCTCGTTTTCCGACAGCGACCTTTCGGCGTTTGCCGCCGGTTGGCGGCGCGGGCGAAAAAGCCTGCCGTCGCTGCGGCTCGCCAATCTGATCGCGCTTCGCCATCCGCTTTCGGTCGACACTTATATCGAGCGCACGCTCGCGCAGGCACGCGGCATCCTGGTGCGACTGATTGGCGGCGAATCCTATTGGCACTATGGCATTAATGCGCTGCACGAATTCGCAAAGGCGCGCGGCATCGCGCTTGCCGTGCTGCCCGCTGACGGCCGCGACGATGCGCGGCTCGATGCGCTCTCAACGGTGCCGGTCTCGACGCTGCGGCGCCTGCGTGTGCTGTGCGATGCCGGCGGCGCGGTTGCCGCCCAGGTCGCGATTGCGCAGCTCGCGCTGGCCTCCGGCCTTTATGCCGGCCCCGTATTTGGTGAGACGGAAATTCCCGATATGGGCTTTTACGATCCCGCCAAAGGTGCGCTGACGTCGCTGCCGCCACCCGATGGCGGACCGTATGCGCTGGTTACTTTCTATCGCTCCTATCTCACCTCGGCCGATACCGGCCCGGTCGATGCGTTGATCGGCGCGCTGCGGGAAAGGGGCTTTGACGCGTATGGCGCCTTTGTGACGTCGCTGAAGGCTCCTGGCGCCGCCGATTGGCTGCGGGCTCACTTCGCCGAACGAACGCCGGCCGCGATCGTCAACGCTACGGCGTTTTCCGCGATGGCTGATGACGGGACGATGCCGTTCGACACAGCGCCGTGTCAGGTGTTCCAGGTCGCACTATCGACTGCGCGGCGAGAGGATTGGGCGTCCTCTCTCCGCGGCCTGTCGCCGGCCGATCTCGCCATGCATGTCGTGCTGCCGGAAGTTGATGGGCGCCTGCTCGCCGGTGTGGTTAGCTTCAAGTCGCCGGGAGAGCGGGATGGCGATCTGCAATTCGCGCATCTGGCGCATCAGCCCGATCGGGGGCGCGTTCGCGCCGTGGTTGATCGTATCTCGGCATGGCACCGGCTTGCGACGACGCCGGCGCATGACAAGCATCTTGCGATCATCCTCTCCAGCTATCCCGGCCGCCCGCACCAGATCGCGCATGCGGTCGGGCTGGATGCGTTGGCTTCGACTGAAGCATTGCTGGGCGACCTCGGCGATGCCGGTTTTGATATCGAGCGAGCCGATGTGCTGGGGCAGCGGCTTGGCACGGAGACCCTGACGTGGGACGTCGCTGCCTATCGCGCGGCACTGGCCAAACTTCCGCGAGCCTTGCAGCAAGATCTTGAAAGCGCTTGGGGCGCGCCTGAAGATGATCCGCAAGCGCGTAACGGCGCCTTCCATTTCGCTGCGATCCGGCGCGGGAAGGCGCTGATCGCCGTGCAGCCCGAGCGCGGCGAGGTGCAAAGCCGCGACGCCGACTATCACGACCTCTCACGCATACCGCGCCA
>DATNGE010000076.1:0-15197 GCA_035606035.1 Allostellaceae bacterium
CATCACTTCCGCGACGCTGACCGATGGCAGCGGCGATCCGGTCAAGGATTGGGAAGCGGCCGAGCAGCGCAGCGGCGCGCTCCATCTCGCCACACCCGCGCTGCGCGCGCGTGTGCCGTCGCCGTTCGATTACGAGCAGCAGACGCGCGTCTTCATCGTCAACGATGTGCGGCGCGAAGACCCGGCGCAGGTCGCCGGCGCTTATCGCGCGCTCTTCGAGGCCTCGGGCGGCGGCGCGCTCGGGCTCTTCACCGCGATCGCGCGGCTCAGGGCGGTGCATCAGCGCATCGCCGCGCCGCTCGCCGACGCGGGGCTGACCCTCCTGGCGCAGCATGTCGATGCGATGGACGCCGCGACGCTGGTCGATATTTTCCGTGCCGAAGAGGATGCGTGTCTGCTCGGGACGGACGCGTTGCGCGACGGCATCGATGTGCCCGGCCGCTCGCTGCGCCTCGTCGTCTTCGATCGCGTGCCCTGGCCGCGGCCCGATATCTTGCACAAGGCGCGCAAGGCGCGGTTCGGCGGCAGCGCCTTCGATGATTCGCTGACGCGGCTGCGCTTGCGCCAGGCCTTCGGCCGGCTGGTGCGCCGCGCCGACGATCACGGCGTTTTCGTGCTGCTCGACCGGCAATTGCCGTCGCGCCTCTTGGGCGCGTTTCCCGATGGCGTCGCGATCCGCCGCGTCGGCATCAAAGAGGCCGTGGCGGAGACGGCGGCGTTCTTGGGATCAGCGCTCGATAGATAAAGTCGTCATTCCCGCGGAAGCGGGAATCCAGGGTAACGAACGCGATGTATCCCTGGACCCCCGCTTTCGCGGGGGTGACGGAGAGTGTCATTCAGCGGTTGTTGCCCGGCTGATCATTGCAATGGGTGAAGCTGCCGACCTTGAAGCACTCGGTATCCCGCGCCGCCGGGATCGGCGCCAGCGAATCGAGCCCGGCGAGGAGCTGCTCCGGGCGGGCCGCTGCGACCGCGCCGCCGATGCCGCTCCGCGCGGCGATGCGGCGTTCGCGCTCCGCCATCAGCCGGCGATCGAGCTCGGCGAGGTCGCGCTGCACCGCCGCCGGATCGGCGGTACCGAGATCGATGCGCTCGGCTCCGACATCGCGTTCCTGCAGGTCGAACAGCACGAGGTCCATATAGGGATAGCCGGCCTGGGAATAGGAGAGGATCACCTTGTCGCGCGCGCAAGCCACCGCCTGGCGGTAGGAGGTGAGCTTGCCGTTGCGGAGCTGCGTGTTGCAATCGGCGAAGGCCGCCGCCGCCTTGGCATCGGCCTCCGCGGTCGCATTGCCGAGAGTGGTGGTGCCGCAGCCGGCGAGCCCCAGCCCCAAGAGCGTCAAAAGAATGACACAAGCGCGTGATCGGCTGCGAGGAAGTCCGGCCATGGCCGGAACTTAGCGGATGGCGGCGGCGCTTGACAGCAGCGGCGCTGTTTGTGGCACTCTGGCGCGCTTTTCGGGAAAGGACTTCTATGATCGATATGCAGGCGGCGCTCATTCACATTATGGTCATGGTGGCCGCGGCTGATAACAACATGGCCGATTCCGAATTGCACATTATCGGCGACGTGGTCAACCATTTGCCGGTCTTCGCAGGCTACGACAAGAACCGCCTCACCAAGGACCTGAAGGACTGCGCCGCGATGCTCGGGCGCGAGACCGGCCTCGAAGAGGCGCTGAAAGGCGTCAAATCGGCGGTGCCGGCGAAGCTGCGCGAGACCGCTTACGCGCTCGCCTGCGACGTCGCTGCGGCAGGGGCGGTGGCCGGGCGCGAGCTGAGCCAGGAGACGCTGCGCTTCCTCGAATTGCTGCGCCATCGCCTTGCGGTCGACCGCTTGACTGCCGCGGCGATCGAGCGCGGCGCCCGGGCACGCTTCTCGCACCTATAGCGCTATACTCGGGGGCATGGTCGCCCTCGCATCGCCTGCTGCCCGCCGCGCCGCGTCGGATCGCGCGATTGGCCTGTGGCTGATCGCCTGCTGCGCGATGATCTTCCTGATGGTGCTGATCGGCGGCATCACGCGGCTTACGGAATCGGGCCTCTCGATCACCGAATGGAAGCCGGTCGAGGGCGTTTTGCCGCCTTTGAGCGCGGCGGCGTGGCAGGATGCTTTCGCCGAGTACAAGGCGATCCCGCAATATCAGGCGATCCACGCCGATATGACGCTTGATCAGTTCAAGCACATTTATTTCTGGGAATATGTCCATCGCCTCTGGGGCCGGCTGATCGGCTTTGCCTTCCTGCTGCCGTTCCTGTGGTTCGTTGTGCGCGGCCAGGTCTCGCGCCGCCTGATCGCGCCCCTGGCGGCGCTGTTTGTGTTAGGAGGACTGCAAGGCGCGCTTGGCTGGTGGATGGTCGAAAGCGGGCTCGAGGCGCGGGTCGAGGTCAGCCAATACCGCCTCGCCGCGCATCTTGCGATGGCGGTGGTGATCTACCTCGCGATGCTCTGGGTGGCGTTGGGACTCATGTGGCAGAGGCCGTCATTCCCGCGAAAGCGGGAATCCAGTCAGCCGGCTCTGGACCCCCGCTTTCGCGGGGGTGACGAAAGGAGGGAACACGGCGCTCTGTTCGCACTCACCTCGTTTGTCGTCCTTCTTATCGTCACCACCCTCGTTGCCGGCGCGTTCGTCGCCGGGACGCGCGCCGGCTATCTCGACAACACCTTCCCGCTGATGGAAGGGCAATTCGTGCCGCCGGACTATTGGCATCTGACGCCGCTGTGGCGGAACTGGTTCGAGAATCTGACCAGCGTGCAATTCGATCATCGCGTGCTGGCAGAAAGTACGTGGCTCGTTATCGCCGGTTTGTGGCTCGCGAGCCTGCGCGCTTCGCTGACGCCGGGCCAGCGCTGGGCGCTGCATGCGCTCTTCTTCTTCGCCTGCCTGCAGCTCGCGCTCGGCATCGCCACGCTGCTGACCGTGGTTTGGCTGCCGGTCGCGGCGGCGCATCAGGCCGGCGCGCTTTGCCTCCTGAGCTCGGCCCTGGTTGCGGCTTACGCTCTGAAGGCCTGACCGCGCTATACTCCGCGCATGGCGGATTTCCCCAAGAAAAGCCTCGCCGATTGGGCGGCGCTCGCGGCCAAGGAACTCGGCGGCAAAACCGCCGATGCCGTCGCCTGGCACACCGCCGAAGGCATCGCGGTGAAGCCGCTCTATACCGCCGCCGATCTCGAGCAGATCGAGGGATCTGCCTCGTTTGGGAGCCTGCCTGGCTTCCCGCCTTTCACCCGCGGCGTCCGCGCGACGATGTATGCGGGCCGGCCCTGGACCTTGCGCCAATATGCCGGCTTCTCGACGGCCGAGGAATCGAACGCCTTCTATCGCGAGAATCTGCGCCAGGGTCAGATGGGCCTTTCGGTCGCGTTCGATCTCGCGACTCATCGCGGCTATGACTGCGATCATCCGCGCGTCCTCGGGGATGTCGGCAAGGCCGGCGTCGCGGTCGACAGCGTCGAGGATATGAAGATCCTTTTCGACGGCATCCCGCTCGAGAAGATGAGCGTGTCGATGACCATGAACGGCGCGGTGCTGCCGGTGCTCGCCGCCTTCATCGTTGCCGGGGAAGAGCAGGGCGTCCCGGCCGAGAAGCTTTCCGGCACCATCCAGAACGACATCCTCAAAGAGTTCATGGTGCGGAACACTTATATCTATCCGCCTGCGCCCTCGATGCGGATCGTCGCCGACATCATTGATTTCACGGCGAAGCGCATGCCGCGCTTCAACTCGATCTCGATCTCCGGCTATCACATGCAGGAAGCCGGCGCGACCTGCGTGCAGGAATTGGCCTTCACCCTCGCCGACGGCCTTGCCTACGTCCGCGCCGCCTTGGCGAAGGGCCTCGCGATCGACGATTTCGCGCCGCGTCTCTCTTTCTTCTTCTGCCTGGGCATGAATTTTTTCATGGAGGTCGCGAAGCTCAGGGCCGCGCGCCTCCTCTGGGCGCGGCTGATGCAGCAATTCGCGCCGCAGAATCCGGCATCGCTGGCGCTGCGCGTCCATTGCCAAACCTCGGGCGTCAGCCTGACCGAGCAGGACCCTTACAACAACATCATCCGTACCGCGGTCGAAGCGATGGCGGGCGTGCTCGGCGGCACCAATTCGCTGCACACCAATTCCTTCGACGAGGCGCTGGCGCTGCCGACGGAATTCGCCGCGCGCATCGCGCGCAACACGCAGCTCATCCTCGCCGAGGAAGCGGGGCTGACGCATGTCGTCGATCCGCTCGGCGGCTCCTATTTCGTCGAGAGCCTCACCCATGCGGTCGCGAGCGCGGCTTCCGCGCTGATCGACGAGGTCGAGGCGATGGGCGGCATGACCAAGGCGATCGAAGCCGGGCTGCCGAAGCTGAAGATCGAGGAATCGGCGGCGCGGCGCCAGGCGCGCATCGATCGCGGCGAGGATGTCATCGTCGGCGTCAACAAATATCAGGTGAGCGATCCGGCGCATGTGGAGGTCCGCACCATCGACAACACGGCGGTGCGCGAGCGCCAGATCGCGCGCCTCGAACGCGTGCGCGCAGCGCGCGACCAGAAGAAGGTCGAGACGGCGCTGAAGGCGCTGAGCGCGACGGCGAAGTCCGGCAAGGGCAATCTCCTCGAGCGCGCGATCGACGCAATGCGGTCACGCGCCACGGTCGGCGAGGTGTCGAGCGCGCTGGAGGCCGCGTTCACACGCCATCAGGCGGTGACGCGTCTCGTCTCCGGCATTTACGGTGCCGAATATACCGATGATGCCGAATACCGCCGCCTGCAGGGTGAGATCGCGAGCTTCGCCAAGGACGAAGGCCGGCCGCCGAAGCTCTTCGTCGCCAAGCTCGGCCAGGACGGGCATGACCGCGGCGCCAAGGTGATCGCGACGGCCTTCGCCGATCTCGGCTTCGCGGTCGAGATCGGGCCGCTGTTCCAGACGCCGGAGGAAGCCGCCAAAGAGGCGGTCGCGCGCGATATCGATGTGATTGGCGTCTCGAGCCTTGCCGCCGGCCACACGACCCTGGTTCCGGCGCTGATCCAAGCGCTCAGAGCCCAAGGCGGTGCGCATATCCGCGTCGCGCTCGGCGGCGTCATCCCGCCGCAGGATTACGCCGCCCTCAAAGCCGCCGGCGTCGGCGCAATCTTCGGCCCGGGCACCAACATCCTCGCCGCCGCCGCCGAGATCCTGAAGCTCATCCAGAGTCAGCGCGCGGTGGCGTGAGCCAAGTTGATTCGACTGCGCGAAATCCGCACTCGCTAGCGGGTGTTCCGAAGGCTCACCCCTCAGCCGTCATTACCGGGCTTGTCCCGGCAATTTAAGAATTCCGCTTGCGGTTTGTACGCTAAAAGCGTATACTCACCGAGTATTCAATTGGGCAAGGGAGCTGCGGCCGCAATCCGGTCGGACGCAATTAGCATTCACTGGAGTCACGGTGGTGGCAAAGGCGGCCACCAACATGAAAATTACCAAACAAAGCCAATTTTGCGCAGTCGATCAGGAGTTTGGGTTTTGGCGGCGCTGAAGCGAAGCCAAAAGTGAGCCCGCCCGAGTCGCGGTCAATCTCCGGCGATTCTGCCGCTATCCCTCTGTCTTGCCGGGCGAATCCGCGCTAGGAACGAGCCGTTCCGCATGGCCATCCTCCTCCTCATCGTTTTCATCGATCTGGTCGGCTTCGGGATCGTGATCCCGCTGCTGCCCTACTACGCGTTGAAGTTCCAGGCCTCGCCCCTGGAAGTGACGACGATGATGGCGTGCTACTCCTTCGCCCAATTCTTCGCTTCGCCGATCTGGGGCCGGCTCTCGGACCGGCTCGGCCGCAAGCCGATCCTTTTGGTCAGCCTCGGCTGCTCGGTCCTCTCTTATCTCTGGCTCGGTTTCGCGGATGCGCTCTGGATGCTGTTCGCGGCCCGGCTGCTCGCCGGGGCGGGGGCGGGCAACATCTCGGCGGCGCAGGCCTATATCACCGACGTCACCGATGAGAAGAACCGTGCCAAGGGCATGGGCATGATCGGCGCGTCTTTCGGCCTCGGCTTCACCCTGGGCCCGGCGATCGGCGGGCTGCTCGGCGGCTCGGACGCGGCGTCGGCGACCTTGTCCTATCCGGCTTTCGGGGCGGCGCTGCTCTCGGCGATCGCGCTGGTGCTGGCGATCCTCATCCTCAAAGAGAGTCTCGCGCCGCAGAATCGCATCGCGGCGGCGCGGCCCGGCCGCATCGCGCTCGCCCAGGAGGCCTTCGCCCGGCCGCAGCTGCGGCACCTTATTATTCTGTTCTTTCTGACGACGACCGCTTTCGCCGGGATGGAGAGCACCTTCGCGCTCTGGGCCAATGCCGGCTTCGGCTGGGGACCGCAGCAGGTCGGCTTCCTCTTCTTTTATATCGGCATCGTGCTGGTGCTGGTGCAGGGCGGACTCGTGCGGGTGCTGTCGCGTTCCTGGGGCGAGTCGCGCATGGCGCTTTGGGGCTCGGTGCTGCTGGTGCTCGGACTGGTCGGCCTGCCGTTCAGCACCGATCTGCCGCGCCTCCTCATCGATATGGCGCTGCTCTCCATCGGTTTCGGCATCCTCAATCCGGCCGTGACGAGTCTCGTCTCGCGCGCGGCCGGATCGGATGAGCGCGGCGGCATCCTCGGCGTCAATCAATCGGGCCAGAGTCTCGCCCGCATCCTCGGGCCGCTCATCGGCGGCTTCGTTTACGGTGCGGCCGGGCGCGACGCCCCTTATTATGTCGGTGCGGTGATCATGGTGGCGGTCGTGGCTATGACCGCCACCTTGCCGCGCGGGGAGAAAACGCGTTGAGCATGAGTAGAGACCGCGGCGGGCAACGCCGGCGGATCGACCGGGTCACCGAGGTCGGGTTCAAGGAAGAGCTGAAAGCGGTCGGCAAGCTGTTGCCTTTTCTCTGGCCGCGCGACAATCGCGAGCTGCGGGCGCGCGTCCTGATTGCGATCGCGCTCCTGATCGCCGCCAAATCGCTCACCGTCTATGTGCCAATGCTCTACAAGCACGCGGTCGATGCGCTCTCGCCGGGCAAGGCGCTCGTCGTCGCGGTGCCGATTTTCTTCATCATCGGCTATGGCGTGGCGCGGGTTTGCGCGCAAGCTTTCGCGGAATCGCGCGATGCGGTCTTCGCCAAGGTCGGACAGCGCGCCGTGCGCACGGTGGCGCTCGCGACTTTCCGCCATCTCCACGCGCTGTCGCTGCGCTTCCATTTGGAGCGGCAGACTGGCGGGCTCTCGCGCTCGGTCGAGCGCGGCATCCGCGGCACCGAATTCCTGCTCGACTATTTCCTCTTCAGCTTCGTGCCGACGATGTTCGAGATCCTGCTCGTCTGCTCGATCCTCTGGCGGCTCTACGATTGGACCTTCGCCGCGGTGACGATCGTCACCATCATCGCCTATGTCACCTTCACCTTCATCGTCACCGATTGGCGGATGCAGTTCCGCCGCGAGATGAACGAGCGCGATAGCGAGGCCAACACCAAGGCGATCGACTCCCTGCTCAATTACGAGACGGTCAAATACTTCGCTAACGAGGACCATGAGGCGCGGCGCTTCGATGTCGCGCTGCAAGCCTATGAGCGCGCCGCGGTCCGCAGCCAGCACACGCTCTCATTTCTCAACATCGGTCAGGGCGCGATCATCGCCTGCGGCCTCGTCGGCGTGATGCTCCTCGCGGCGGATGGCGTCGCCTCTGGCGGGATGAGCGTCGGCGATTTCGTGCTGGTCAATTCCTATCTCGTCCAGCTCTATCAGCCGCTCAACGTGCTCGGCATGGTCTATCGCAACATCAAGCAGTCGCTGACCGATCTCGAAGCGATGTTCCGCCTGCTGCAGGTGAAGCCGGAGGTCGAGGACAAGCCGGGCGCGACCGTGCTGCAGGTAACGCGCGGCGAGGTGGTTTTCGACCACGTCTCCTTCGCCTACGATCCGCGCCGGCCGATCCTCAAAGACGTATCGTTCCGGGTCGCGCCCGGCGGGATCCTGGCGATCGTCGGCCCTTCGGGCGCCGGCAAATCGACCATCTCGCGGCTGCTCTTCCGTTTCTACGACGTGAACCAGGGCGTGATCCGCATCGACGGCAAGGACATTCGCGATGTCACGCAAGATTCCGTGCGCCGCGCCATCGGCGTCGTGCCGCAGGACACGGTGCTGTTCAACGACAGCGTCTTCTACAACATCGCCTATGGCCGGCCCGGCGCCGCGACCGACCAGGTCGAGGAAGCGGCACGCCACGCGCATATCCACGACTTCATCCGCGCTTTGCCGGATGGCTATCACGCGCCGGTCGGCGAGCGCGGGTTGAAGCTTTCGGGCGGCGAGAAGCAGCGCGTCGCGATCGCGCGCGTCATCCTCAAAGAGCCGCGCATCCTGCTGTTCGATGAGGCGACCTCCGCGCTCGACACCCGTACCGAGCGCGAGATCCAGGCGAGCCTCGAAGAGGTGGCGGAGAACCGCACCACGTTGATGATCGCGCATCGCCTCTCGACCGTGATCCATGCCGACGAGATCCTGGTGCTCGATGACGGGCGCATCATCGAGCGCGGCAACCATGCCCAGCTCATCGCGCACGACGGCATGTACGCGGCGATGTGGCGGCGCCAGCAAGAGGCCGATCAGCGTGCGGCCGAGCTCGCGGCGGTCGCGGGCGATCCGCCCGAGGCGCCCCATCCGGTCGCGGTGGCGGAATAGCGGGGCTTGTCCGGCTTGACCGGCGGAGCCCGTTCCCCTAAAACCGCGCCTTCCCCAACGAGGTCGTTAATATGTCGCGGCGATGCGTTATCACGGGCAAAGGTGTTCAGACGGGCAATAACGTCAGCCATGCCAACAACAAGACCCGGCGCCGGTTCCTGCCGAACCTGCAGCGCGGCTCGGTGTTGAGCGATGCGCTCGGTCATGCGGTCAAGCTGCGTCTTACGACGAATGCGATCCGCACCATCGAACATAACGGCGGCATCGACGCCTACCTCCTCGGCACGCCGGACTCGAAGCTCTCGAGCGAAGCGAAGCGTTTGAAGCGCCGCGTCGAGGCGGCGCAGGCGAAGCGCGAGGCGCAGGCTTAATCCTTTTCGTTGATCGATGAGCGAAGAGCCGGTGGGCGACCACCGGCTTTTTTCGTTGGTGCATCGCGCAGCATCGCATCGCGATCATCGATCGTGTTGATACCGCCGCATCGTCTCGATCAAGGGCGCGAGCACGGGTAAGTGTTGCATCGCTGCATCACGTCTTCGCAAAAGCGAAGATGACGGGGTGCATGGGGTCGCGATCGGGGGTGAATGCAACTCAAAACGACCCGTTTCCCCGCGAGTCGCGGATTCGGGGTCGCGAGGACGATGTCGGACATCAGGAACGATTTTCGAGTCCCGATCGACCCATAAGGCGATTTTCGATGCGCTCATGCATCGCATGCGACCTCGCGAATGAATGCGCGCGCGTATCGCATGACGCGATCGTGATCGTGATCGCGACACGCACGATCCGCAACGCTGCGATCGCCCATCATCCATGCGCGCTCGATCTCTTTCGCGTGATCGACAGCACGGGATGCCTTGGATTGCTGTTCGGCGCGGCGAGCGATGCGAAAATTTTCGCCGCGCGTGTGCGATCGCCGGCGCGCGATGATGCAGCCAACGATCTTTTGCGCTCTTATCGCGCCGCATCGATTAAACCCGCATGAATCACGGGCTTTTCGCACACCGCACGTCTTCGTCGCGGGTTTGAGTCGTTCCGGGTGCTGTTGGTTGTCGCGGCGCTGGTCGCGAGAAATTTCCGGCTCGGAATTCGTGACGCGTGTCGTGTCCGAAAAAGAAAAACGCGCGGCCGTTTTGCCGCGCGTGCATTCGCCCCAAATGTTTAGCGGGGCTGCCCCTGAGCTTTCCTTCGCTCGGGAGCAGCCCCGCCATGGGTAGAGGCTGAACTTAAAGGAGCCCTACTTCTTTTTCTTCTTCTTCTTGGCCTTCTTCTTGGCCTTTCTCTTTGCTGCCATGATGGCTTTCCTCTTAGCGATGGGTTCTGCATCGGCCCATCCAATGCATTCACCCCAGAAAAACTTACCATTCCTCCCAGAAATTGTGTAGCGAGATTGTCAACTGCCTAGATGTGGGGTGTGGATAAGTTGTTTCGGAAGGCACCATCTCCCTCCTGCACGCGCGCGAATGGATGATCGTTGCTGCATCGTCTTGACGCGACACCGCAAACCAAAATAGATGCGCGGACCATCAATCGAGGGAGGCAGTGATGAGCGATTTCCAAATCCGGCGCGTGGTGACCGGGCATGACGCCAACGGCAAGGCGATCGTGCTTTATGACGAGATCGGCAAGGAAATCTCGGTCGGTCGTCCGGGCGCGACGTCTTGCGTCGCCTGGACCACCGAAGGCTGGCCGATCAGCAATGACGGCTCGGAAGACGAGGCCAAGCGCAAGACGCATACGACGCTCGAAAACGGCACCGTGTTGCGCATCGTGCGTTTCGATCCCGGCGTCACGCCGCGCAACCACCGCACCGATTCGATCGACTACGCCGTCGTGATGTCGGGCGAGATCGATATGGATCTCGATGGCACGGTCGTTCACTTGAAGGCCGGCGACATCCTCGTCCAACGCGGCACCGTCCATAATTGGATCAATCGCGGCAAAGAGCCGTGTGTCATTGCCTTCTCGCTGATCGCGGCAAAGCCGGTGACGACCAAGAGCGGCAAGGTGCTGAACGCCCACGGCTAACACCGCGCTGGCGGCTTGGACGAGTGGATGGGGGCACCGGTCTTGGCTACGGTGACGCGGGATAAAATCGGGGAGGCATGAGATGGCGGAGGACGCGCGTCGCAATTCAAGCGGGCTGCAAGGCAAGTTCGAGACGCTGCATGAGTTCGTCAAAGCGGCGCGGTTCAAGCTCGCCCCGACCGTCTGGGACTACGTCGTCGGCGCCGCCGAGACCGAGACCACTTTGAAGCGCAATCGCTACGCGATCGACTGTGTCGGCTTCCGCCCGCGCGTGCTGAACGACATCACCGGCACCGAATGCTCGGGCATGGTGATGGGCAAGAAAGCGCGGCTGCCGGTGATGCTGGCCCCGGTCGGCGGTCTCGAACGTCTCGACGCCGAGGGTGGGGCGGCGGTTGCGCGCGGTGCAACGCTTTTCGGCATCCCGCAGATGCTGAGCTCGGTCAGCGACCCGGGCCTCGAAGCGACGGCGAAGGCGGCGAATGGGCGGAAATTCTTCCAGCTCTATCGCCGCGGCCCCGATAGCCTGACCGACGAGATCGTCGCTCGCGCCGTCGATGCCGGCTACGAAGCCTTCTGCTACACGATCGACAGCGCCGTCTATGGCCGGCGCGAGCGCGATATCGCGCGGCGCGTTTCCAATCGCTCGGCCATCAACGATGGCGGCGACAACCGCCAGCAATCGCTGTCCTGGTCCGAGGTCAAGCGCTTCAAGGACAAGCACGGCGATAAGCTGCCGCTCATCCTCAAAGGCATCCAGACCAGCGAGGATGCGGCGATCGCCTGCGATCACGGCGTCGACGGCATCTACATCACCAATCACGGCGGGCGGCAGCTCGATCAGGTGCGCGGCACGCTTGACATCCTGCCCGAAGTGGTGGAGGCGGTCCGTGGACGGGCGCAGATCATCATCGACGGCGGTTTCTATCGCGGGACCGATATCGTCAAAGCGATCGCGCTCGGCGCCAATACGGTCGCGATCGGCCGCCTCTATCTCTACGGCTTGGCCGCGGCCGGCGATGCCGGTGTCGCGCGCGTGCTCGAGATCTTGGAGCACGAGATTCGCACCTGCCTCGCTCTTATCGGCTGCACCGGCTTCCACGACGTGACGAGGAGCCATGTCGCGCCGGCGCCGGCAGTGACGATGCCGCATGTGTTCAGCGCCTTTCCGCTGTTGAACCTCGCGGATGAGGGTTATGGCGGCCGTTAAGCCGCCATCGCCTTGTTCATTCGCGGAAAACCGCGCTCGATAGCGCGCCGCGACTGCCAACTAGCTGATCTGACGATCTTTATTCCTTCGCAGCGACGACCTCAACCTCGATCAGCGCCTCGGGGCGCGCCAGCGCCGAAATGACCAAGAGCGTCGAGGCCGGCGCGAGCTTGCCGAGGAATTGGGCGCGGACCTCGCGATAGGCCGCCAAATCCTCGCGCCGCGTCAGGTAATGGGTCAGCTTGACGATGTTCTCGTAGCCCATGCCGGCGGCGCGCAGCACCGCGCCGATATTGCGCCAAGCCTGCTCCGCCTGGCCGCGAATTTCGTTCGAGGCGAAGCTGCCATCGGTTTTGAGGCCGAGCTGGCCGGCGCAATAGAGGATCCGTGTATTGGGCGGCAGCTCGATGCCATGGCTGTAGCCGGTGCCCGGCGCGACGGTGGACGGGTTGTGAATCTTCATGACGCTCCTCCCTTTGTTGGCTCTGTCCGGCCGACTTTTGCGATTTGGCTGCGGATGCGCAAGCGCTGCTAAGCATTGGGTTTGGCCGTGAGCTTGGGATATAATTGCCGCCGAACGCGGCATCCCGCCGCGATAAGCGAACGGGGTAGGCATGAGAACCTTGTTGACGGTCGTCGGCGACGGCACCGCAACCCCGGTGCTCGAAACCGCTTTGTTGGCGGCCCGCAAATTCGACGGGCGGGTGATCGGTCTCAACGCTCTGACCACCGAATACGCGGTGGTATTCGGCGGCGAAATGGGCTTTTCGGTCTCCTCCGAGGTCGATCGCACCCTCGAGCGCGAGGGCCACGACCGCCGCGTTGCGGCGCGCGAGCTGTTCGAGAATTTCATGCGTATGCATGATGTGCAGATCACGACCGAGGAAACGGCCCAGGCGCACGGCGTGCGGGCCGAATGGCGCGAGGAATCCGGGCGTCAGAACGCGGTCGTCGGCTCGCTCGGCCGCGTCTTCGACCTGATCGTCGTCGAGCGGCCGGCGAAGCTCGCATCGCTCGCCGAAGCAACGCTCGAAGACGCGCTCTTCGAAAGCGGGCGTCCGGTATTGATGGCGCCGCCGACAGCGCCCAAGACCATCGGCGAATGCATGGTGATCGCCTGGAACGGCAGCACCGAGACGGCGCGCACCGTGGCGCTCTCGATGCCCTATCTCCAACAGGCGGGGCGCGTGCAGGTGCTGTCGATCGAGGGCGCGATGCAGCCCGGTCCTTCGGGCGATGACCTCGCGGCGGCCCTGCGCCGGCGCGGCATCGGCGCGACCTCGCGCGTCGTCCCCGCCACCGCCCGGCACGCGGGCGAGGTTTTCCTCACCGAAGCGAAGGCGGCGGGCTGCGATCTCCTGGTGAAGGGCGCCTATACGCAGAGCCGGCTGCGCCAGATGATCTTCGGCGGGGCGACCCGCCACATCATCATGGAAGCCGACATCCCGGTGATCCTCGCGCATTAGGCGCAGGCGTTCGGAGCTAGAAGCGCGGCCAAATCAACATTGACCGGCCTATCCTTTCGCGCCTATCAGAGTCCCCGCCGGCGCGGGGATCATCCAGCGGCGCCATCGGTGGAGAGGGATCATGCGCAATTACATTGGCGGTGCTGTGGCGCTTGGCTTGCTGTCCTGCGGCGGCATCGCGCCGGCCACCGCGCAGATCGTCAACGATCCGAACACGATCCGCAGCTGTCTCTGCGACCAGCAGCTCGTGCTCGGCTTGCAAGACAACGTCAGCAGCAAACGCCAGGCGCTCGAAGGCAGCCAGCGCAGCCAGGCCTCGCTCGCCAATCAGGTCGACACGCGCCGGGCGCAGATCAACGTCTATGACCATGCCGAGCTCGAGGCTTTCAAGCGGCTCCTGCTGCAGCGCGACGCCGCGATCGCGGCGACCGCGGATGCGACGAAAACCTACGATGACGCGGCCGAGGGGTATAACCGCGCGGTCGCCGGTTACAACGCGAATTGCGCCGGCCGCTCCTATGACGAGGCTGTGCTGCGCCAGGTCCAGGCGGTGCCGCTCGCCTGCACGCGCGCCGACGCCCGGCCTTAATCGAGCTTGACGAGCGCGCCGCCGCGCGCGGCACGGAAGAAGCAGCTGCGCTCGCCGGTGTGACAGGCGGGCCCGGTCTGCTCGACCTCCAAAAGAACCGCATCGCCGTCGCAATCGACGCGCAGCTCCTTGAGCTTCTGTATGTGACCCGAGGTCTCGCCCTTGCGCCAGAGCGCTTGCCGCGAGCGCGACCAGTAGCAGACGCGGCCGGTCGCCAGCGTCTCGGCGACGGCATCGCGATTCATCCAGGCGAGCATCAGCACTTCGCCGGTGTCATGCTGCTGTGCCACCGCGGCGACGAGCCCTTGGCTGTCGAATTTCAGCGCCGCCAAAACCGCCGCGGTCGCATCGGGCGCACTCATCTGCTGCTCCTGTCCGAAAAGATACGCGGAATCTGGGCGCTCAGCTGCGCCAGCGCAACACCCTGTCTTGCACCGGATTGACGAAGTCGCGGCCCTCGCGCGTGGCGCGCTCGTATTCGGTCTTCAAACGATAGTACCAGCGCACCTGGGTGTCGGCCTCGTCGACGAGGGCCAACGGCGGATCGAATTTCAGCCCCGCGCTCTGCTTGATCATCACACTGCGATCCTGATTGAGGAAGGTGCGCACATAGGGCCGCAGCAGCGGCTTCAACAGCGAGAGAACCGGCGTCGTCCAATAGATCGCGTGATTGAGCTGAGTTTCTCGCGCGCCGAGCGGAGTCACCGCGGTGAAGTTCACAACCTCGTGCTTGCCGGCGATGGTGTGATCGATGCGGACGCCCGGCAGACGAAAGCTGATCTCGGTCTCGGGCGCGCCGCCCAAGAGCTTGTAGGCTTTCGAATTGCTCGACGGCGCGTGGCGCACCATCGTGAAGCCGTAGGGGCTCGCGGTGAACGCCTTGCTCTTGTCATGGATCGAGCGCGCGCTGCGCCACCACCACGAGCTATGAACGAAAGGGCCATGCATCGGATCGACGAGGCCGACCACGGCGTTGTCGATGCTGCACGGCAGGGTGACCTTCTCGTAGATGTCGGGACCGCGCGCGGCAAAGCGGCGCGGCAGCGCGGGCGGTGGCGGTGCGCGTCCCGCGTCCTTGCCGAAGAAGACCCAGACGTTGCCGCTCTCTTCACGCGCGGGATAAGCCTGCACGGACACCTTCGAAAGATCGAAGCGCTGATCCGACGTCAGCGAGGGGATCGCCGTGCAGGCGCCGCTCGGCGCGAAGCGCCAGCCGTGATAGCAGCATTCGATCTCGCTGCCATC
>DATNGE010000077.1:0-11730 GCA_035606035.1 Allostellaceae bacterium
AGCTACGGGCTGAACGCGGTCTTTTCCATGTTCGGAACGGTCGCGTTGATCGGCGCAATCGTCGCCGCCGCCTGCGCCATCGAGACGCGCGAGCGCGTACTCGAAGAGGTATCGCCCTAAGAGGGCGGGTACCAGCGCGGCTTGCGCTTCTCGAGGAAGGAGGCGATGCCTTCTTTCGCCTCTTCGGTCTCGAGCATGCCTTGGCCGGCATCTTCCAGCTCTTCGAGCAGCGCCGGCGTCAGCCGCGGCGGCGCGAGCTCCGCAGCGAGCGATTTCAAGCCCGCAATCGCGCCGGGCGCGCTGAGGAAGAATTCCTCGACCTGCTTGGCGATCAGTGCCTCAATCTGCTCGGGTGGGGCTGCATCGTGGATGAGGCCCATTGCCTTGGCTTCGGCTGCCGAAAAACGCTCGCCCGAAAGCCCGTAGCGGCGGAAAGCGCGATAGGGCATCGCGCGCAGGAAAAGCGGCACCAGCGGCCCGGGCATCAGCCCGATCCGCACCTCGGGGATCGAGAAGATCGCATCGCTGGTCGCGAGCGCGACATCGCAGCACAGCGGGATCGCGAGACCGCCACCGACCGCGGCGCCATGCAGCAACGCGATGGTCGGCTTCGACAGCCGGTCGAGGGCCAGCAGCATGTCAATGAGCTTCGGCCCGACCTCGCGCGCGGCGGGCGCGTCCTGATTGGCGCGATGCCAGGCGATATCGGCGCCGACGCAGAAATGCTTGCCGGCGCCGCGCAGCACCACAACACGCACCGCATCGTCATTGTCGAGCTCGCCCAGTGCGATCATCAACTCGCGCAGCATCACGTCGTCATAAGCATTGCCGCGTTCGGGCCGGTTGAGCGTCAGCGTTGCGATGCCGCGTGGGCCATGCTCCAGGGCGATGCGCTCGTAGTTCATGCGTGCCGCCAATCGATGCGATGACGCATCGTATAAGCCTTCATGGTATCCGCAATCTTCGCCTCGACGGCCTCGCGTTCAGCCGCCTTGCTCTCGACATTGATGACGGCCAGCGTGCCATGCGTCGGATCCTGCTTCACCTCGACGCCGATGCCGGCGGCCGCGCCGACAATTCCGTCGAGCACGGCCGTGAAGGTGCGCGCCGCCGCGTCATGGCGCAGCGCCGCCTTATTCGGCTTGCCGATGTCGGTCAGCGGCAGCGGATCGATGATGAAGATCTCGTCGGGCGTCGCGGCGCGCTCGGTGATCTCGGCGCGTACGAAGGCCCTGAGCTCCTCCGCCGTCGCTTGCTTGTTCTTTACGAGCTGCACATAGGCGACCGGCAGCTCGCCGGCATAGGCATCGGGCTTCGCCACCGCCGCACACAGCAGCACGGCCGGATGGCGGCGCAGCACGTCCTCAACCAGCCCGGCATCGATATTGTGGCCGCCGCGGATGATCACATCTTTGATGCGCCCGGTGAGCCAGAGATAGCCGTCCTTGTCGAAGCGGCCGAGATCACCGGAGACGAACCAGCCGTCGCGGCTGAAGAGGCCGGCGTTGAAACGCTCGTCAACATAGCCGGGCGTCACGCCCGGGCCTTTGATGATGACGGTGCCGATCTCATCGGTGGCGCAATCCCGCGCGATGCCGCCGCGCTCGTCGAGCTTCACGCAGCGCAGCTGCGTATAAGGGATGCGGATGCCGGCGGAGCCGTAACGCGGGTCGCCGTCGCGCGGCGCCTGCGTCACATTCGCTGTGTATTCGGTCGCGCCATAGGTAAGGAGGCAGCGCACGCCGGTGATGCGCTCGATCTCATGCGCCACCTCGATCGGCATGCCGGTCGAGCCGGTCGGCATATACGGCCGCAGCGAGGAGATGTTCTCGCCCTGGGGCGGGTTCTTCGCGAGCACCGAAAGCGTCGTCGGCACGCCGGCCAACACGGTCACGCCGCATCGCTCGACGAATTTCCAATAGCGCGCGATGAATTCCTTGTTGCGCGCGCCGAGCACGGTTGGAATGACGATGCGCATGCTATCGGCGATCGCCGAGGCGCAGCGATTGTAGAAGCCGGCGACATGAAAGATCGGGTAATCGGCGAAGATCACGTCTTCCGTCTGGTGCGCCATAATCATGTTGCTGGCCCAGATCTTGTAGGCGAGGCCGCGATGAGCGATCTTTACCAGCTTGGGCGAATCGGTCGTGCCGCCGGAATGGATATAGGCGGCGATGTCGCTCGGCGCGGCGCGGCGCTCGAAAGCCAACCGATCGCCGGGCTGCGTCGAGAGTGCTCGCGCGAAATCGCTCCCATCGATCCGGCCGCCGCCGGGACCCGGCACCGTCAGCACCGTAACCTCTTGGCCCAGCTGATCGGCGATGCTACGGAAATTTTCCCAGATCTCGTAGCCTGGCGTCGGTCCTTGTACGACAACGACCTTGGCGCGCGATGCCCGGATCAACTCCAGTACCTGCGGCGGCTTCAGCATCCAGTTGAGGCAGCAGATCACGCCGGCCGCCATGCCGCCGAGGATGGTGACGTAGAGCTCGGGCAAGGTCGGCATGAGCGCGATCACCGCGTCGTCCTTGCCGACGCCGAGCGAATGAAAGAGATTGGCGGCGCGCGTGACCTGGCCCTTGAGATCGGCATAGGTCACGCGTTGCGGCGTCGATGCCGGATCGGGCGTCTCGAAATAGTCGAGCGCGACTTTCGCCGGGTCGCGATCGAGGCCGCGCCGAATCCAATCATTCACGTCCCAGGAGAAGATCTGCTGCTCCAGCGGCGTTTTCTCGACCGCCTCGATATCGGCAAGATCGCGGATCGGCGGATAGTCGATCGTCACGTCACCCCTCTTCCGCGGTCAGCCGCGCGAAGCGCGCGGCCTGCGTCAGCTCGTTGCCGTAACGCGCCGAGAGCGCCAGCGCGTGTTTCCACAAAATGCCGATATCGTGCTCGTCGGTATAGCCGATCGCGCCGTGAAGCTGCAGAGCGTTGCGCATAATCTCGACCGCGACGCGGACGGCGCGGGCCTTGGCGCCCGCGATCATCGCCGGAACGACAGCGCCCCGATCCCATTCCACGCAGATGCGATAGAGCAGCGAGCGATTGAGCTCGAGATCGACGAAATTATCGGCGAGGCGATGCTGGAGCGCCTGGAAGCTGCCGAGCGGCTGGCCGAATTGCCGCCGCGTCTTCACATGCTCCAACGCAAGTGCCATGGCGCTTTCGCAAACCCCAAGCAGCTCGATCGCGCTGCCGAGCGCGAGGAGATCGCCGAGCTTGCCCGTGAGCGCCGTCGCTTCGGTGCCGCGCGCAATCACCGTCGCCGCATCATTCGAGGTGATCCGTGCGGCACGTGAGCCATCGACATTGACGGTGAGGGTCAGCCCCCGCTGCGGATGCGCCAAAAGACAGAGCGCGTTGTCCGCCTCGACGAGGAAATCATGCGCTGCCGTGGCGAAGACCGGCACGCGGGTCAGCAGCGAGCCGCCGCGGCGGAAGGTCCAGCCATCGGCGTCGAGCGCCGGCGCGATGATGCGCTCGCCATCGAGCAAAGCGGCGAGAGCTTGCGGCGGCTTGCGCAGCGCGCCGAAGAGCCAGGCGGTCGCCACGGTCTCGAGCAGCGGTGTCATCAGCACCTGCCAGCCCACCTGCTCCAACACGATGTAGAATTCGACCACGCCGAGGCCGAGGCCGCCGCGCGCCTCCGGCACCATCATGCCGAGCCAGCCGGCTTCGACCACCGCGCGCCAGGCATCGGTATCGATGTCCTGGCCGGCATCGCGCAAGGCCCGCGCGCGCCGCGCCCCGCCGCGATCGGCGCAAAGCTTGGTCGCGCTCTCGCGCAGCTGGCGTTGCTCGTCGGTCAGCAGCTCATCCATCGCGGTTAGCGCTCCGCATCCGGCAGGCCGAGCACGCGTTTGGAGATGATGTTGCGGTTGATCTCGGTCGTGCCGCTGCCGACCGAAAGGCGCCGCATCTCGAAAAGCTCCGCCGCGACATTCACGGCGCCCGAGATCAGCGGGGTATCGTCGGCGCTGGCGCCGATCTCGCCCGCCGCCTGCACCAGTAGATCGGCGCTGCGCTGCGCCAGCGTACCGCCGGCGATCTTGATCACCGGCGCGATCGAGAGCGGCGCGGTTTTCGTGCCGTGCAGTTTCGCCGCGTGGCGGTAATAAGCGAGGAAAGCGAGCAGGTCGATTTCCAACGTCGTCAGGCGCTCGCGAAAGCCAGCATCGTCCCACGCGCCGCTGCGTTTTGCGAGCTCGCGCGCCTGCTGCAGATAGATCAGCGCATAACGCGGATGGCCGGTGGTGAAACGCTCGCCGCCCAGCACCATGCCCGCGATGCGCCAGCCCTGGTTGAGGCCGCCGAGCATGTTCTCCCTCGGCACGCGTACATCGTCGAAGAATTCCTCGGCAAATTCGGCATCGCCTTTCAAGGTCTGGATCGGCCGCACCGTGATGCCCGGCGAATGCATATCGATCAGGAGCATGGTGATGCCGGCATGGCGCGGCCTCGCCTCGGGATCAGTGCGCACCAGCGCGAACATCCAATCGGCGTAATGGCCGTTGGTGGTCCACATCTTGTGGCCGTTGACGACGAAGTGATCGCCCTCGCGCACAGCGCGCGTCTGCAGGCTGGCGAGATCGGAGCCGGCGCCGGTTTCGGAATAGCCTTGGCACCAGGTCGCCTCGCCCGCGAGGATGCCCGGCAGGAAGCGCTTTTTCTGCTCCTCGGTGCCGGCGGCGATGATGATCGGGCCGATGAAGTTGAGCCCGTGCGGATAGGGCGTCGGCGCGCCGGCGCGCACGATCTCCTCGAAGAGGATGATCTGCTGGGTGAGGCTCGCGCCCATGCCGCCATATTCTTTCGGCCAATGCGGCGCGATCCAGCCGCGCTCGAATAGCTTACGATGCCAGGGCTTCAGCTCGGGCGGCTGGATGCGCTCGCGGCGATGGCACAATTCGCGCGGCACATTCGCCGCGACCCAGTCGCGCACTTCGGCACGAAAGCGCTGATCATCCTCCGTGTCGTCCGAGAAAAGACTGGCGATATCCCACGGCATCAGAGGTTGAAGGACTTCGCCAGATCGGCGATGGCGTTCTTATCGAATTTGTTGCAGTCGTCGACGATGTCGTTGGTATAGAGCTTCTTCGGGTCTTTGAACTTGTCTTCCATCTCCATCATCTTCACCGCGTTCGCCCATTCGATCTCGGATTGCGTGCCCATGCGCTGATCGGCGTCGGATTTATCGGGGAACCATTTCTCCTTGCGCACATCGAGCGCATAGACGCCGTCGGCGATCGCCTGCTGTTGCGTCTTGCCCTTCGGCAGCGCCTCCGGATACATGTCGAAGAAGACTCGGATCGCCGCCTCGCGATTGTTATAGGCGAAGATGGTCGATTTCGTGACCGCGCGGAAATAGCGCCCGAAGAGCTCGCGCTTTTTCTCGAAGGTCGCGCGCTTCGTGCCATAGGTCGCGCCAACGACATGTGTCTGCCCCGGCGTGTTCGGCAGCGCGCGCAGCGGGAAGCCGAGCTTCTCGATCACCGAGTAAAGTACATCCCATTCCGCCAGCGCATCGACGCGGCCGCCGGCCAGCGCCTGACCCGCGGGCCCGCCGGCGCCGACCGTGACCCAATTCACGTCGCTTGCCGGATTCATGCCGAGCTCTTTGAACATCGCCTTGGCCGCGAAATAGCCGGTGTCGCCGAGATTGACGATGCCGATCGATTTGCCTTTCAGGTCTTTCAGCTCCTTGTACGGGCTGTCGGGCTTCACCGCGACATACCAGAAGGGCTGCGGGATCACGGCGTAGAACGAGACGATCTCGGCATCCGGATTCTGCACGAGGAAGGGCAGCATGGTGGTCGCGGTGATGAGACCGTAATCACTGGCGCCGCTGACCAGCGCGTTGAAGGAATTCGCCGAATTGCCCGTGTTGGTGTAGTCGACCTCGACGCCTTCCTGGGCGTAAAAGCCGAGCTTCTTGTGGAAGCCGCACATCCAGCCGGCATTCGGCAATTCGTAAAGGCCGAGCGAGCTTCCGAGCTTCACGACGATCGGCTCGGCGCCGCGCGCATCGCGCAGATCGCGGATGACCAGCGCACCACCCGCCGCAGCACCGAGGCCCAGTCCGAATTGGCGCCGTGTCAGCATGGAATTCCTCCCCGTTTTCCTTGAGCGGGAAGCTATGTCATCGACCGAGCCGCCGCAACCGCCGCCGCCGCAAGCTCGATATTTGGCTTGCCCGCTTGCGCCGCGCCGTTGCATATGGCGGGAATGAGTATCGATGCCGCGCCGCTCCGGCAAAGCCAAGCGAACAAAAGCACGTCTTTTATCGCGATCAGCGGCCTCTCCAAGACCTTCACCACGCTACAGGGCGATCGCATCGAGGCGCTGATCGATATCAACGTCGCGATCAGCGCCGGCAGCTTCGCGACCATCGTTGGACCGAGCGGCTGCGGCAAGAGCACCCTGCTGCGCATCCTCGCCGGCCTCATTCCGGCGAGCGCCGGCAGCGTCGAGATCGCCGGGCAGAAGGTCGCCGGCCCGCGCAAGGACATCGGCATGGTGTTCCAAAGCTCGATCCTGCTGCCCTGGCGCACCGTGCTCGACAATGTGATGCTCCCGGCGGAGATTTTGGGCATTCCGCGCGATCGGGCGCGGTCGCGCGCGCAGGAATTGCTGCGCATGGTCCATCTCGAGGGCTTCGACAATAAATATCCGCAGGAGCTCAGCGGCGGCATGCAGCAACGCGCCTCGATCGCGCGCGCCTTACTGCACGATCCGGCGATCCTTTTGATGGATGAGCCTTTCGGCGCGCTCGATGCGATGACGCGCGAGCAGATGAATCTCGAGCTGCAGCGCATCTGGCAGGAAAGCGGCAAGACCGTGATCCTCGTCACGCATAGCATCCCCGAAGCCGTGTTCCTTGGCGATGACGTGCTGGTGATGACGCCTCGCCCGGGCCGCCTCGCCCAAGTGCTGCCCGTTGCGCTGCCGCGGCCGCGCGGACTCGACGGCATGGCGACGCCGGAATTCGGCGCGCTGACGCGTGAAATTCGTTTGTTGCTGCAACAAAAAGGCACGCTCGACTAGCGCATCGCGCGGGAGGAAATGATGGCCGAGATCGCCGCACCGAAAGCCGCTGAGAGACCGCGCAATGGCCGCTGGCGCGCGCGCCTCGCCGCCCGGCCGGAGATCATCCTCTCGCCGATCCTGCTCGTGCTCGTGCTGCTCATCTGGGAATGGGGCGTGCGGCTGTTCCAGGTCCCGTCCTACATGCTGCCGCGCGTCAGCAATGTGCTCTTCGGCCTTTATCAGGGCTTCGCCATCAGCCCGTTCAGCCGCGGCGGCTATTGGCTGAATGGCGGCGTGACGCTGCTCGAAGTGCTGCTCGGCTTCATCATCGGCTCGTCGATCGGGCTGATCCTTGGCATCGTCATCTCGCAGATCCGCATCCTCGATGCGACCTTGCGCCCCTATATCGTCGCCTTCCAATGCCTGCCGAAAGTCGCGATCGCGCCCATCATCATCATGTGGTTCGGCTATGACATCAGCTCGAAAGTGGTGATGGTGGCGCTGCTCACTTTCTTCCCGCTGCTCGTCAACAGCATGGCCGGTTTCCATGGCGTCGATCTCGATCGTATCGAGCTGCTGCGGTCGCTTTCCGCGTCGCGCTGGCAGATCTTCTGGAAGGTGAAATTCCTCAGCGCCCTGCCCTTCATCTTCGCCGGGCTCGACATCGCGGCGATCTTCGCCGTGGTCGGCGCGATTGTCGGCGAGTTCGTCGGCGCGCAGCTTGGCCTCGGCGTGCAGATCCTGTCGATGAACGCGCAGATGGATACGGCCGGCAGCTTCTCGGTCTGTATCGTGCTCGCGGTGATGGGGTTGCTGCTCAACAGCGCCATCCGCGGTGTCCAGCGCCGCGTGCTGTTCTGGGCGCCCTCGGAGACGAGCCAGCGCGCGATCAACGTTTAGGAGCGTTGGATTGACGCCTCTCCGCCGATCCGGTCAAATGACATGAAAGCCGGTTCGGAGGAACGTCACGATGCGCCCGCAACTTCTCAATCCCGCGCAACTGCCTGCGGTCTTCCGCAAGGAATTCGAGCTCTGCGCCGTCAAGCCGGGCGAGACCATCATCCTCCTCACCAATCTCAACACGCGGCGAGACTATGTTCTCGCGGCGACGGCGGCGGCCGAGGATGTCGAGGCTGATATCTTCGAGATCAACCTCAACCGCGTCAGTGATCCGTCGCGCGTGCGCCGCGAGGTCGGCCCGGCGAAAGGGCTGATGGAAGCGCTCAAAGCGGCCGATCTCGTCCTCACCTTCCAGCCCCCGAACTTCGCGCGCTGGCAGCGCGAGGCGCGCGATGCGGGAACGCGCATCCTCTCGGTCATCGTCGCGCCCGACGAGCTGGCGCGGCTGCAATCGCCGCCGGGACTGAAAGAGGCAGTGCTGCATGCCGCCGAGCGCTGGGGCAATGCGAAGGAAATCCGCCTGCTGAGCGATGCCGGCACCGACCTCACCTGGACCCGCGGTGAGTTCAAGGTAAAGAGCCAATATGGCTTCGCGGAGGCGCCGGGCCGCGTCGATCAGTGGGGCGCCGGCCATATCACCAATTATCCCGATGAAGGCAGCGCCAACGGCACGGTCGTCCTGCAACCCGGCGATTTTTTCATCCTGCCTTACATCCGCCTCATCGAGCAGCCGGTGCGGCTCGAAATCCGCGACGGCTTCATCCGCAAGGTCGAAGGCAGCGTCGACGCCAAGGCCTTCGCCCATTGGCTCGACCGCAACAAGAAGAGCGAAGACGATCTCGATCCCTACGCCGTCTCGCATCTGGGCTTCGGCATGCATCCGCACGCCTTCTGGGATCACATCATCCTGCACGGCAACGAGCCCGACCGCATGGACTCAGCGGCGCGCGTCTTCTCGGGCAATTTCCTGTTCTCGACCGGACCGAATAACGATATGGGCGGCAAGCGCGACACCAAGGGGCATATCGACACGCCGATGATCGATTGCACGGTGTTGCTCGACAATCAGGTCGTGATGGAGCGCGGCAAATTCACCGACCCGAAGCTTATTGTCCCGCCGGCTTGGGGCTGAGACCCTGAGCATCCGCGCCCGCCGCGCCGCGCTCGCTCTCGCTCTCGCTTTTCTCCTGAGCCTCACGGCCGCCCTGCCATGCGTCGCGGCCGGTACCGTCGTTGTCGCCTCGAAGATCGACACCGAAGGCGCGCTGCTCGGCAACATGATGGTGCTGCTGCTCCGCGCGCACGGCATCGCGGTCGACAACCGCTTGCAGCTCGGCCCGACGCAGATCGTGCGCCAGGCCATGCTCGCGGGCCAGATCGATCTCTATCCCGAATATACCGGAGACGGCGCGATCTTCTTCGCGCGCGAAAGCGATCCCGCGTGGCACGACGCTGCGCGCGCCTATGCGCTGGTGAAGCAGCTCGATCACGACACGAACAACATCGTCTGGCTCACCGCCGCACCCGCCGACAATGCCTGGGCGATCGCCGTGCGCCGCGATCTCGCCCAGACACAGAAGCTGACAAGCCTCGCCGATTTCGCCCGCCATGCGAACGCTGGCGGCACGGTGGAGCTCGCGGTCTCCGCCGAATTCGTCGACAGCCCCGGCGCGCTACCGGCTTTCGAGAAAGCCTATGGCTTCAAGCTCGCGCGGAGCCAGCTATTGACCCTGATTGGCGGCAACACCGCAGCGACCGAGCGCGCCGCGGCCGAAGGCATTTCCGGCGTCAACGCGGCGATGGCCTATACGACTGATGGCGCGCTGGCAGTGCTGCAATTGCAGCTCCTCGCCGACGACAAGCATGCGCAGACCGTCTACCAACCGGCGCCGGTCATCCGCGGCGCGGTGCTGGCGCAGCACCCCGAAATTCAGGGCATTCTCGAGCCGGTGTTTCGCTCGCTGACGCTCGAGCGCTTGCAACAGCTCAACGCCAGGATCGCCGCCGATGGCGACGCGCCGGCCGCGGTCGCGTCCGAGTATCTGCGCGCCAACGGCTTCCTCAGATGATGCCGCGCAACCGTGTGCTGCTCGTACTGAGCCTCTGCGCCCTCGCCATGTGTGATTTCTCTACCATTCTCACCATTGCACCCAATCGGCTCGTCGCCGGCCAACCCGTCACCTTCTGGCAGATGGGCGGCGGAATCAGCTCTGCGATTGGCGCGGGCTGTCTCGTATTGCTCGTGCTTTCGTTTGTGCCTTTGGCCCGCTACGCGGAATACATCGTCCTGATCCTCGCGCTCGCCGTGTTGCTTCTGCTGCTGATCGAGGTGGGCGCGAGGGCGACGGTGTCGGTTATCTTCGGGCCACACGGAACCCGCGTGTCGCTCGGCTGGGGTTTTTGGGCGATTGGATTTTGTCTGGCAATGGCCATCGTCGACGCGTTGCAGCGCCTCAAAGCGGGCACGCTCGCTCGGCTGGTTGTGTTCGCCGTCGTCATTGCCGGTGCCGCGATCATCGCATTTGAGGGTTTGTTCGATGGCCTTTCCATCGCGCGCGAATATGCGGCGCGCCGGGATGAGTTCGACGCGGCGCTCGGGCAGCATTGCGTGCTCGTCGCGATCGCGGTTTTGCTCGCCGTGATCATCGGCGCGCCGCTCGGCCTCTATGTCGCGCGCCAGCCGCAGCGCAGCGCCGGAATCTTCGGTGTGCTCAACCTTTTGCAGACGATCCCCTCGGTCGCTCTGTTCGGCATTCTCATCGCGCCGCTCTCCGCGCTCGGCATCGGCGGCATCGGCGCCGTTCCGGCGATCATCGCCCTCGTGCTTTATTCGCTGTTGCCGGTGGTGCGCAATACCGAAGCCGGCATCGCCGGCGTCGATCGCGGCGTGGTCGACGCCGCGCGCGGCATGGGGCTGACCCCGGCGCAAATCCTCTGGCGCATCGAGCTGCCGCTCGGCATGCCGGTCTTCTTCGCCGGGCTGCGCATCGTCACCGTGCAGGCGATCGGGCTGACCGTCGTCGCCGCCCTGATCGGCGCCGGCGGACTCGGCAGCTTCGTATTCCAGGGCATTGGCCAATACGCCACCGACCTCGTGTTGCTCGGCGCGCTCCCGACCATCGCCCTGGCGCTCGCCGCCGATTTTATCCTCGCCCTGCTTGCCGGTTTTTTTGCCAGGAGCCGCTCATGATCGAGCTCGATCACGTCACAAAAACCTACAGCGCGCGCGACAGCGTCAGCGATGTGAGCTTCACGGTCGGGAAAGGCGCTTTCTGCGCCATCGTCGGGCCGAGCGGCTCGGGCAAATCGACAACACTGCGGATGATCAACCGGCTAATCGAGCCAAGCGCGGGCAGCATTCGCATCAGCGGTGAGGATATCGCGGCGCTGCCGGTCGAGGCGCTGCGCCGCCGCATCGGTTACGCGATCCAATCGGTCGGTCTTTTCCCGCATTGGAGCATCGCCGACAACATCGCCACCGTGCCGCGGCTGCTGAAATGGCCGGAGGAGCGTGTGCAGCAGCGCGTTGATGAATTGCTGGCGCTGCTGCAGCTCGATGCCGCGGCGACGCGCGCGAAATTCCCGCATCAGCTTTCCGGCGGGCAGCAGCAGCGCATCGGCGTGGCGCGGGCACTTGCCGCCGATCCCGAGGTGCTGCTGATGGACGAGCCTTTCGGCGCGCTCGATCCGATCACGCGCGAGACGCTGCGCAGCGAGCTATCGCGCATCCACAAATCCACCGGCAAGACCATCCTTTTCGTCACGCATGATATCGACGAGGCGCTTGAGCTCGCCGACGCG
>DATNGE010000078.1:0-3961 GCA_035606035.1 Allostellaceae bacterium
CCTGGCTCGAGAAGCTGTCGGCGAGCGGCTTCGATCGCGCGAAACCGGCGATCGTCGCCTCGACCGGCGTCTCGATGTATCTGACGCGCGAAGCGAACGCCGCGACCATGCGCCAGATCGCGTCACTCGCGCCCGGCTCGACCTTGGCGATGAGCTTCATGTGCCCGATGGAATTGGCGGATCCCGAGGATCGCCCGGCGCGCGGCTGGGCCGAGGCCGGCGCGCGCGCCGCCGGCACGCCTTTCATCACTTTCTTTAGTCCGGAAGAGATCGTCGCTTTCGCGCGCCAATGCGGTTTCAAAGACGCGCAGCATGTCTCGGCGGCGATGCTCAACGAGCGCTATTTCGCCGGCCGCAGCGATGGCCTCAAGACGGCGAATTCGGAAGAGCTGGTGATCGCGACAATCTAAGCCGAACAACAAGGAGAAGCGGATGCGCTTGCCGGCAACGATCATCCTCGGCGCGGCCGCGCTCATCAGCGCCACGCTCGCGAGCCGCGCGGCCGATCACCTCGATGTCGGCATTCCCGCGCCGGCCTATGATTTCGCGCTGCTCTCGGTCGGCATCGATGCCGAAATCTTCAAAGAGAACGGCCTCGATGTCACGCCGATCCAGCTCGCGGGCAGCGCCAAGCTGCATCAGGCGCTCATCGCCGGCAGCATCGATATCGCGATGGGCGCCGGCACCGATCTCGTTTTCATCGCCAAGGGCGCGCCCGAGAAGGCGATCGCCGACATGGCCGGGCCGCCTAATAACATGGCGCTCATCGTCTCGAGCAAGGGCCCGATCAAGACCGTCGCCGATCTCAAGGGCAAGAAGGTCGGCGTCAGCACCGTCGGCTCGCTCACCTATTGGCTCGCCCAGCAGCTCTCGATCCGCCAGGGATGGGGCCCCAATGGGCTCGAGATCGTCCCGGTCGGCGGCATGCAGGGCGAAGCCGCCGGGATCATCGACGGCAATCTCCAAGGCGGCGTCGGTTCGCTCGAAGGCGGGCTCGAGATGGCCGATAAGGGCGAAGGCCGCATCCTCGTGATGTTCGGCGATTTCGTGCACCCTTTCCTCGCCCACGCGATCTTCGCCACCCATCAAACCATCGCGCAGCGCCCCGATCTGCTCCGGCGCTTCCTCAAGGGCTGGTTCGAGACGATCCAATTCTCGAAGACGCATAAGGCCGAGGCGATCCGCTATTCGCAACGAGTGACGCATCTCTCCGACGCCAATGCCGAGGAGGTCTATCTCAACGAGACGCCGATGTTCTCGACCGACGGCCGCTTCGACCTCGCCGCGGTCGAGGTCGTGAAGAAATCGCTCATCGACATGGGCCAGGCCACCACCATGCCGCCGAACCACCAGCTCTTCACCGAGGAATTCCTGCCGAAGAAACCCTGAAAGCAAAGGCCGCGCCATGAATGTCCCCTTCGTCGTCCCGTTCTATGCCGCGATCTTCGCGCTGATCTATATCGGCCTCACCATCCGCGTGATCGCGCTGCGCAATGCGAAACGCGTCTCCTTGGGGAGCGGCGGCGATCCGGCGCTCGAGCGCGCGATCCGCATCCACGCCAATTTCATCGAATACGTCCCGCTGGCGCTAATCCTGCTCACCGCGATGGAGATGCAGCACAGCTCGCTCTATGTGCTGCATATCCTCTGCCTGCTGCTGCTGATCGGCCGCATCTGCCATTTCCTCGCCCTCTCGCGCGAGAACACCGTCAATCCGCTACGCGGCGCCGGCGTCGCGCTGACCGTGCTGGTGCTGGTGATCGCGGCGATCGTTCTGATCATCGATTTCTTCCGCATCCTGCCCACAACGTGATCCACGCCCCCATGACCTGGCCATGGACAGCGCGCGCGCTGTGTCCAAAGATGCCGCCTTCGTCCATGGGAGGAATGAATGCTGACCCTCTGCTATTGCCCGGGCGCCTGCTCGATGGCCTCGCATATCGTGCTCGAGGAGAGCGGCGAGAAATACGACAGCCGCAAGATCGATCTCGGCAAGGGCGAGCAGCGCTCGGCCGAATATCTGAAAATTAATCCACATGGCCGGGTGCCGGCGCTTGGGCTCGACAATGGCGAGTTCATCTCCGAGAACACCGCCATCCTGCCCTTCCTCGGCAAGCGCTTCGGCCTCTGGACGAACGATCTCTCGCAAGAGGCGAAGATGATGTCCTTCATCGGCTGGGTCGCCTCGAGCGTCCATCCGGCGCATGGCCATATCGGCCGGCCCGAGCGCTATGCCAGCGATCCCGCGACCTTCGACAACATCAAGGAGACCGGGAAGAAGAACTTCCACGAATATCTTCAGGAGATCGACGGCCTCTATGCCGGCAAGGAATGGCTCTTCGACAAATACTCGGTCGCGGATCCCTACGCCTTCGTGCTCTACACGTGGGGCGTGCGGCGCGAGCTGCCGGTCGCCGCGATGAAGAACTACACCGCCTTGAAGGACCGCATGCTGAAGCGTCCCGCCGTGCAGCGCGTCGTCGAGGACGAAAAGGTGAAAGTCTGAGGGATCGCCTCAGACTTTCACCCCGGACAAGCCGCGGAGCGGCGCGATCCGGGGTCCATGATTCCATCGCGCGACTGAGAGGTGGCCCGGCTTCCGCCGGGGAAGCGAAAAAATTCGAACGGCGACGCGCAGCATAAATCAGCTCACCGCCTCATATGCATCTTCGTTTTGCGGGAACCGCAGTCGGCCGGCATTGTTGTTCAAGCTCTTCGCGCAACAAATTGCGCCGCGCCGCGCGCGGCGTCGGAGGAAAACAATGGCCAGACGAAGGGCAGCGACCGGTCCGTTGATGCTGGCGCACATCGCTCTCGCATCGAGCGAGACGATCGCGCGCCGCTGGTGGATGATGGCGACGGGCAGCTGTTCCGCGGCAGAATACCAGCGCATGGTGCTGGAGAAATTGAAGGCGTCGCAGCAAATGAGCGTCGCCGCGATGTTCAATCCGAGTCCAGCGAAATTGTTCGCGCCCTGGTACCGCGCGACGCGCCGAAACGCGCGGCGCTTGCGCAAGAAACCCGGCTGGAAATTGTAAGCTATCTGACCGCTGCCGCGCGGCACATGTCGTCGTCAACGCGCGGCAAATTAATTGCCATCGACGCGCGGAACCCGGTGATCGCTGTTGCGTTGCAACCAAACGACAAGCAACTTGTCCCGACATCCCATAGGAGAAAACGCGATGAAAGATTTCGCGAGAGAATCCCTACTGTCCATGGATCAACCCACGGCCCGCCTCTTCGCCTGGCCGTTGGAGATGATGCTGCGCTTCAACGCGAACGTAGCGAACGCTATTCAGGAAAACACCGTGAGCTGGGCGCAGCGCCGGCAGCAAGCCGCGGAAGACGCGGTCGAAACCTTCGAGCGGCTGGTCCATTGCCGCGACATCGGCGAAGCGGTTTCGATTCAGCAGGAATGGGTCGAGAACAATATCCGCCGCCTTGACGAGGATTTCGGCGCGCTGGCCCATCAAGGCGCGACCCTGTCGCGGCGCGCCGCTTCCACCGCACGCGATGCGGTCGGAAAATCGGCCAATGTCGCGCGCGCTGGCGCGCGTCAAGCCGAGGAGACCGCCGATTCCATGAGGCACGAAGGGCAAGAGGCGGAACAGAGCGCGCAGCAGGAGACAGAGGAATCGCACCGCCACGGACGCGGGCGCAATCACAAGCGCGCGGCCTGACTGAGTTTGCGGCGAGACGCCAAGGAATAAAGATCACAATAAGGCGGTGAGTCAGCGAGGATGATTTAGCGCGGTACGCGCGCAAAAATTTCCTCATGGCTCACCTGCCGCATCGTGAACCCTCCTCCGTCTCGGCGCTTGAGCGGCTCGAAATTTTAGCGCCATCACTCGCCTTTCCACTGCGGCGGGCGCTTGTTGAGGAAGGCATCCATGCCTTCCTGGAAATCCTTGCTCATGTAGCACATGAGGATGATGTCGCGGCCCTCTTCGGTCGGGATGCG
>DATNGE010000079.1:0-5931 GCA_035606035.1 Allostellaceae bacterium
TCGGCTGAAGTCTATGTGATCGCCCAGGGCTTCAGAGGACCGAATCGCGCACAAAAGCAGGGCTGATCTGTCCTCCAGGGCTTCCCTCGGCCCCATTCCGGCCCTATATATAGTCGCCAACCTTCATTGGGAGGCAGCATGGAAATCCGCGAGGCGCTCACTTTCGACGACGTCTTGCTGGTGCCTGCGGCCTCGGCGGTCCTCCCCAACGAAACCGATACCAAGACGCGCCTCACCCGCGAGGTCTCGCTCGGCATTCCGCTGCTCTCCGCCGCGATGGATACGGTGACCGAAAGCGGTCTGGCGATCGCCATGGCCGAGGCAGGCGGCATCGGCGTCATCCACCGCAATCTGAAGATCGAGGACCAGGCGAACGAAGTCCGCCGGGTGAAGAAGTTCGAGGCCGGCATGGTGGTGAACCCGATCACCGTCCATCCCGACGAGACGCTGGAAGACGCGCAGCGGCTCATGGATCTCCACCGCATCTCGGGCTTCCCCGTGGTCGAGCGCAACTCGCAAAAACTCGTCGGCATCCTGACCAATCGCGATATCCGCTTCGCCAGCAATCCCAAGCAAAAGATTGCCGAGCTGATGACCAAGGAGCGACTGGTCACGGTGAAAGAGAATGTCGGCCGCGACGAAGCACGCCGGCTGCTGCATCAGAACCGGATCGAGAAGCTGCTCGTTGTCGACGACAAGTATCGCTGCGTCGGCCTCATCACCGTGAAGGACATCGAGAAGTCGCAGCGCTATCCCAACGCGTGCAAGGACGCGGCCGGGCGCTTGCGCGTCGCCGCCGCGACCGGCACCGGCGAGGACGGTGTCAAGCGCGCCGAGGCGCTATTCGATGCCGGCGTCGATGTGCTGGTGGTCGATACCGCGCATGGCCATTCCGCGCGCGTGCTTCAGACCGTCAACCGCATCCGCCGCCTCTCCAACTACACGCAGATCATCGCCGGCAATATCGCGACGGCTGAAGGTGCCGAGGCGCTGATCGAAGCCGGCGCCGATGCCATCAAGGTCGGCATCGGGCCGGGCTCGATCTGCACCACGCGCATGGTCGCGGGCGTCGGTATGCCGCAGCTGACGGCGGTGAGCGACGTGGTCGAGGTCTGCCGCAAGCGCGACGTGCCGGTGATCTCGGATGGCGGCATCAAATTCTCGGGCGATCTCGCCAAGGCGATCGCGGCGGGCGCCGATTGCGCGATGCTCGGCTCGCTCTTTGCCGGTACCGACGAGGCGCCGGGCGAGGTCTTCCTATATCAGGGCCGCAGCTACAAATCCTATCGCGGCATGGGCTCGGTCGGCGCGATGGCGCGCGGCTCCGCCGATCGCTATTTCCAGGCCGAGGTGCAGAGCGAATTGAAGCTCGTTCCGGAAGGCGTCGAAGGCCGCGTGCCGCATAAGGGCCCGGTCGCGCATGTCATCCACCAGCTCATCGGCGGCTTGCGCGCAGCGATGGGCTATACCGGCAATAAAACCATCGCCGAGATGCAGAAGAACTGCAAATTCGTGCGCATCACGGCATCGGGCCTGCGCGAAAGCCATGTCCACGACATCGCCATCACCCGCGAGGCGCCGAATTATCGGCAGGATTTGTGAGCTGTCAGCCTTTAGCGATCAGCTATCAGGCATTAGCCCTCATCGTCATTGCGAGCGAAGCGAAGCAATCCAGTGGCTGATGCATACTGGATTGCTTCGTCGCTCACGACCCGTTCGATCGCGTTGCGATCGAACCCGAAGGGGCCAATCGCGAAGAGCGATTGGCCGGGTCGTGCCTCGCAATGACGCCGAAATTGGAACTGCGGATAGCTGTCAGCTGACAGCCTTCTTCCCATGACCCCCGGCGCGCGCATCGAGGCGGCGATCGGACTCTTGAGCGCGATCGGCGAGGGCCGCGCCGCGGCCGACGACATCGTCGCCGATTATTTCCGCCGCCATCGCTTCGCCGGCGTGAAGGACCGCGCCGCGATCTCGGCTCATATCTATGGCGTGCTGCGGCGCCGCGGCGCGATCGATTACTGGCTTCAGCGCAACGATGCGCCGGCCGATGCGCGCCGTCGCATTCTGGCCGAGCTCGCGCTCTTCGAGGAATGGTCGCCGGACCAGATCGAGCGAGCCTGCGACGGCGATCGCTTCCGCCCGCCGCCGCTCGATGAGACCGAGCGGCGTCTTGTCGAATCGCTCGCCGGCGCGCCCGCTTATCCCAAAGACATGCCCGCCGACGCGCGCGGCAATTACCCGGCCTGGCTCGGCGCGAGCCTGGAGAGGGCGCTGGGGAGCGCCCTCGCCAAGGAAATGCTCGCGATGCAAGACGAGGCCGGGCTCGATCTGCGCGTCAACACGCTGACGGCCGAACGAGAGGCGGTTTACGCCGCGCTCGCGCGCCAAGGCATCGAGCTCGCGCGCACCAAGCTCTCGCCGATCGGCTTGCGCCTTTTCGAGCGCGTGCCGCTGGGTCAGCTCGATCTCTTCAAGTCAGGCGCGATCGAGGTGCAGGACGAAGGCTCGCAGCTCGCGGCGCTCCTCGCCGATGCGCGGCCCGGCATGCGCGTCGTCGATTTCTGCGCCGGGGCCGGCGGCAAGACGCTGGCGCTCGCGGGGGCGATGAAGAATCGAGGCCATCTCGTCGCCTGCGACATCGCCGAGAAACGTCTCGAGCGCGCGACGCAGCGCTTGCGCCGCGCCGGCGCTAGCATCGTCCAGCGACAGCCGCTGACGAGTGCGCGCGATAAATGGGTGAAGCGCCACGCCCAGAGCTTCGATCGCGTCTTCGTCGATGCGCCGTGCACCGGCACCGGCACCTGGCGCCGTAATCCCGATGCGAAATGGCGGCTGAAGCCCGAAGATCTCGCTGAGCTGCCGGCGCTGCAGGCCGATATCCTCGCCAGCGCGCAGCGGCTGGTGAAGCCCGGCGGGCGGCTGATCTACGCGACGTGCTCGCTGCTGATGGAGGAGGATGAGGATCAGGTGGCGAAATTCCTCGCGAGCCACGCTGATTTCCGCCTGATGCCGATCCGCGAGATCTGGGCGGAAGTCGTCGGCGGCGAGTGCCCGGCCCATAGCGACACGCTGCGCCTCAGCCCGGCACGTAACGGCACGGACGGGTTTTTCGTCGCGGTGATGGAGCGCAAGCCCGCCGCCAAGAAGGAAGAGGCGGCCGCCGAGCAGGCCGATGAGAGTGCCGATGGTTGATATTCGCATCGCCCGCCCCGAAGACGCGCCGGCGATCGCACGCGTTCATGTCGTGGTGTGGCACAGCACCTATCGCGGCCTCATCGCCGATGCGCTGATCGACGAGGTGACGCTCGAGCAGCGCGAGGCGATGTGGACCGACATACTGACCGCTTACACCGCAACCCATCCCGTGCTGGTGGCGGAGGATTTCGGCATCGGCATTTGCGGCTTCGGCAACGCCGGCCCGCTGCGCGGCGAAGAGGTGCAGGGCTATAGCGGCGAGTTCAAGACGCTCTATCTGCTGCCGGCTTACCAGCGGCGTGGCATCGGCCGCGCGTTGCTTGGCCGCTTGGCGGTGGAGCTTCTGCAGCGGGGGCATGCTTCCGCGCTCGCCTGGGTGCTGGCGAGCAACCCAGCTTGCGGTTTTTACGAGGCGATGGGCGGCGCGATTTGCGCGCAGCGCCTCGCCCCTGACAGCGAAGATGGGGATCAAGATGAAGCCGGTTCGCCGGCCGATCTCGCCTATGGCTGGAGCGATCTCGCCACCCTGGCTAAGGTGATCCAGCCATGACCACGCCCGCCTCAGACCGCGTTCTGATCCTCGATTTCGGCAGCCAGGTGACGCAGCTCATCGCGCGCCGGGTGCGCGAAAGCGGTGTCTATTGCGAGATCCATCCCTTCAACCTGATGGATGCCGAGAAGATCGCGGCCTTCGCGCCGAAAGCGATCATCCTCTCGGGCGGTCCGGCCTCGGTGACCGAGATGGCAAGCCCGCGCGCGCCCGATGCCGTGTTCCGGCTCGCCGTGCCCGTCCTCGGCATCTGCTATGGCGAGCAGACAATGTGCGCCCAGCTCGGCGGCAAGGTTGCGCCGTCGGATCATCGCGAATTCGGCCGCGCCTTCCTCGACATCACCGATGATTGCGAGCTCTTCGCCGGGCTCTGGCAAAAGGGCGCGCGCGAGCAGGTGTGGATGAGCCATGGCGATCGCGTCGAGGCGCTGCCCGACGGCTTCCGCGTCGTCGGCGTCTCCGAAGGCGCGCCTTTCGCCGCCATCGCCGACGACAAGCGGCGCTTCTACGGCGTGCAATTCCATCCCGAGGTGGTGCACACGCCGCAAGGCGCGGCGCTCTTGCGCAACTTCACCCATCGCGTCGCACTCTGCGGTGGCGACTGGTCGATGGCGGCGTTCCGTGGCGAGGCGATCGCCCGCATCCGCGCGCAGGTTGGCAAGGGCCGCGTGATCTGCGGCCTCTCAGGCGGCGTCGATTCATCGGTCGCGGCGGTGCTGCTGCACGAGGCCTTGGGCGATCAGCTCACCTGCATCTTCGTCGATACCGGCCTGATGCGCGCCGGCGAGGCGGACGAGGTCGTGACGCTTTTCCGCGGCCATTACAACATCCCGCTCGTCCATCGCGACGCGAGCCAGCTCTTCCTCGGCAAGCTCGCCGCCGTCACCGATCCCGAGGAAAAGCGCAAGATCATCGGCGGCACCTTCATCGACGTGTTCGACGAGGAGGCGCATAAGATCGGCGGCGCCGATTTCCTCGCGCAAGGCACGCTCTATCCCGACGTGATCGAATCGGTGAGCTTCACCGGCGGGCCGAGCGCGACGATCAAATCGCATCACAATGTCGGCGGCCTGCCGGCGCGGATGAGGATGAAGCTGGTCGAGCCGCTGCGCGAGCTCTTCAAGGACGAGGTGCGCGAACTGGGCCGCGAGCTCGGCCTGCCCGACAGCCTCGTCAAGCGCCATCCTTTCCCGGGGCCCGGCCTTGCGATCCGCATCCCCGGTGAGATCACCGAAGAGAAACTCGAAATCCTGCGCAAGGCGGATGTGATCTATCTCGAAGAGATCCGCAACGCCGGGCTTTACGACGCGATCTGGCAGGCCTTCGCGGTGCTGTTGCCGGTCAAGACCGTCGGCGTCATGGGCGACAGCCGCAGCTACGACCATGTCTGCGCGCTCCGCGCCGTCACCTCGCTCGACGGCATGACCGCGGATTCATACCCGTTCCCGCACGAATTCCTCGCCCGCGTCGCAACCCGCATCATCAACGAGGTCAAAGGCATCAACCGCGTCGTCTACGACGTGACGAGCAAGCCGCCGGGCACGATCGAGTGGGAGTGACCGGCTACGGTATGGTTCGAGCCCGCAATGGCAAAGCTCTTCAAAGTCGGCGATCACGTGAGCTGGAATTCAGAGGCCGGCCGGGTCAGGGGCCGGATCGTGCGCGTGCATACGCGCGATGTGCCCTATAAAGGCTATGTGCATCACGCGAGCGCGAGCGATCCGCAATACGAGATCAAAAGCGATAAGACGGACCACATCGCTCTGCACAAAGGAACAGCTTTGCGGCATCTCCGCCGCTGATCGCCAGCGCCATCCATTATCGCCCGCAGGGTGGAGTTCGCTCGTCACCCCTTCAGCTGGCGCGCGATGAATTCCTTGACCGTCGCGCGCGCCTTGTCGGTCTCGGGGCTTTCCTCGGCGACCCATTCGTGCACGGATTTCTCGAACAGGTGGAACTCCACTTGGCCGCCGGCCGCTTTGTAGAGCTTGACGAAATTCTCCTGCGCTGCCGGCAGCATGTTGTCGTCGAGCCCGCCCTGCATGATGAGGTAGGGCACGAAGTTGATCTTCTCCTTGCGCTCGATGATCTCGCGCGGGTTGCTTTCGTCGATCGTGTCCCACGGCACGAAGAAGGTCTTGTTCGATTTGATCATGCCTTCCCGGTGGTGGTGCTCGGCGTTC
>DATNGE010000080.1:0-6738 GCA_035606035.1 Allostellaceae bacterium
CATCGGCTGGTTGAGCACAGCGAGATGATCCGCCATGAAAAACGCATCGACGCAGCCGCGCTCCAGCGTCTGGGCGAAGCGCGTGATATGCGCGAAGTTGAAATTTGCGTCGGGAAAAGCGCCGGGATAGCGCCAGGCAGCGGTGTGAAGGCTCACCGGCCGCATAAAGGCCGCAAGCCGCAGCTGGCGTCTCTCGTTCATCATTTCACCTTTGCAGCAAAGGACGGGTCACTTGCGCCAGCCACGCAGCTGTCGCGATATCGACCCGCGGCGTCAGCGTTCCGCGTACCCGCGCATGATATTGATCGAGCCAGGCGATCTCTTGCGGGCCGAGCAGCGACGGCTCGATCGCCTCCCGATCGATCGGCGCCAAGGTGATCGTCTCGAAGCCATAGATCTCCCGCCCCACCTCACCGAGTCCGTCGCGCTTCTCGACAACAACGAGATTCTCGATGCGGATGCCGTAGGCGCCGGTTTTGTAATAGCCCGGCTCGTTCGAAACGATCATGCCCGGCAGCAGCGCCTGGCTGTTCGGCAGTTTCGAGATGCGCTGCGGCCCTTCATGCACGCCGAGATAGGAGCCGACACCGTGGCCGGTGCCGTGATCGTAGTCGAGTCCGGCCTGCCACAGCGCGGCGCGCGCCAATGCATCGAGCTGCGAGCCGCTCGTGCCCTTCGGGAAAACGCAGGTCGCAAGCGCAATATGGCCCTTGAGGACGCGGGTGAAGCGATCCTTCATCTCGGGGCTCGGCTTGCCGATCGCAACGGTGCGCGTCACATCGGTCGTGCCGTCGAGATACTGCGCGCCGGAATCGACGAGATAGAAGCTGCCGGCCTCGAGCACGCGTTCTGTGGCTTTGCTCGCGTGGTAGTGGACGATCGCGCCATTAGGCCCCGCGCCCGAAATCGTCGGAAAGCTCAGATCACGGAAATTCGCCGCGGGGCGGCGGAATTGCTCGAGCCGGTCTGAGACGTCGATTTCGCGCAGACTGCCCGACCCCGCTTCGCGCGCGAGCCACGCGAGGAAAGCGGTGAGCGCCGCCCCGTCGCGGCAATGCGCCTCGCGGGTGCCTTCGAGCTCGACCGCGTTCTTGCAGGCCTTCGGCAACTGGCAGGGATCGGGCGCGCGGATCGCCGCCTCGCCGAGCCGATCGAAGACCCAGGCGGCCGAAAGCGCCGGATCGGCGATCACGTGCTTCTTCGCCGCGGCGAGCCCTTCAAGAAAAACGCCGAAGCCGTCGGGCTCTGCGATCCGCACGGTGTTGCCGAGATGTGCCGGCAATTCCGGCGTCAGCTTGCGGCCGTCGACGAAGAGATCGACAGACTCATCGCGATGGAGAACAGCAAAGCTGAGCGGCAGCGGCGTATGCGGCACGTCGCCACCGCGGATATTGAGCAGCCAGGCGATCGAATCGGGCGATGTCAGCACCGCCGCATCGGCGCCCAGCTCCGCAAGACCCGAAGCGATACGCGCGCGCTTGGCCGCCGCGCTCTCACCAGCGAAGCGGATGTCGTGCGGCACGACGGGCGCGGTCGGCGGGGCCGGGCGGTCGGTCCAGACTGCATCGACCGCGTTGCTCTGAAGCGGCACCAGCTTGCCGCCTGCTTTTTCGGCGGCCGCGCGGAAGCGCGCGACTTCACCGAGCGTGTGGAGCCGCGGGTCGTAGCCCAGCGACTCGCCGGGTTTCAGATTGGCCTCGATCCAAGGGCCGGCTGGTTGGTCACTGATATGCCGGTGCTCAAAGAGCCGGCCGTCCACCTCAGCCGCGGCTTGGAGGGTGTAGCGGCCATCGACAAAAATCGCCGCCTTGTCCTTGAGCGCGATCGCGAGCCCGGCCGAGCCTGTGAAGCCGGTTAACCAAGCCAGTCGCTGCGCCGAAGGCGGGACGTATTCGCCCTGATACTCGTCCGTCCGGGGCACCAGGAAACCATCGACGCTACGCCGCGTTAGCTCGGTCCGCAGCCGCGCCAGCCGCTCCGCCGTCCCTTCCCGGCTTACCGGGCGCCCATCGTCCATTCCGGACCCTCCTGCCGCTCCAACCCTAGCGCGAAACCGGCCACTACCCCAAACCCCGTCTCCGATACCTCGAAAATGGGGTCAAAAAGCCCGGAAAACGGCCGGATATGCGGCCTCGGTATGGCTGGGTTCGATTCTTGCGCCTTTAACCATTTGGCAGCAAACCTTACCTATTGTGCAATGCAATACCGAGACGAGAGTATGTTTTTCAAGGAGTTGGAAATGCTCAACCTTGTTCTTTCCGGCCTGCAGCATCTGCAGGGGGCCTATCACGACTGGCGCCGCCGCCAAGCAGCGTATGACGAGCTGAGCGCTCTCGATGATCGTTCGCTCGCCGATATCGGCATCACCCGCGCCGACATCCCATACCTGTTCTCCCGCGACGTCCATGAGGCGGCGAAGGCGCAGGCGGCGGGTCTCGCTCAGAACGACAACCGCCGGGCCGCATAAGCAGCCCCAAAGCGAGGGCATCACCCTCGCTTTTGCGCGCCCGCGCTTGCTTGCGCTTGCTGCAAAATTCGGGCGCGTGCAGAATCCGGCCATGGCCCATACCCATCATGGCCAACACGACCATCGCCAGCACGATCATGACCACGTCGGTCATGGCCATCCCGGCCAAGATCATGGGGCCCATGATCACCACGGGTTAGGCGGCGAGCTCGGCCTCGTCTTCGCGATTTCGATCGCACTCAATATCGGCTTCGTCCTCGTCGAAAGCATCTTCGGCTTCATCAGCCATTCGATGTCGCTGCTCGCCGATGCCGGACACAATTTCAGCGACGTGCTTGGACTTGTCGCGGCCTGGGGGGCGAATGTCCTCGCTGCGCGGCGGCCGAGCGCGCGCTACACCTACGGGCTGCGCAGCTCGTCGATCCTTGCGGCGCTGCTCAATGCCATCATCCTGCTGATCGCCGTCGGCGGCATCGTCGTTGAAGCAGTGCAGCGCCTGATCGCGCCGACGCCGGTCGGCGGCGTCACGATTATCGCCGTCGCCTGCGCTGGCGTGGTCGTGAACGGCGCGGCGGCGCTGCTGCTCGGCCGGCGCCAGCATAGCGATCTCAATGTCCAAAGTGCCTTCGCGCATATGCTGGGCGACACGCTTGTGAGCGTCGGCGTCGCGCTCTCCGGCGCGGTGATCCTTTGGACCGGCTGGCTCTGGCTCGATCCGGCGGTCAGCATCGTTATCTCCGCCGTGATCGTCTTCGGCACTTGGCGCCTCCTCCGCCGTTCGCTCGACATGGCCTTGCAGGCCGTACCACCGGGCATCGATCCGAGCGCGGTGCGCCTGCATCTCCTCCAGGTGTCTGGCGTGCGCGAGGTCCATGATCTGCATATCTGGCCGATGAGCACGACTACGACGGCGCTCACCGCGCATCTCATCATGCCTGCGGGTCACCCGGGCGATGCTTGTCTCGCCGATGTCGCGGCCTCGCTGCAAAAGCGATTCGGGATCGAGCACGCGACGATCCAGGTCGAGACCGGCGATCCGGCGCATCCGTGCGTGCTTGTGCCGGATCACATCGTCTAAGGACGGCTCAGCCGAGGACGAGGAATAGCCCGAGCGAGGAAAGCCCGAACGCCGCGCAGTAATAGGCGAAGGGATCGAGCGCCTGGAAATCGTGGCGCCCGAAATACCGCATCAGGAACCAGGTGCTGAGATAGGCGACGACGCCGGCGACGACCCCGGCGATCCACGCTACTGGGCCGATTGCGGCGGCAGCCGCGCCGCCATGGAGGAGATGCGGCACTTCGAGCACGCCGGCGCCGAGGATCACCGGCGTGGCGATCAGAAATGAGAAATGCGCGGCATCCTTATGCTGGAGACCGAGCATCAGCCCGCCGACCATGGTCGCGCCCGAGCGCGAGATCCCCGGGATCAGCGCGGTCGCCTGGCTGCAGCCGATGATGAACGCGCCAAGCCAAGTCAGCTCGTGCAAATTGCCAGTGCCAGCACGCCGTCGCAGCCGCTCGGCGATGAACAGCACGCCGCCATTGATGACAAGAAAGAAGGCCGCGACCGTCGGCGCCCCAAACAACGACTTTAGCGGCTTCTCGAGCGCAAAGCCCAAGATCACAGCGGGGATCGTCGCGATGATGATCATCCACAGCAGCCGCCACTGCGTACGGCGCTCCTCGCCCGGCCCGACGCCGATGAAGGCGAGCAGGATGCCAATCCAGTCGCGCCAGAAATAGATCAGCAGCGCCGCCGCCGTGCCGAGATGGAGCACGACGAGAAACGGCAGGAAACCTTCCGAGGATTGATCGATGTCCCAGCCGAGCAATCTCGGCAGGACGACGGCGTGGCCGAGGCTCGAGACCGGGAAGAGCTCGGTGACGCCTTGGAGGATGGCGATGAAAAGCGCTTGGACGAGGCTCATCTTGAGCGGTGCTTTCTGATGGATCGGATGAGGGGCGAGCGGCCGCGGCCGAGCGCGAGCGTCGACCAGCCGTCGATGACGATGCGTTGTTTCAAGCTCAACCCCGCGAGGCGATGCGCTGCGAGCACGCCGGGCTCCTGGTAGGAGAGCAGGCCGGAGAGCACGGCGATACCCCCCGGCGCCAGCGCGCGGCGCAGATCGGCCGCCATGCGCTCGAGCGGCCGCGCCAAGATATTCGCCAGCACGAGATCGTAAGGACGCCGCCGCATCACGCTGCGCTCGCGATAACCGCCGCTGCGGCCGACCGCGATCAGCCGTGAAACACCGTTGCGGCGAATGTTGTGCGCCGTGACGCGCACTGCTTCGGGATCGATATCGCTCGCCACAATGCGGCGGCGCCAGCGCTTCGCTGCGGCCATGGAAAGGATGCCGGTCCCGGTACCCATGTCGAGCGTTCGGCGCGGCCCGCACGGGGCCATCGCATCCAGCATCGCGAGACAGCCACGCGTTGTCGCATGCTCGCCGGTGCCGAACGCCGTCGCAGCATCGATTTCGAGCGCGATTCGTGCTGACGGAACACGGCCGTTGAAATGCGAGCCGTGGATGAAAAAGCGCCCGACCGCGAGCGGCTGGAAGCTCGCCTGATTGATGCCGACCCAATCCCGGCGCGGCAGCTTGTCCCAATGCAGCTCGGGCGGGGGTCCCGCGAAATCAAGCCAGGCCAGCGCCAACCGTGCCACGAGCGAGGCGCGATCGGGCTTCGCGCGCGCAATGCCTTCGATCAGCCACGGCCCGCCATCGCCTTCCTCGAACGCACTGACCGCGTCTAAATCGCCGAGAGCGTCGGTCGCGGCCGCGGCCGCCATTGCATCGGGCGCGGCAAGCGTCACGCGCCACAACCCTTCGGCGCGCGACAATCTCTCAGGCTTTCGCGACAAAGCTGTCCATCACCATCTTGTCGCCGGCCTTGTCGAAGGAAATGGCGAGCTTGCCACCTTCGGAGGAGCGCACGGTGCCATAGCCGAATTTCTGATGAAAGACGCGGTCGCCGGCGACATAGCCAACCGCCGGACGCGGCCGTTCGGCGGTTACGAGGCGCGGCGCCTCGGCGCGGCGGCCAAGGAAAGACGAGCCCGCACCCCAGGCTTCCTGCAGCGACGGCGCGCGTGGATAAAGCCCCGGCTCGGCGACGGAATCGATGTGATCCTCGGGCAACTCGCCGACGAAGCGCGACGGCAGCGAGCTTTGCCATTGACCACGCACACGGCGATTGGCGGCATAGGAGACGAAAGCGCGCCGCCGGGCGCGCGTCAGCCCGACATAAGCGAGGCGGCGCTCTTCTTCGAGGCCCTTCAGCCCAGCCTCATCCATGGCCCGCTGATGCGGGAAAAGCCCCTCTTCCCAGCCGGGCAGGAAGACGGTGTTAAATTCGAGACCTTTGGCGCCGTGCAGGGTCATGAGGCTGATCATATCGCTGCCGGTATCGGCCGTGTTCTCCATGACGAGACTCACGTGATCGAGGAAGCCCCCAAGGCTGTCGAACTCGGCCATCGCCGCGACCAGCTCTTTGAGATTTTCAAGCCGCCCCGGCGCGTCGGGCGATTTATCGGCCTGCCACATGCCGGTATAGCCCGACTCATCGAGGATCTGCGCCGCGAGATCGGGATGCGCGGCGTTGTCGAGCAGGCCGCGCCAGCGATTGAGATCGGTGATGAAGCCCGCGAGCGCGCGCCGCGCTGCCGGTTTCAGCTCGTCAGTGCCGATGAGGATCTGCACCGCGTCCGTGAGCGGCAGCTCGCGCGCCCGCGCGAGCGCATGCAGAGTCTGTAAGGTCGAGGTGCCGATGCCGCGCTTCGGCACGTTGATGATGCGCTCGAAGGCGAGATCATCGGCGGGCTGATGGACGAGGCGCAAATAGGCGAGCGCGTCGCGGATTTCCTGCCGCTCGTAGAAACGCAAGCCGCCGATGACGCGATACGGCAGGCCGAGGGTCAGGAAGCGCTCTTCGAATTCGCGGGTTTGAAAGCCGGCGCGCACCAGGACTGCCATCTCCGACAGCTTCTCGCCCTTGTGCTGCAGCGCTTCGATCTCGTCTCCAACCCAGCGCGCCTCTTCCTCGCCATCCCACACGCCGCGCAAGGTGACCTTCTCGCCTTCATTCGCTTCGGTCCACAGCGTCTTGCCGAGTCGGCCCTCGTTCTGCGCGATCACCGCGGATGCGGCGCCGAGGATATGCGGCGTCGAGCGATAGTTCTGCTCGAGCCGGATGATCTGCGCGCCGGGGAAATCCTTCTCGAAGCGCAGGATGTTGCCGATCTCGGCGCCGCGCCAGGAATAGATCGA
>DATNGE010000081.1:0-17363 GCA_035606035.1 Allostellaceae bacterium
GCGCGCATCGGCGTCGAGCCCAACCGCCTCCAACCCGGCGATCGCCTGCGCCAGCACGGCCGGCTCGGGCGAGAGCCGATCGCCGGCCGAAGCGAGCAAGACCGTCGTCAGCACCGTCTCGCCGAGGCGCCGCGCCTTCGCCGCTTGCTGCTGATCGAGCCACAGCGCGCCATTCGGCACGGTACCCGCGCGCGTCGCGCGCAACAGCGGGGCGAGATCGACACCGTTCAGCGGCAGGCCGAGGGCGAAAGCGAGCGTGACGAGGAGATCGGCCTGCCGCGGCGCGGAATCCGCGTCGAGCGCCGTCAGCGCCGCGATCGCGCCGCCGACCGAGACGTTCTCGTTGCTGTCGATCTGCGCGAAATTCGCGATTACCCGCAGCTCGGGCCGGGCAGAGAGCGCGACCCATTGCGTCGCGCGATCGTAAGCGCCCGTGGCGAGCAGCACGCGCGCCGCATCGCCCGCGAAGCTTTCAAGATCGGGCGACGGCTCCAGCTCGGCGACGAGCGGCGCGACGAGCCGCGCCAGCGGCAGGAACGCGCCGCGACGGCGGGCATCGGCGATCAGCGGTGCGAGCGCGGCAACGCGCAAGGCGCCCGCCTCGTTGCTGCGCGCGAGGTTGTAGAGGATCGCGCGGCTGCGCGGATCATCGGGCAGCTTGCCGCTTTTGAGCAGCGCGCCTTGCTCATCGGGCTTGGACGGGACCGCGCCATAAAGGAGGCCGAGCGCGGCCGGCGGCAGCGCGCCGAGCGCTTCGGCCTTCTCGCCGGCCGCGAGCCGCGCCGCGATCGGTTCTTTGTCGCTCGTCGCAAAAACGGCAAGCGCGCCCGGCCCCGCATTGGCCAGCGCGTCGGGCGGCAGCGGCAATTTCCCCGCGGCGAGCAGCGCCATGCGGAAAGGCGACGGATCGGAGAATTTCTCGAGCTTGCCGCGCCGCCCGAGAGTGGCGTTGATCAGCGTCTCGAAAACCGGATCGCGGTCGGCTTTTTGCTCGCGCAGGGCGCTGAGACCGAGGCTCGCCTGGTCATAGGCGCCGGACAGCGCCTGACAGCCGACGAGCGCTTCGCTCCACCAGCGCGTACCGTAACGGCCGGCGCGGTCATTCACGGTGCGGCAAGCACCGCTGAGATCGCCCGCGACGATTCGCAGCTCCACCATGTCGCGATCGAACGTTTCGCTGACATGGTTCTGCGGCAAAGCGGCGATCAGCGCCGCGCCCTCGCCATAGCCGAAAGCAAGCACGCGATCGACCCGCCGATCAATGAGGCTCGGGGCCCCGGCGGGATCCTGGCCGCGCGGCGCGAGCGCATCACTTAACAACAGGCGGCGCGTCAGCCCCTGCAGCACGGGCGAGTCGGTCGGCTGCAGCAGCGGCAAGGCGCCGGCAACGAAACTGCGCGGGGTCGTCGACCACATATTGCGCGGCAGGGCGCGATCGGCGACGCCGAGCGTCCCCGTCCAGGACGAATCGACCGGGGCCAAGGTCTCGGTCTGGATGTCGTCGTTGCTTGCAGGCGGCGGGATCAGCAGCGGCGGTCCCGCCGGCGTCGTGCCCTGCGGCACCGATGGATTCGGTCGGTAGAGCGGAATCGGCGCGCCGGATTGGGCGAGAACGGGCCCCGGCACGCAGGCACCGGCTAGGGCGGCAGTCAGCAGGAAGAGGATCGAGCTCCGCTCAGCGCGGAAAACGCGCATCCGGAATCTGCTTTTCAACGCGAGTCGTCGGCGCCGGGACATTCCAGACCATGAGAAATACCGTGCCGCCGGCCACGATTACGACGACAAGCGCCAAAACGATCAGGAGGAGACGACCCATTTTTGTTTTGCCCGAAACTGGTGACGGGGAAGCGCGATTGGCGAAGCGTCCTGGCGGTATGCTAGGCTGCGGCCATGTACAGCTTGGCCGCAGTTTATCGATGCATCTTGCGCGTTTCAACGAAACTCGGGCAGCGCGGAGCGATGCGACAATGACGCACGCCCTGCCGTGGCGCGCGCCGAAGACGATCGCACTGGTCGGGTTGATGGGGGCCGGCAAGTCGAGCATCGGCCGGCGCTTGGCGCAGGCCCTCGGCCTGCCCTTCATGGACGCCGACGCCGAGATCGAAGCCGCCGCCGGCGCCAGCATCGAAGAGATTTTCGCGCGCGACGGCGAGGCGGTGTTCCGCAACGGCGAGCGCCGGGTGATCGCGCGGCTGCTCGACGGTCCGCCGCAGATTCTCGCGACCGGCGGCGGCGCCTTTATGGATCCGACGACGCGCAACCTGATCCGCGCCCGCGCGATCTCGGTCTGGCTGCGCGCCGATCTCGACACGCTGCTGTCCCGCGTCGGGCGCCGGAACAACCGGCCGCTCCTGAAAACCGGCGATCCGCGCGCCGTGCTGACTCGGCTGATCGCCGAGCGCCATCCCGTCTACGCCGAGGCCGATATCACCGTCGACACGGTCGATGGGCCGCCGGAAGCGACCCTCGCCAGGGTGATCGAGGCGCTCGATCATTTCCTCGCGCCCGCGATCGGGGCCAGTCCATGAGCCGGCGCGACACCCTGCGCGTCGAGCTCGGCGAACGCAGCTACGATATCGTGGTCGGCGCCGGGCTCTTGGCCGAGTCCGGGGCACTGATCGCGCCGGTGGTGCGACAGAAACGCGCCGTCATCGTCACGGACGAAAACGTCGCCAAGCTCCATCTCAAAGCTTTGCAAGCGGGCCTCGACAAGGCGAAGATCGCGCATCACGCGATCATTCTGCCGCCCGGCGAAGCGACCAAGGATTTCGCGCATTTCGGGAAGCTCTGCGAGGACGTGCTGGCGCTCGGCATCGAGCGTGGCACGCCGCTGATCGCGCTCGGCGGCGGTGTCATCGGCGATCTTACCGGCTTTGCCGCCGCAACCCTGTTGCGCGGCCTCGATTACGTGCAAGTGCCGACGACCCTGCTCTCGCAGGTCGACAGCTCGGTCGGCGGCAAGACCGCGATCGACAGCAAGCACGGCAAGAATCTGATCGGCGCCTTTCACCAGCCGGTGCTGGTGCTCGCCGACATCGACACGCTCGCCACGCTGCCACGGCGCGAGCTGCTCGCCGGCTATGCCGAGGTGGTGAAATACGGCTTCATCCGCGATCGCGCCTTCTTCGAATGGCTCGACCAGGCCGGGCCGAAGCTCATTGCAGGCGATGCCGATGCGCGCCGTCAGGCGGTGCTGAAAAGCTGCGCCGCCAAAGCCGCCGTCGTCGCCGTCGATGAGCGCGAGACCGGCGAGCGCCAGCTCCTCAATTTCGGACATACGTTCGGCCATGCGCTCGAAGCCGAGACCGGCTTCGGCGATACGCTGCTGCATGGCGAGGCGGTCGCGCTCGGCATGCGGCTGGCGTTCGATCTCTCGGCCGAGCTCGGCATCTGCCCGCGCGACTCGGTCAAACGCGTGCGCCGCCATTACGAAGCCGTCGGCCTGCCGATCGCGATACGCCAGATCGCCAATGCCCGCCGCTTCACGCCAGCCGCGCTGCTGCAGCATATGAGCAAGGACAAGAAAGTGCGCGACGGCCGCATCACCTTGATCCTCGCGCATGACATCGGCGATGCCTTCATCTCGCGCGACATCGAGCGGGGCACGCTCGAAAAATTCCTCGCTGCCGAGACCGCCGCCGCCCCCGCGACCGCTTAGTCCTTCATTTTCCGAAAGACCCGCAACATGCCTTTACCCGCCGCCACCCCGCGCGAGCCGATCCATACGAGACGCATCGAAATGCAGGGCTACCGGCGCCAAGACGGGCTTTGGGACATCGAAGGCCGCCTCACCGACGGTAAGAGCTATTCCTTCAAGAACGACTATCGCGGCGAGGTGAAGGTCGGCGATTTCATCCACGAGATGTGGCTGCGCCTCACGGTCGACGATTCGCTCACCATCGTCGCGGTCGAAGCCGCGACCGATAACAGCCCCTTCGCCGTCTGCCCGGCGATCCTGCCGAATTTCCAGCAGCTCAAAGGGCTGAAGATCGCGAAGGGCTTCAACGCCAAGGTCTTCGAGCTCTTCGGCGGGGTACATGGCTGCACCCATCATGTCGAGCTCATCGGGCGGCTGGCGACGGTCGCCTTCCAGACGATCTTCCCTTACCGCAACCGCATGAGCGACCGCACCGGCGAGCCGGTGCAAAGCAATCGCCGCATGCGCCTGCTCAACACCTGCCACGCTTTTGCCGAAGACGGCGAGATCGCGCGGAAGATCTGGCCCGATCTCCCCCAGAAGGCGAAGACCTGACTGAAGCTCATGCTGCCGGCGGGATTTCCCGCGGCACCACCGGCAGAGTGAGCTTCAGCTCGCGCCGCAAGACGACCATGGGCACCGAGACGCCGAGCCGGTCCTCGACGAGCAGGCGATGCAGCTCGTCGATATTGCCGGTCGGATGGCCGTCGAGCTCGACGATGATATCGCCCGAGAGCAAGCCGCCCGCCGCGGCCGCGCCGTCCTGCGCGACGCTTTGCACCAGCACGCCGCTTTCGCGCGCAAGCGCATGGAAGCGGACGACCTTGCGCGCGATCGGCACGTTCTGCCCGGCGACGCCGATATAGCAGCGGCGCACGCGGCCTTCGCGGATGAGGCGCGCGGCGACGAACTCGACCGTGTCGACCGAGATCGAGAAGCAGATGCCCTGCGCCATCGCGATGATCGCCGTGTTGATGCCGATGATGTCACCCGCCGAATTGACCAGCGGCCCGCCCGAATTGCCGGGATTGAGCGCCGCGTCGGTCTGGATGACGCTGTCGATCAAGCGCCCCGAGCGCGAGCGCAGACTGCGGCCGAGCGCGCTGACCACGCCGGCGGTCACCGTCGCCTGGAAGCCGAAGGGATTGCCGATCGCGACGACGAGCTGCCCGACGCGCAGATCGCGCGAGGAGCCGAGCCGCGCCCAAGCCGGCGCCTCGCCATTGAGGCGCAGCACGGCGAGATCGGTGTCGGGATCGTCGCCGACGATGCTGGCGGTGAGCGCATGGCCGTCGGCGAAGGTCGCGGTGATGCGCTTCGCGCCGGCAATCACGTGGCTATTGGTCAGGACATAACCGTCAGGCGTGAACACGACGCCGGAGCCGCTGCCCCCCGGGCCTTTCTGCGCTTCGATCTGGAGATGCAGCACCGCCGGGCCGACTTTGTCGACGGCGCCGATCACCGCGCGCGAATAGGCATCGAAGGCGGCGAGGTCGCTTGTGCCGGAACTGGTGGGAATGTCTGCGTCGGGTTGGAGCTGGTCGAGAGTGTTGATGTTGCTCATGGGTGAGATCAGATGGGAACGCTCCACGGCCGCGACAAGGTTAGAGCATCACCAGCCCCATGCGCGCCGCACGGGCCAGCGCTTCGGTCCGCGTCTCGGCATCGAGCTTGGTCAGGATCGAGGCGACATGGAATTTCGCCGTATGGAAGGAGATGCCGAGGCGGCGCGCGATCATTTTGTTCGAGGCGCCATCGGCCATCGCGACCAGCACCTCGCGCTCGCGCGGCGTCAGCAGCGGCGCTTCAGCCGAAGCCGGCGCCGCCTCGACACCGGCAAGCGCGCGCAGCCGCTCGAGCGTGTGATCGGGCACCAGCCGCAAGCCACGCCCGGCCAGCGTGGCCGCCGCCCGGATCGTTTCGACATCGGCATCGCGCGGCAGCACCGCAGCGGCGCCGGCCAAGGCGAGATCGGCAGCGTCCTCTTCATCGGCGAGCACGATCGAACGTGCCGCGTGATCGCCGAGCGCGGCGAGGTCCTCGGCACTGATCCCTTCCGCCAGCACGACATCGATCGCGTGCCGATCGAGCAGGCGCTGCAGCGCTGCGACATCGCTCGCGCCATCGACGAACACGCCATGGGCGCGCGCGACGGCCTCGAGAGCGCCCCGAAGGGCGCCCTCGCGCGCGAAGATCGCAATGTTCGGCATCTTCCTTATGTGGGAATGCGGCGGCGCATGCCCAAGACCAGGCTAGCGCTGCCCCTGATGGGGAAGCGGCCGCTCGCCGATCGTGAGGCTGAGCTTCGCCGGCGCGCCGCCGCGGACGAGATCGAGCTCGACCGCCGTGCCGACCGATTCCGGCGTCAGCAGCTGCATCACCTGGCGCACCCGCGTCACCGGTTTGCCGTTCCAGGCGCTGATGATGTCGCCAACGAGCAGCCCGGCTTTCACGGCAGGACCCGCGGGATCGAGGCTGATCGCCAGCACGCCCGCCGGCTGCGCCACCGGCCGGAGGCCGGCGCCGAGATAGCCGCGCGCGATGCGCCCCTTGGCGAGAAGCTGATCGACGACGCGATCAATGGTCGAGCGCGGGATCGCCAGCGCGCGCCGGCGCGGACCGGTCACGGTCATGCCGAGCACCTCGCCCTGCGTGCTGACGAGGGCACCGCCCTCGGCGCTCGGCGCGAGGCGGAGATCAAGGCGAATGAAATGATCGATCGTGCCGCCGCGCCGGCTGTGCCAGGCGCCGCCGGCGACCGCGACCATGCCGGAAGCGGCGATCGTGCCGCGCTGATGCCGGCCGATGGCGAGCACGAGATTGCCGGCGCGCAGGTTGGCTGCATCGCCGAGCTTCGCGACGCCGGCGCCATCGGGTTGGAAACGCAGCACGGCGACGTCGGTGCTCGGATCGCGCCCGGCGAGAGTCGCTTGATGGATCTTGCCATCGGCGGTCATCACCTCGATGCCGTCATCGCGCTCCAGCGCCTCCTCGGCGGTGACGATCACGCCGGGGCGCCAATGGATGCCGCTGACCGGCCAGCGCCCGCCGCCGGCCACCGCGACGACGCCTCCGCCCGCCTGTTCGGCGAGATCGGCGAGGCGGTCGGAAAATTGGCTGAGAACATCGGCTGTATCGGTCATGCTTCTCTCCGCTGGCTGCATGATCTCGGATATGGCAGCGCGCGGCGACCCGCACCATCCGCCGGATGGGCAGGGAGTTCGCGACTAGGAGGCCGAGCCGCTCAGCAGCTCGGCACGGGCGCGGGCACGTGGAGGAACGTCAGGCGCATGAAATCGGCGACTTTCTTCCACTTGTCGTCGCCATCGGAGGGCAGATAGTCGCCGTGACCATAATCGCAGGCATCGGCGATCTGCCACGGCGCGAGGATTTGCGCCGGCGCGGGAACGGCAGGCCCGTTATAGCCGAGCGCGGGCCGGAACGGCGTGTGATCGTCGTGCAGCAGATCGGCGATCGGATCGCCGATCGTGAAGGCGATTTTCAGCACGTCGTCTTTATGCGATGCCAGCAGCGAGACGGTCGCGACCCGCTTCAGCGCGGCGGCATATTCGGCCATGAAGCAATCGCAATTGATCGCGCCGGCGGCGATGCAAGCGGTATCGACGCGCCCGTTTATCGCCATGATCGCCTGCAGCACGAAGCGCGCGCCGAGGCTGTGCGAGGCAAAGGAGAAGCTCTGCGCCCCGGCCGCCCAGCTGTTGCAGAACTGCGCCAGGCGCCGGCCGCAATCGACCGCGACATCGCCTTCGAACGGATAATCGACGACCGGTAGCCAGGCATCACCCGGCCACAGCAGGCCGACATAGAGGCTGGGCTCCGGCAAAGCGAGGTACTCGCCGAGCCTTCCCAACGCTTTCGCGCCCGCCGCGTAATGGACGTTAAAGCCATGCGTCGCGAACAGGATGTTGCGCCCCGCGAAAACCGACGGCACTTGCGCCCAAGGAACGACGCTGAGCGTCGGCGGGTTGGTCGCGCCGTCGCCTTCGAGCAGATAAGGGTCGATCACCGCGCCGCCGACGCCCGCGGCGCGGAAATTGAGGAAATAGGTCACCGGCGCAACCCGCGCTGCGTCGTCTGCAGCGCGGTGACCGCAGCCTGAAGCGATGAGGCCAAATCCTTGGCGACCGGCGCGAGCGGCACGGCCACGAGGCCGACGAGCAGGCCGAGGCCGGCATCGTCCCAACTCGCGCCTTTGATCAAGCAACTGCCGGCAATCCCGAAGGTGACGGCGAAGAATGTCGCCAGAATTTTCGTGCCGTTGCGATATTGCTGATCGGCGCGCTCATAGGCTTCGTCGAGGATGGCGCTCAAGATCGCGTCGAACTGGCCGAGCGCATTGGTTTCGGCCGGCGTCAGCGCCGGATTGACTTGGACGCGTCCGGCGACCTTATTCGCCACCGAGGCCAAAGTGTCTTCATCGACTCCCGCCGCTTTCGCCAGATCCCGCGCATTGCCGGCGGTGAGGCCGAGATGGATGAGCGCCTTCGCCTTGGCCTTTTGGTCGGCTTTGGCAACGCCGTTGATCCAATTCGAGCGCAGCGCGTCCAAGAGCTTTGCTTCGGTGAAGGCGCCGTTGGCCGTTTTCGGCAAGAAGGGGCTGAGCGTCCGCCGGATGCCGGCAAAGCCGAAATTGGACGGGCCACCGCCGAAGGCTTTCAGCGCATCGACAAAGCCCATGGATGCCGTGCCAAGCGCCGCGACCGCGGCAACGATACCGCCGACACTCTGGATGAGATCTGGGTTCGCTGGATCTGCCATCTCTCCCCCAAGCGATGATCACGACGCGCGCCGATGGGGACCAGTTTCCTGTATCGGCCGCTGAATGCGCAAGCGCATTGGCTCACTCATTCGGATAAGCGGCCGTGTCGCCCGCCCGACGCAGCGGCGACTTCTCAATGCAGGCATGCCGCGCTTATGATGAAGTGATGATGCTGCAGGCGCTCAAGGTCGCCGATGCTCTCGCTATCGCCGAGGCCTCGCGCCGCCGCAGCCGCGACGAGCGCGCGATGGTGGACTACCTCGGCATTGGCCGCAAAACGCCGCGCGCCAAACCGCCGGACGCTTTGCCCTTCGTCATCACGGACAGGATCGATCTCGCCGCGTTCGAGAGCGACGAACGGCGGCATCTCGAACAGGCGATCGAGTGCCTATCGCCCGAGGCACGGCGCGAGCTCATCGCGCTGGTATGGCTGGCACAGCGGCCGAGCCTCGATTTCGCCGGCGCGATGCGGCGCACGCGGCGCATCCCGCCCGCGGCGCAAACCGGTTATCTGATGGGCGTCAGATTGGAGCGCTATATCGCGCGCGGCCTCGAGCGGCTCGGCTAGCGCTCGGCCTGAGCCTTGCCCGACGTTCGGGTCGCAACCGCGAGCTCGCCGGCGATGTTATCGCTGAGCTCGCCGAGCACCCGGCTCATCGCCGCGACCTGATCGCTATAGCTGTTCGACGTGGCGTGCGCGCTGAGACGGAGATGCCGGCTCGCGAGCGGCTTTTCGGCATCGCTGCCGGTCAGCGACCAGCTGCCATCGAAGGTCACCTGGCCGCTCGCATCCTCGTCGAATTGCAGGATATCGATGACGATCGCGCCATGGCGCGGCGGCGCCGGCTCTTGCGGCAACACGACGCTGCCCGCGGGCAGACGCTGCGTCAGATCCTGGGTCAGAACACGCTGGATCAAAGAGTCGAGCGAGCCGCCCCAGCGATTCTGATCGCTGACATCGAGCTGATGCGGCGCGGTCTCGCGCACCATCTCCTGCCGGTCGAGGGTCGGCGGAATATGCACCGCGGCGATCTGCACCGGGTTGGATCCCGCGGCTTGCGTCGCTGCCTGCGGCGGGACGGCATCGAGCGTATAGAACTGCGTCTTCGGGCTCGAGCCGCAAGCCGAGAGCAGCAGCGCGAGAGCAAGAGCGAGCCATCGCATCCTCATTTGCCACGCCCCTTGATCAGTGCTTCGGGATGTTGATCGAGATAATCGGCAAGCGTGCGTACGGCGCGGCCCGCCTGGCTCAGCTCGGCCATCGCCTGCTGGAGATTGCCGTTGGGCGAGGCCGGGCTGCCGCCCGCCATCGACTTCACCGCCGCCGCGGTCGCATCGATCTCTTTGGCCGTCCCGCGCAGCGTCTCGACCGTCTGGCGCACGCTCTTGATCGTCGGCGCGATTTGCGGCCCCGCCGCTTGCAGCGTCTGATCGAGTGTCGTGACGCTTTGGTCGAGATGGTCGATCGTGTCCTTGAGCTGCGGCTCCGATACCAGCTGATCAACATGTTCGGTGATCGCCTTCACGTTGTCGCCGATCTGGGCGACCGGCAGCTTGCCGATCTGCGCGACGACACTCTCGATGCCGCCACCGCCTATCGCCGGGATCTCGGGGTATTCCTTGCCGGTGCCGAGACTGGCGCTGTCCTTATCGCCGGTAATATCGAGTGTCACCTGCTGCGCGCCGACAAGCGGCGGGGTCTGGCTAAGGCGCGCGCGCAGCCCCTCGCCGATCAGCTGCGCGAGCGTCGCATCGAGCAGTGGTCGCCACTTCCCGTCGGAAGGCGCACCGCTGGAGAAATGGAAACGCGTCGGATCGAGCGCCAGGACCACCGGTATCGTGATCTTGCCGGTCTTCGGATCGGTGACGAGTTGGGTGCTCTTCACCTCGCCGACCGTGAAGCCATGTAAGGTCACCGGCGAGCCGGTTTTGAGGCTGCCGGCATCGCCATCGAAGTTCACGAGGTAGAGCACTGAGACGACCAGCGGCATGGGCGGCTCGCCCGCGATGCCGGAAAATTCGCGCGTCGACTCGCCGATGCCCGGCACCATCTCGATCGTCGGACCTGAAACGATCGATTTGAGCGACGACAGATCGGTGAGGCTGGGCTGCGCGCCTTTGAGATAGAAGCGCGTCCCCGTGTTGAGGTCGTTCTTGACGCTGGTGTCGACTTCGATCTTGGCGTCGACATGCGTGAGATCGCGCGCCAGGGCAACATCGGTCACCTCGCCGATCTCGACACCGCGATACATGATTTTCGTGTCCTTCGGCTTCATGCCGGCGGCATCATCGAAGCGCACCGTGATCCCGATGCCGGAGCTGCTCAGTTCGCGCACCGCGAGCCAAGCGCAGATGGCGAGCGCGGCGATCGGCACCGCCCAAATCCAGCCTGGCCATCGGCTTTTTTGCTGGGTCGCGGCGGTGCGCGGCGGCGATTGATTGGCAGGACCGGCGTCGCTCATTCCAGCCCCGCCGCCTCCGACATCCGTGGACTCGCGATGCTTCGGTCGCTGCCACGCTCAAGATGATTGCTGCAAACCCGGCGAACCGCGGCGCCACCTGCCGCGAGCGGTGCAATGTCCTGCAAGGTGCCGCAATCCATCCAAGCGATCGTCACGCGCGTCTCACCAGCGCCCTAGCGTTTTGCGCTAATGAAACGGCGGCGTGGCGCGGGCGTTCCCCGCGGGCCACGTCAGAGGCGTCGAATTCGCAGCGGTGGCTTTGCGGAAACGGCTTTAAGACGCGGCTTCGAGGCCGAGGCCTTCGAGCAGACCGTAGAGCGTCGGGCGGCTGATGCCCAAGAGCTTCGAGGCGCGCGAGAGATTGCCGTTCGTCTGGGCGAGCGCCATCTGCACGACGCCGCGCTCGGCCCGGGCCCGCGCCTCGCGCAGATCGAGCGAGCCGTCGGGCAGCTCGGCCGCCGCGAGCTCGAGATCGGCCGCGGAGATCGCCGCGCCGTCCGCCATCACCACCGCGCGCTTCACCCGGTTCTCCAGCTCGCGGACATTGCCGCGCCACGGGTGGGTGGCGATCGCGGCCAGAGCGTCGGAGCCGAAGCCCTTGAGCTTGCGGTTGAACTGAGCGTTGAACTTCTTGAGGAAGAAGGTCGCGAGCAGGATCGCGTCGCCTTCGCGCTCGCGCAGCGGCGGGACGACCATCCGCACTTCGTTGAGCCGGTAATAGAGATCCTCGCGAAACTTGCCGTTCGCCATCAGCTCGTCGAGATTCTGGTTGGTGGCGCAGATGATGCGGACATCGACTTGGATCGGGCGATGGCCGCCGATGCGCTCGACCACTTGATCTTGCAGGAACCGCAGGAGCTTCACCTGCATCGCCAGCGGGACGTCGCCGATTTCGTCGAGGAAGAGCGTGCCGCCGCTGGCGCTTTCGATCTTCCCGATCGTTTGCTTCACCGCCCCGGTGAAAGCGCCTTTCTCGTGGCCGAAGAGCTCGCTCTCGAGCAGCGTCTCGGGGATCGCGGCGCAATTGATCGCGACGAACGGCTTCTTGGCGCGCGGGCTCAGGCGATGGATCGCTTGCGCCAGCACCTCTTTGCCGGTGCCGCTTTCGCCGAGGAGGAGCACGGCAACATCGGTCGGCGCGATCTTCTCGATGGCGCGCAGCGCGCGCGCCATTTGCGGGCTCGCTGCGACGATGCCGTCGATCGGCGAGCGCGGCGCGAGCTCCAGGAGCCGGCGGTTTTCGCTTTCGAGATCGGCGAGCTTGGCGGCGCGCTCGACCATGTGGCGCAGCAAATCGACATCGACCGGCTTCTCGTAGAAATCATAGGCGCCGAGCGCGACGGCGCGCAGCGCCGCCTCGTGGTTCTCCTGGCCCGTCGCGACGATGATCTTGGTACCGGGGACGGCGGCGAGGATCGCCTCGAGCGTGATCATGCCTTCGCGCACCGTCTCGGGCTCGGGCGGGAGGCCGAGATCGAGGATCACCACCGGCGGCCGCACGCGGCGGAATTCGGCGATCGCGTTCTCGCGGTTGCTCGCCACCACGACCTCGCAATCGGCGAGCGCCCAGCGGTATTGGCGGATAAGGCCGTCATCGTCCTCGACGACAAGGATGCTGAGTTTCGTGTCTTTCATCGTCCTAAGCCGCCGTCGAGACGGCCCCTTCTTTCGCAAGCGGGAGAATGATTCGCATGGTCGTTCCGGCGCCGGGGGCGCTGATCACGTCGAGATCGCCGCCCGCCATGCGCAAGAGCTCGCGCGTCTGGTAGGCGCCAATGCCGTAGCCTTCTGCCTTGGTCGAGCGGAACGGCCGGAACAACTGGCCGTGGATGAAGTCGATATCCATGCCGGCGCCTTGATCGGAAATGTCGATCAGGAGCTTGCCCTCGCGGCATTTGAGGCCGAGCAGGATTCGCGCCTCGGCGGGCGAGGCTTCGATGGCATTGTCGAGCAGCAGCTCGACCACCGAGGTGAGCTGCACCTCCGCCATCGTGACGCGAGCGCTATTGACCTCGAAAGCGCATTGAATCCGGGCGAGACCGGCGCCGGGTTTTTCCAGCATGCGCCGTAAGAGGGGAACCGCGTCGATCGTCGCGATCACCAGTTCAGCGTTGCTTTCGCGGATTTGATTGGCACGGAGCTGCGCCAAGAGATCGTTCATCCGCGTGACCGAGTGGCGAATGGTCGCGAACGCATCGGCGCGGAAGGCCGGATCCTCGCCGTGGCGCTCGGCATTGAGCGTGACCATGCGAAGCTGCGCCGCGAGATTCTTGATGTCATGCGCCACGAAGGCGAAGCGCTTGGCATAATCCTGCAGCCGGCGCGAATCCTGGAGCTGCTGGACGAGCCGCTCTTCGGCGATATAGCTGGCGGCTTGCCGGCCGAGCGCGCGCAGCAGCTCGAAGCTTTCCCAATTGAGCTCGAACGGCGTACGCGACGGCGACAAGGTGATGAAGCCGATGAGCTGGTTCTGCGCGGCGAGCGGCACTGCGAGCCAGCATTCGCCGAAAGTCTCGTAGGCGCGGCCCCGATCGAATTCCTGGATCCAGTTTCCGCCGCGAAAGCCGTTGACGAAAGCGCTGTCCGCCGGCTCGCGCGCGTCGCTGGCAAGCTGCGTGTTCCAGACCGAGACCGGCACGAAAGCGCCATCGCCGCGCGCGTCGTCGCGCAGCCAGAGCGCCCCGCCTTGAGCCTCGACGACATTGGCGATGCCTTCGATCGCGCGCTGCTTCAAATCCTCGCCGGCGCCGCGGGCCGAGAGCAGGTCGATGAAATTCATCCATTCGAGGCGATAGTCGTAGCGCTGGGCGAAGAAATTGCGGGCGACGAGATAGCGGAGCCGCGCCTTGATGGTCCGCGAGGAAAAAAGTGCGGCGAGCCCGAGCATGCTGCCGAAGAGCGCCGTCACCTGCACGACCCGGCCCCAGCCGCCGCCCCAATCGCGCAGCAATCCGGCGACGGTGACGATGGCGAGGAGGAACACGCCCGACGCAACCAGCGTGAGGCTGTGCAGCACGACGCGTTGGGAGAGATGGAGCTCGACCTTCCAGCCGCGGTTGCGCAGCAAGCTCAGAGCGAGGAACGGCGCCACCAGGCAGGCGATCGCGGGCTGCGCCGCGGCGAAGAGATCGCTCACGGATCCGAAGAGCAGCGCGTCGGAATAGAGAAAGAGCTGATAGGCGAAGAACCCGCCGAGCGCGATGGAGAGGGGCACGACCTTGCGTTGCCGGCGCGCCGCGGTATTGCGGAGAAGATTTTCCACCAGCAGCAGACCGAAGATCGCAACCGCTTCGCGGCCGATGATCTGGGGCTCGGTGAGAACGCCGGCGCCGATCTTCAACGCCGACAGCATATCGTTCCAGAGCACGCCGAAGCCGATCGCCGCCGGGACCGTGAGCATGGCGGAGCGCAGCCGCGGATCGACGCGCGGGTTGATGGTCGGCGCGATGAGCTGTGACAGGAAAATCGTCCAGACCAGAAGCGGCGCCATCTCGAGCGCCGCCCGCGCCGGCAGCGCGCCGCCGGCGAAGATCGCGACGGCCCAGAGCGCGGTCAGCGCGCAAGCCAGCGAGGCAAGCGCGGTGTCGCGGCTCCACATCCGGCGAGCCGGCGTCAACGCAAGCAGGCCGGCGTAGAGAACCGCACAGAAGAGGGCAGAAACACCCGCCGCGGTCATGAGCGAGGAGCACCTTCGCAAAGAGGATCACGCGTGGGGAGCCGAGGATGTCGTTGCTTGTGCCAGATGCAGAAAGAGCGAGTACCCCGCGCCCCACCCGCAAACGATTCCATATGTCGAAGAACTTTCCAAGTAACAACGTACTCGCGTACAGAAAATAACCATATATTCTCGCGCTTAACCGAATATATTGTCGAAAATATTACGAATTATAGTTAATTTTGCGAATCCGCTCCGCGCGGAATACTTAGTTAAGACAGGTCGCTAAGGTTAATCCGCGGGCCCGGCCGGGGACCGCTTCGCGGCGCCCGGCGCCTGCGGTACAGTCGAAACGGCTTTGGGAGGAATCGATGGAATTCGGCTATTTCACGCTGAGCGACAATCACTATCTCAACAATTCGCGCAGTGCGAACCAGTTCGTCGCGAATATTCTCGACGAGACGCTTTTCGCCGACGAGCTCGGCTTCCATTCGGCCTGGATCGGCGAGCACCATTTCAGCTCGCTCGGCGTGCTCTCCTGCCCCGATCTGACCCTCGCCTATGCAGCGGCGCGCACCAAGAAGATCCGCCTCGCCCCGGCGGTGACGGTGCTGCCGCTGCACCATCCGATCCGCGTCGCCGAGCAATGGGCGAGCCTCGATCTGCTCTCGGGCGGGCGCGTCGATTGGGCCGCGGGGCGCGGCTACGATTCGCGCGAATACGCGCCCTTCAACATCTCTTTCGCCGAGAACCAGGCGATCTTCAACGAAGGCATGGAGGTGGTGAAGAAGCTCTGGGCCGGCACCGGCCCGGTCACGCATAAGGGCAAATATTATTCCTTCGAGAACATGGTGATCACGCCGCAGCCGGTGCAGAAGCCGATCCCGGCCTATGTCGCGTCTTTCTCCAAGCCCTCGATCGAGCTCGCCGCGCGCCTCAATTGCGGCCTCGTGGTCGCACCTTTCGCGGCGGCGATGAGCTATGGCGGCCTGAAGCAGGTCGCCGATCTCTACAAAGAGACCTGCCGCGCCGCCGGCAATAAGCCGGGGCGGCTGATCTGCTCCTACTTCACGCATTTCGCCGACAACAAGGAGCAGGAGGCGGCGCAGCGCGCGCGCCAGATCCGCTATTACAAGGAATGCGTCATCCCGGCCTTTCCGAGCGATCCGAAGACCGCGCCGCCCTCCTATCGCTACATGGTCGAGATGACCGAGCGGCTCCATCACGTGAAGCCCGAAGACCTGACCGAGAACTCGGTCCTCTTGGGCTCGGCGCAGCAGATCACCGATACTCTCAAAAAAGTTGAAGCCGCCGGCTTCGACGAGGTCATCCTCTATTTCAATGTCGGCCTGAAGCCGCACCAGCAGGTCAAGGACGAGATGCAGCGTTTCGCCGAAGAAGTCCGTCCGGCGTTTCGGTAGAGCGCACGCATTCTTCTCTTCGTCATGCCCGCGAAAGCGGACATCCAGTATGCAAACTGGATTCCCGCTTACGCGGGAATGACGCATAGATAGAGCGGCGTGCGTTACGCGAGCTTCTGCAACTCCGCCAGGACGGCGTTGCCCATCTCGGTGGTCGAGACGCGTTTCATGCCCGGCTGCATGATGTCGCCGGTCCTGACGCCCGCCGCGAGCGCGTTGTTGACCGCCTTCTCGACGAGATCGGCTTCTTCTTTGAGATCGAAGGAATAGCGCAGCATCATCGCGAAGGAGAGCATGCAGGCGAGCGGATTGGCCGCATCCTTGCCGGCGATGTCGGGCGCCGAGCCATGGACCGGCTCGTAGAGCGCCTTGCGGCGGCCGCTTGAATCGGGCGCGCCCAGCGAGGCCGAGGGCAGCATGCCGAGCGAGCCGGTGAGCATCGCCGCGCAATCCGACAAGAGATCGCCGAAGAGATTGTCGGTCACGATGACATCGAACTGCTTCGGATTGCGCACCAGCTGCATCGCGCAATTATCCGCATACATATGCGAGAGCTCGACATCCTTATATTCGCTGTCGTGCAGCTTCTGCATCTCCTCGCGCCACAGCACGCCCGATTCCATGACATTGGCCTTCTCGACCGAGCAGACCTTGTTGTGACGCTTGCGCGCGAGCTCGAAAGCGACGCGGCCGACACGGATGATCTCGGGCGTCGTATAGACCTGCGTGTTGACGCCGCGGCGCGTGCCGTCAGGCAAGGTGGTGATGCCGCGCGGCTCGCCGAAATAGGTGCCGCCGGTCAGCTCGCGGATGATGAGGATGTCGAGCCCCTCGATCACCTCGGGCTTCAAAGTCGAGGCGCCGATCAGCGGATCGAAGACGAGCGCGGGCCGGAGATTGGCGAAAAGGTCCATATCCTTGCGCAGCCGGAGCAGGCCGCGCTCGGGCTTTTGCGCGAAGGGCAGATTGTCCCATTTCGGGCCGCCGACCGCGCCGAAGAGTACCGCGTCGCTTTCCATCGCGCGGCGCATCGTCTCGTCGGTGAGCGGCGTGCCGTGCTTGTCGAATGCCGCGCCGCCGACCAGATCCTCGCTCACATCGAAGCTGGCGATGCGCTTCTTGTCGAACCATTCGACAACGCGATTGACCTGGCGCATCACCTCGGGGCCGATGCCGTCGCCCGGCAGCGAGAGAATCTTTCGATTGGCGGCCATTCACATTTCTCCGCTCATAGCCAGGCCGCTCAGAGCCAGGGCTGCGACAGATGCTGCTTCTGCTCGAAAGCGGCGATCTTCGATTCTTTCTTGAGGGTCAGGCCGATATCGTCGAGCCCATTCAAGAGGCAATC
>DATNGE010000082.1:0-28978 GCA_035606035.1 Allostellaceae bacterium
GGCGGTTGCGAGATAAACCGCCGGCCGGGCCGTGCGCTCGATGAGCTCCTCGGCGAAGCGGCTCATGCCCGCGCGCGCGCCGCCAAGGACAAGCGTGATCGGCGGCAGAACGGCGTGCGTCATGATCGGTGCCTAGCACGTGCCCGGCGCCGGCGCTATCGTCGCGCTATGGCACAATATGACGTTACCCTTGCTGCCGTGCGGGCTTTGACGCCGGCCATCCGTGAGCTGGTGCTGAAAGCGAAGGATGGCGCGGCATTGCCTTCTTACGCGCCGGGCGCGCATATCGAGGTCACGGTCAGGCTGGCCGATGGCGCGCAAGCGACGCATCCTTATTCGCTGCTCGGCGGCACGGTCACCGGCGATGACGCGCCCGATACCTATCGCATCGTGGTCGAGCGACGCGAGGACGGCGGCGGCGGCTCGAAATTCCTCAGCGATCTCGAGCTCGGCGCGACGCTCAACATCTCCTCACCGCGCAACGATTTCCCGCTCGAGACGCATCCCGCGAACCGACTGCTGGTCGCCGGCGGCATCGGCATCGTGCCGATCTTTTCCATGGCGCGCCGGCTGAAGCGCGAAGGCCGCGCTTTCACTCTCGCCTATGTCGCGCGCGATCTGGAGCAGATGGCCTATCGCGACGAGGTGTCGGCGCTCGCCGGCGGGCACGTCATCCTGCACGAGGAATCGAGCGCGGCGAAGCCGCTCGATGTGAAGCCGCTGGCGAAGAAGCTCGCCTACCCGTCCGAGGTCTATGTTTGCGGCTCTTACGCGCTGAACAAGGCCGTCACCGCGGCCGCCGGCGCGGCGGGCCTCTCGAAGCTGCAGATCCATGAGCAATGCTTTGCGCCGCCGCCCGTCTTCCGGCCGGAGAACAATCCGTTCCATGTCACCTTGAAGCGCTCGGGCCTCGAATTCGACGTGCCGGCCGAGGCGAGCATCCTCGAGACCATGATGATGTCCGGCCACACGCCGAAATTCTATTGCGGGCGCGGCGAATGCGGCATCTGCCCGATGACGGTGGTATCCTCCGACACGCCGATCGAGCATCGCGACCACACGCTGAAGCCCGATGAGCGCGCCACCACGTCTTCGGGCGGGCGCATCTGCATCTGCGTCTCGCGCATCAAAGGCGGCAAGCTGGTGCTCGACGCTTAGACGTCGAGCGCCCGTACCCGGTCAATACGCCGTCTTGTTCACCTGACCGGTTGCGGTCACGTACCAGCGCTCGCTCGGGAAAGCCTTGCCGGCGAGCCGCGCCATCATCCAATCGGCGATCAGCACCGGCGGGCTCGGCCCCAGCGCCACGGCGGGCACGCCACTGATGCCGTGCCGCGCGTCCTGATAAACCACGAGGCGCTTCGGCGCTTTGAGCTGCGCGAAGAGTTTCTCGGTGTAGCTGAGCGGCGACAGCTCCTCGGCTTCGCCGGCGAGGCAGAGATAGGGGCATTTGATGCGCTCGACATGCCCTTCCCAGGTCAGCGTCTTGACGAACTGGTCGAACTTCGCCTCATCGGTATAACCCGCCATCCACATGAAGCGCTTTTTGAAGGTCGGCGAGGCCTCTTCGAAGATCGTGTGGCAGCCGGGCTCGAGACAGGTCGCCGACACGGCGGCGGCGCGGAAGCGCGGCTCGTTGGCGACGACGATCGTCCCGAAGAACGAGCCGAAGCTCGTGCCGGTGACGCCGATCTTGTCGGCATTGATTTCGGGCCGCGCCGCGAGCCAGTTGTAGAGCGCGGGCGCCGCCGCGATCCAATTCTCCATGTTGACGCGAATGCCCAAGAGCGGCGCTTCATATTGCCCGGGCCCGTCGATCGCCAGGACGGCGATGCCGCGATTGAGCCAGCGATCGCCATTCAGGGCGACGGCGCATTCCTTGAAACTGTCCATGCCGGGAATCGCCACGACCGCCGGCACTTTCCGGCCTTCGACATAGTCGGGCGGCAAGTGGTACCAGGCCGGCAGCGCCGTGTCCTTGAAGGGGATCCACACCGGCTCGACGCGATGATCGGCGAGCCGCGCGTAGTTGGCGTAGCAGGCGCGCTTCTTCTGATTGAGGAAGATGTTCTGCTCGTTGTTCTCGTCGTAGGTCCATTGCGAGGCGCCCCAATGCACCGCCGCCATGAAGTAATTCTCGCGTGCGCTGACCATCTCGTCGGCTTCCTCGGCGAGGCGCGCACGCTGCTCGCGGCGGCGGGCCGTTGCTTCAAAAGCCGGACCGATATCGGCCATCTTCTTGACGCGCTGGCGGATGGCGGCGAAGTCGGCGAGGGATTCGATGCCGCAAGGCGCTTGCAGATAAAACGAGCGCGCCTGGTCCCAATCGATGCCGTTCGCCTGGATGATGTTGTCGATGGTCCAGCGCTGCTCGCTGAAGCGGCGGCAATGCGGCTCGCCGACATGCTCGATGACGGGTTGGGGATGTAGGGTGCTCATGCTTCTTCCTCCCACGCTTTGATTCACATCGGCTTCATTTCACAACGGCGGCTGGTTGACCGTAGCGACGCGCCAGAGCCGATTGCCGTCCGGCCCTGGCAGATCATCTATCCGCGTCAATGACAGATTGTCGATGCTGAAGGACAACGCGGTTTCCGGCGCGAGATTGAGCGCCAGCGCCAGCGCGGCGCGGATCGTGCCGCCATGCGTCACGGCAAGGACGTCGCGGCCGCGATGGAGCGCGCTCAGCCGCGTGATCGCGGCGTGAACGCGCGCCGCCACCGCGACAAAGCTTTCGCCGCCCGGCGGGATCTCATGCGCCGGCGCCAGCCAGAAGCGATGCCAGCGCTCGCCCTGCCGCGCCGCGATCTCGTCGTAGCGCACGCCCTGCCACTCGCCGAAATGCTGCTCGATGAGATCGGGCTCTATGACAATGTCTGGCCCGGGGATATCGCGGGGGCCGTTCACCCCGGCTGCGACGAGCGCCGCCACCGTCATCTGCGTCCGCTTCAACGGTGTCGCCAGCCACACAGCCTCTTTCGGCAGCCGATTGGCGAGGCTGGTGAAACGCGCGGTATCGGCGATATCGCAGGGGAAATCGGTCTGGCCGTAGCAGCAGCCGTTGTTGAGGGTGACCGGCGCGTGCCGCACCCACCACCAGCGCGTGGTGTCGGCCTTGCTCATGATGTTATGGATCTCACGACCACGCCGCCGCCGCAAGCAGCGCCGCCGCCTCGGCGCCCTGCTCGATCGCGCCGAGCACGTCGCCGGTCTGGCCGCCGATCTGGCGCAGTGCCAGCGCGGCGATCGCCAAAGCAACGAGGACGGCGGCGACGGAGGCGCTCAATCCCGCCCGCAGCCCGATAGCGACGATTGCAATGACCAGTGCGATGGCAAGCGCGATCAGCATCTGGTTCTGGTCCGGCCGGCCGGCGCCGGCGCCGAGCCCATCGATGCGTGCGGGATCGAGCCGGTGCATTGCCGCGGGCAGCACGCCGCGCGCCAGCGCATGCGCCGCGATCAGCGCGAGAAAGACATGCCAGCGCGTGCCGATATCGGCGATCGCGACGGCGCGCAGGCCGATACTGACGATCAGCGCCAGCACGCCGAACGTGCCGATGCGGCTATCGCGCATGATCTCGAGCTTTGCCTCGCGGCTCGCGCCGCCGCCGAAGCCGTCGACGGTGTCGGCAAGCCCGTCTTCATGCAAGGCGCCGGTGACAAGCGCGGTCGCCGTCACGGCGATCAGCGCTGCGGCGAGCGCGGGGAGCGCCAGCGCGCTGGCAATCATATAGGCGATGCCGCCGATCGCGCCGATCGCCACGCCGACGACCGGAAAAGCCCAGCTTGTATCCGCGAGGCTGAGCAGCGGCGCCTCTGCCGGCGCGCGGCCGAGCGGCAGACGCGTGAGGAAAGTGAGCGCGGCAAAAAACTCGTCGCGCCAAGCGTCGCGAAAAACGCTCATGGAAAGAGTCTTATCGCAAGCGTTCAATTCCCGCTAGCTTGGCGGCCATCGGTGAGGAGGCTCATGTCATGGCGGAGAAACGCGTGCCGGCGACGCTCGATGAGATGCGCGCGATCGTCGCGCAATTTCCTGGCCCAGACGAGGATGCGGCGCGGGAAACGGCGGCGCGCGAAGCGCAGCTGACGAAACCCGCCGGCGCGCTTGGCCGGCTGGAAGAGATCACGGCGTGGATGGCGACCTGGCAGGGCAAGCATCCGCCGTCCTGCGTTCATCCGCGCGCCGCGGTGTTCGCCGGCAATCACGGCGTCGCGGCGCTCGGCGTCTCTGCCTATCCGGCGGCGGTGACGGCGCAAATGGTGAAGAATTTCGTCGACGGCGGTGCCGCGGTGAATCAACTCTGCCGCGCCGTCGATGCCGATCTGCGGGTCTACGAGATGGCGCTCGACGAGCCGACCGCCGATTTCACGCGCGAAGCCGCGATGAGCGAAGAGGAATGCGCCATGGCGCTCGCTTACGGCATGATGGCGGTCGAACCGGGTATCGATCTCATCGCTGTCGGCGAGATGGGCATCGCCAATACGACATCGGCCGCCGCGCTCGCGGCAGCGCTTTACGGCGGCGGCGCCGCGCCATGGGTCGGGCCCGGCACCGGCGTGGCGGGCCCGGCGCTCGAGCGCAAACGCGCGGTGGTCGAGCAGGGCGTGGCGCGGCACAAGCCAACGGCGAAGGACGGGTTCGATCTGCTGCGCCGCCTCGGCGGGCGCGAGCTCGCGGCGATGGTCGGCGCGATCATGGCGGCGCGCATGGCGCGCGTTCCGGTGCTGCTCGATGGCTATGCCGCTTCGGCAGCGGCGGCGTGCTTGGCGGCGATCGACGCCCACGCGCTCGATCACTGCCTCGTCGCGCATTGCTCGGCGGAGCCCGGCCACCGCTTGCTGATCGAGAAGCTCGGCAAGAAACCGCTCATCGATTTCGGCATGCGCCTCGGCGAGGCTTCGGGCGCGACCTTGGCGATCGCCATCGTCAAAGCGGCGCTCGCCTGTCATAACGGCATGGCGACTTTCGCCGAAGCCGGCGTCAGCGGAAAGGAATCGGAATGAAACGTTTTGTCTTTGCCTTGTGCTTTTTCTTTGCCGCGACGGTCTCGGCGAGCGCGCAGGAGAAAATCACCGCCAGCACGCTGTTTCAATCGAGGGTTACCGCGGCAGGACAGCCAATCGTCTTTCCCAAGAGCCATAGCGAAGTCACCGCGCTGATGGTCGACATCCCGGCCGGCACCGACACCGGTTGGCACAAGCATCCCTGGCCGCGCTACGCCTATGTGGTCTCCGGCGTCATCACAGTCGAGAATGATGCCGGGAAAGCCAAGACCTATCGCGCTGGCGAGTTCTTCGTCGAACAGATCAACATCTTCCATCACGGCACCACGACGGTACCGACGCGGCTCCTCGTTATCGACCAAGACGTGGCCGGAAAGGGCAATCAGATCAACCGCCCGCAGCGTTGACTCGCCTCGGCGCCACTCTCATCATCGCGGCCGAGAAGGAGACCAGAGGATGACGACCCTCACCCAGGAACGTGCCAAGACCGTCAGCGGTCCGGCCAAAGCCTTGACCTTCGCCCATGTCAGCATGCCGTGCCGCGATCTCGAAGAAGGCAAGCTGTTCTACGGCAAAGTGCTTGGCGGCGAGCTCCATGTGGATACGCCGACCTTCGCCTCCTTCCGCCTCGGGGGTGTCGATATCGGCATCGGCACCGATGGCTGCACCTTTCTCGAGCCGTCAACCGAATATCCGCACTTCGCTTTCTTCTGCGGCCCCGACGAGCTGTTCCAGATGCGCGAATGGCTGGCGCGCTGCGGCATTCCCACATCCAATCTCTGGACGCGCAGCGGCGTCGAGGCATTGATGTTCTTTCGTGATCCGTCGGGCAACATGATCGAGCTTTATTGCGAGCGCGGCGTTCCCGGCGCCGATAAATTCCCGCGCGGGCCGGCGCGCGGCCACGGCACGGCGGTTGATATCGACAAGCTGCGCTATACGAGTTGGAAGCTGCCGTAAAGCGACCGAGCGGGGCGGCCCTGGCCGCGCCGAAGGCGACGCTATCCTCACGACTGACGCTGGGCTGTGAGCCGGCGGGACGTATCCCATGAGCCTATCGAGCGACACGATGCATACGCCGCCGCCGACCGATGTCTCGGTCAGCCTGCGGCGGCTGGTTCTAATCCGCTGGATCGCCGTTCTCGGTCAGGCCGCGACAGTGCTCGTCGTGCATTTCGGCTTCGGCTTCAAGCTGCCGCTGACCAGCACCATGGTGGTGATCGCGGCCTCGGCGGCGCTCAACATCCTGGCGTCGCGCCGGCGCTTGCCGACCGCGCGTCTCGGCGATCGCGAAGCGGCCGCCTATCTCGCCTACGACACGCTGCAGCTCGGCATCCTGCTCTTCCTGACAGGCGGACTTCAGAACCCATTCGCTATCCTGATGCTGGCGCCGGTGATCGTGTCGGCGACCATCCTGTCGCGCTCCTCGGTGATCGGCCTCTCGGCGCTGACGGTCGTCGCGATCACCGTGCTGACGATCTGGCACCTCCCGTTGCCGCAGCGCGCGCAGCTCCCCTTCGAGCCGGCGCCGATCTATGTCCTGGGCTTCTGGACCGCGCTGGTGTGCTCGACGCTGTTCATCTCCGGCTATGCGTGGTCGGTCGCGCTCGAGGCGCGCCGGATGCGCGATGCCTATGCCGCGACCCAGCTGGCCTTGGCGCGCGAGCAGCGCGTCTCCGCGGTCGGCGGCCTTGCCGCGGCGGCGGCCCATCAGCTCGGCTCGCCGCTCGCGACGATCGCGGTCGTCGCCAAGGAATTGGCGCGCGATCTGCCCGCCGATTCACCGCATGCCGCCGATGCCGAGCTCTTGCTGAGTCAGAGCGAGCGCTGTCGCACCATTCTCGCCGATCTCGCGCATCATCAAGATGCCGAGAGCGCCTCGCCTTACGAGCGGCTGCCGTTCTCGGCCCTGGTCGAAGCCGCCGGCGAGCCGCATCTCAGCCCCGAGATCGTCGTGCAATATGCGGTCGAAGCGAGCCGCGGCCCCGACGGCAAGCCGCTCGAGGAGCCGCTCGTGCGGCGCAGCCCCGAGATCATCCACGGCATCGGCAACCTCATCCAGAATGCGATCCACTTCGCCCAGCAAGAGGTCGAAGTGACGACGAGCTGGAACGCCGATAAAGTCGCGGTCGATATCGCCGATGACGGCCCGGGCTTTCCCCAAAACGTGCTCGGCCGCATCGGCGAGCCCTACATCTCGGCGCGCCAGCCCGGCACGTCCTATCATCCCCAGGTCGGGGCACAGCATATGGGTCTCGGTATTTTCATCGCGCAAACCTTATTGGCGCGGACCGGCGCGCAACTGACGTTCGACAATTTGTCGGATGGCGGCGCGCATATCGGGATCGAATGGCGGCGCCAGCAGCTTGATGCGAGTGAGCCGGGACTTTTTCTGCGTGAGGCAGGCGAATGAATGACGAGCAGGATCGAAGCAATTCCGACGCGGCGGCGGCCGGCGCGCTGGCGGGGCAGCCCGAAAGCGAGCGCAGCTTGCTGATCGTCGATGATGACGAGCCGCTTTGCCAGCGTCTCGCGCGGGCGATGGAGCGGCGCGGCTTCGTCGTCCAGACCGCGGACAGCGTCGCAGGAGGAACCCGCCTCGCCGGCGAGCGGCCGCCGGCTTTTGCCGTGGTTGATCTGCGCCTCGGTGACGGCAGCGGGCTTGAGATCGTCAAGGTGATCCGCCGGACGCGGCCCGCGGCGCGCATCGTCATGCTGACCGGCTACGGCAACATCGCGACGGCCGTCGCGGCGGTGAAGGCGGGCGCAGTCGACTATCTGCCGAAACCCGTCGATGCCGATGCCGTGGAGCGCGCGCTCCTTGCGACCGATGCGACCTTGCCGCCGCCGCCCGAGGATCCGATGTCGGCCGATCGCGTGCGTTGGGAGCATATCCAGCGCGTTTTCGAGCAATGCGACCGCAATGTTTCGGAGACCGCGCGGCGGCTCAAAATGCATCGCCGCACCTTGCAGCGCATCCTCGGCAAACACGCGCCGCGCAGTTAACGCCCCTTAACGTTCGCGCCGTTAACCCTCATTAAGGTTTAACAGAGTTGCGCAAACGACCGCGAATCTCGGCGGCGGTCACGCAACTGTTATTTACCTTTCGCAAAAGCTCCTGCGTTAGCTTCGACACCGTAAAGGGCCGCCGGTCAGCGGCTCGCGATGGACGGAATGACACAGGCATCGACCGAAAAAACCGCCAACGTGGAGCATGCGCTCCACGAGTTCACCGAGCGTTTGGAGAAGCACCCCTTCGGCTGGCGCGCCGTGGTGCTCAATCTTTCGCGCCTGCGCCCCGACAATCGCCGCGCGCAGCAGATTCGCATCGCCGCGAATACGTTCGAAGGGCTGGTGCGGCATTTCGAAGGCCAGATCTTCCTGCTCGCGCAGGGCGACATCGTCTTCATCTGCAAGGACGCCGATGTCAGCGCGGTCGATAGCGCGGTCAATAAAGTGCGTTATCTCTTCGGCGACGACCCGCTCGCGGCGGCGATCGACGACGTTCAGTCCGACGGCTTCTCGAGCTGGTACGACCTCGCGCGCGACTACGTGAAATTCGCGGGCTTCGCCCAGAACCTCTATCTCGAGGAGCAGCGCCGGCAGAAGCGGCTCGCGGCGATCGCCGGGGATACGCAGCGCGACGCGCGCCAGCCGATGGATCCGGCGGCGCTGGCGGAGCTCGTGAAGATTCTCGACCGCGCCGATCTCAGCAACGTGATCCGGCGCCAGGCGGTTTGCGCGATCACCCCGAACGAGGCGCCGAAGCCGATTTACCGCGAGGTCTATGTCTCGATTCCCGACCTGCGCGATGCGGCGATGCCGAAGCGCGATATCGCCTCCGATCGCTGGCTGTTCCAATATCTGACGCAGACGCTCGATCGCCGCGTGCTGACCATGCTCCGCCGCAGCGACGACCGCGAGCTGGCGCATTCCTACAGCCTCAATCTCAACATCTCGACCTTGCTGTCGCCGGAGTTCCAGGCCTTCGATCAAAGCCTGCGCTCGGGCACGCGCGGCAGCATCGTGATCGAGGTGGAGAAGGTCGATATTTTCAACGATATCGGCGCCTATATCTTCGCGCGCGATTACGTGCGCGAGCGCGGCTACCGCATCTGCCTCGACGGCGTGACCGCGCTGACCTTGCCCTATATCGACCGCGAGCGCCTCGGCATCGATCTCGTCAAAGTGTTCTGGTCGCCCGATCTCGGCGATCCGGCGCGTCCCGAACGCCTGGCCGATGTGAAAGCCGCGATCGAGCGGGTCGGCAAGCCGCGCGTGATCATCGCGCGTTGCGACAATGCCGACGCGGTGCGCTTCGGTCACGAGGCCGGCGTCCATCTGTTCCAGGGGCGGCATATCGACCGCTTGCTGTCGGCCGGCAGCAGCCCTGCCGCCGCGCGGGCGAAGCTCGTGCCGCCGAGCCAGCCGGCGGCCGCGAGCGTCCGTTAACACTTTCGAGCTTTCAGGTTTTACTTGCCAGGACGTGGGTCGTCGACTTAAGAGGACGGCGTGGTGAACCCTTCCGACCTCATTCCATTGGTCGAGCGTCTGAAAGAGACGCAGATTCTCTGCGTCGGCGACCTGATGCTCGACCACTACATCTATGGCCGCGTCGAGCGAATTTCGCCCGAGGCGCCGGTTCCCGTGCTCCATATCGAGCGCGAAGAGCGTACGCTGGGCGGCGCCGGCAATGTGCTGCGCAATCTTCACTCGCTTGGCGTTGCGACCTGTTTCATTTCGGTGACCGGAACCGATCCTGCCGGTCGCGAAGTCGCGCGCATGGTGGCGGGTCTCGGCAACGCCGAAGCGCATGTGCTGGCCGAGCGCGGGCGCACCACCACGCTGAAGACGCGCTATGTCGCGGGCACGCAGCAATTGCTGCGGGCCGATCAGGAAAATATCGCCCCCTTGCCGGCCGAGTTGCGGGTCGATCTCGTGAAGATCGTCGCCGATTCGCTGCCGCACTACAAAGTCGCGATCCTTTCGGATTATGCCAAGGGCGTGCTGAGCGGCGGCACCGCCGCCGAGATCGTCGCCGCGGCCAAAGCCTCGGGCAGCATCGTCGTGGTTGATCCCAAGGGTCATGATTATTCCATCTACCGCGGCGCCGATGTGCTGAAGCCGAACCGCCCCGAGCTCGCGGCGGCAACGAAGCTGCCGGTCGGAACGGATGACGAGGTGGTGAAGGCGGCGCGCACGCTGATCGTGGCGCATGGCTTCGGCGCGCTGCTCGTTTCCTGCGGCAAGGACGGCATGCTTGTGGTCGAGCCGGAAGGCGAGCCGCTGAAGCTCGCTGCCGAAGCGCGCGAGGTCTTCGATGTCTCGGGCGCGGGCGATACGGTCATCGCCGTGATGGCGGCGGCGCTCGGCGCAGGCGCCAGTCTCGCCGACGCGGCGCGGCTGGCGAATGCGGCGGCGGGCATCGTCGTCGGCAAGGTCGGCACCGCGGTGGTCGAGCCGACCGAGCTCGAAGCGAGTCTGCTCAATCGCGATACGATCGAGCATCGCAAGACCCTGCCGCTCTCTCTGGCGCTCGATCAGGTCGCGCGCTGGCGGCGCAACGGGCTCAAGATCGGCTTCACCAATGGTTGCTTCGATCTGCTCCACCCAGGTCACGTCACGCTCCTAGGCCAGGCGAAGGCGGCCTGCGATCGGTTGGTCGTCGGCATCAACAGCGATCAATCGGTGAAGCGGCTGAAAGGCCCCGACCGGCCGGTGCAAAATGAGGAAGCGCGCGCCGCGGTGCTTGCGTCGCTCGCCGCCGTCGATGCGGTGGTGATCTTCGATGAGGACACGCCGGTCGAGCTGATCACGCAGCTCAAGCCGGACCTCTTGGTCAAAGGCGCGGATTACCGCCTCGATGAGGTCGTCGGTGCCGATCTCGTCAAAAGCTATGGCGGGCGCGTGATGCTGGCGCCGATCGTGCCCGGCTTCTCGACCACCGCGACGATCGCGCGCGCGGCGCGTTAGCCGCCAGCCTCAAATAAAAGTTTCGGGATCGCCGGCGCCGGGATCGGTCAGCCGCAGCAGCCGTGCGCCCGCCGTGCGCGCGAAGCGCAGATGCAAGGCGCGCCGCCGCGCCGCTTCGAGCTTTTGCGTCGGCGATTCGCGAAGGATCGCGGCGCCGAACCCATCGGCAAGCATCAGCCCGCACTCCTCCGGGATCAGCTCAAGAGGGAATCCTTCGGCGACCGCGAAATAAAGCCGGTCGCACCATTGGCGATAGTCCGGCCATTTGCGGTCGGCGCGGAAATCGGCTACCGACGATTTGATCTCGACGACCACCAACGTGCCGTCGCGCCCGAGCGCCAGGACATCCGCGCGTCGTCCATCGGCGAGGGGCACTTCGGCGAGCGTCGCGTAGCCGCGCTGCGTCAGCGCGCGGATCACGCCGCGGCAGATCGTTTGGGCGGTATCGCGGGTTTCCAGCATGACGTGACTTTCCGGCAATCGGCGATCAGGAGCAAGGATGGCGAGCGATCAGAATCCACACCGCCTCGATTTTTTGCGCGACGCCTGGCGGCTCGCCAAGCCCTATTTCGTCTCCGACGACAGGAAATGGGCGTGGGGCCTCCTGGCGGCGGTGATCGCGCTCAACTTGCTCCTGGTAGGGCTCAACGTACGCTTCAATTTCTGGCGCAACGATTTCTACAACGCCGTCCAGAACTACGACGAGCCGGGCTTCTGGAAGCAACTCGCCATCTTCACGGGGCTTGCCGTCGTGTTCATCGCCACCGCTGTTTATTCGACCTATCTGCAGCAGATGCTGCAAATCCGCTGGCGGCGCTGGCTGACGAAGCAGTATCTCCACGATTGGCTCGACTCCAAGGCCTACTACCGGCTGCAGCTCACCGGCACTGCCACCGACAATCCCGACCAACGCATTCAAGAGGATCTCAACCGCTTCACCGATATCAGCCTTACCCTGACACTTGGTCTGCTCAATTCGATCGTTACGCTGTTCTCGTTCGTCACCATTCTCTGGTCGCTCTCCGGCCCGATCACGCTCTTCGGGATTACCATCCCGGGCTACATGGTGTGGTTCGCGCTGCTGTATGCGATCCTTGGTACCGCGGTGACGATGGCCATCGGCCGGCCCCTCATCGCTTTGAATTTCATGCAGCAGCGCTATGAAGCCGATTTCCGCTTCAGCCTGGTGCGGCTTCGCGAAAATGCGGAAGGCGTTGCGCTCTACGGCGGCGAGGAGCGCGAGCACGCGATCTTTCTCAGCCGCTTCGATCACGTCGTCGATAATTTCTGGACGATCATGCGCCGCATCAAAGCGATCGGCTGGTGGACCAATTTTTATGCGCAGTTCGCGATCATCTTCCCTTATGTCGTCGTGGCGCCCCGTTATTTCGCGAAAGCCATCCAACTCGGCGGCTTGATGCAGACCGCCGAGGCCTTTGGCCAGGTGCAGAGTTCGTTGTCCTTCATCGTCAATTCCTACACCGCGGGTACCGGCGCGAACGACACCGGCATCGCTGCCTGGCGGGCGGTGGTGCAACGTCTCGTCGGTTTCGACGAGCGAGTACGGGCGATCGCGGCCGATGCGAAAGGCAAGCAGCCGATCGACGTCGAGCGCGACGGCGATGGCGTCGCGGTGCAGCAGCTCGATCTCGCTTTGCCCGACGGCACGCCCCTCTTGCGCCAGGTCGATCTCGCGGTGAAGCCTGGCGAGGCAATGATGATCACCGGGCCGACCGGCAGCGGCAAGAGTACTTTGCTGCGCGCCATGGCGGGTATCTGGCCCTATGGCAGAGGCGCGATCCGGATGACGGCAGGCAAGCTGCTGTTCCTGCCGCAAAAGCCCTATCTGCCGATTGGCACCTTGCGTCAGGCGCTGATCTATCCGAAGGCGACGACCGATCTGCCGGACAGCCGTCTGACCGACGCCATGACCGCCGTCGGATTGGAAAAATTCCTGCCGCAACTCGATGAAGACGATAACTGGCCGCAACGTCTGTCGCTCGGCGAACAGCAGCGCCTCGCCATCGCCCGGATCCTGCTGATCGAGCCCAATCTCCTCTTCCTCGACGAGGCCACCTCGGCTCTCGACGAGCCAAGCGAGGCCAAGTTCTACGAGATGCTGCGTAAGGCGGCCTGGCACCCAACCATCGTCAGTGTCGGCCATCGCAGCACCTTGGCGGCGTTCCACGACGAGCAGCGCGACATCGCCGCCTTCCGTGCGGCGTCTTAGGCTGGTAGAAAGCGCGCCATGGCCGACGAACGCGACGAAGAAAACCCGTTCCGTCTCGCGCGGATCGAGAAGCTCAAAGCGCTGCGCGCGATGGGCGTCGATCCGTATCCCTATGGCTTCACCGTCACGGCAACGGCGAAGGAGCTGGAGACGCGCTATGCCGGTCTCGCCACGGGTTCCGAAACGCAGGATCGCGTCGCGGTCGCGGGGCGCATCCGCGCGATCCGCAACAGCGGCATGTTCATCGATCTCCACGATGCGAGCGGCAAGATCCAGATCTTCAGCCACAAGGACCATCTCGCGCCCGAGCAACTCGCTCTCGTGAAGCTCTTGGATTTGGGCGATCTCATCGGCGTCGAGGGCATCATCCGCCGCACGCCGCGCGGCGAGCTCACGATCAACAGCGGCAAGGTGACGGTGCTGGCCAAGGCGCTGCTGCCGTTGCCGGAGAAATTCCACGGCCTCGCCGATATCGAGCTGCGCTACCGCCAGCGCTACCTCGATCTCATCATGAGCGAGGAGAGCCGCGAGACCCTGCGGCGCCGCAGCCGCATCGTCGCCTCGATCCGCCGCATCCTCATCGAGCGCGGCTTCCTCGAAGTCGAGACGCCGATGCTGCACACCATTCCCGGCGGCGCCTCGGCCAAGCCCTTCAACACGCATCACAACGCGCTCGACCTCGAGCTCTATCTGCGCATCGCGCCGGAGCTGCATCTAAAGCGGCTGCTGGTCGGCGGCCTTTCGGACAAGCTCTTCGAGATCAACCGCAACTTCCGCAACGAAGGCATCTCGCCGCGGCACAATCCCGAATTCACCTCGCTCGAGCTCTACCAGGCGTTCGTCGATTATCACGAGATGATGAATCTCGCCGAGCTCCTTATCAGCGAAGCGGCGAAGGAGGTGCTCGGCGGCACGAAGGCGCAATTCGGCGACAAGGTCATCGAACTCGCGCCGCCCTGGCCGCGCAAGACCATGGCCGAGCTGGTCAAGGCAGCGACCGGCATCGATTTTCTCGCGCTCAGCGATGACGCGGCGGCGCGCGATGCGGCGCGGCGGCTCGGCGCCGATTGCCCCTCGAGCGCTGGCTGGGGCCGCGCGCTCGAAGCGGCTTTTGCCGCCAAGGTCGAGGACACGCTCATCCAGCCCATTCATGTCACCGGCTTCCCGCGCGAGATCTCGCCGCTTGCCAAGGCCGATCGCAACGATCCGCGGCTCACCGAGCGGTTCGAGACCTATGTGAACGGCTGGGAGGTGGCGAACGCCTTCTCTGAGCTCACCGATCCCTTGGATCAGCTCGACCGCTTCAAACAGCAGATGAAAGAGCGCGAAAACGGCGACGAGGAAGCGCAGCATCTCGATGCCGATTTCGTGCTCGCCCTCGAATACGGCATGCCGCCCGCCGGCGGTCTCGGCATCGGTATCGACCGGCTGGTGATGCTTTTGACCAACAGCCCTTCGATCCGCGACGTCATCGCCTTCCCGACGATGCGGCCGAGAAGCTAGTTAGGTCGGCCGGTTCCGGCGCGCGATCAGCCAATAGAAGATCGTCGCGCCGACCGCGGCGCTCGCCATGCCGACGCCCATCGGTGTGCCGGTGCCGTCGAAAAAGAGATCGACGATGAAGCCGCCGAACGCGGCACTCGCCATCTGGATCGCGCCCATCAGCGAGGCGCCGGTGCCCGCCATATGCGGCACCGGCTCCATCGCCGCGGCGATCGCATTCGACTGCACGAGGCTGATGGCGAAGCAATAGACGACGTAGGGTCCCATGATGCCGGCGACGCCGCCCCATATCTTCGCGGCGAAGACCAGCATCGCCAGCGCGGCGGCGATGAGGATGACGAGGCCCAGGCGCAGCAAGGTTTCGCTCTGCATCCCGTCGCGCAGCAGCCGGCGATTGCCGAAAGATCCCACCATATAGCCGAGCACCGAAGCGCCGAAGAAGAAGCCGAAGGCTTGGCTCGAGAGGCCATAGACCTCGATGAGGACGAAAGGCGAGGCCGAGAGCACGATGAACAGCCCGCTGAAGACGCAGGCGCTGACCAGGGCGAAGCCGATGCAGCGCGGATTGCTGAAGAAGGTCCAGTAATTCGCCAGCAAGCGGGCGGGGCGAATCGCGTGCACGTCGCGCTGCTGGAGCGATTCGCCGAAACCGGCCCAGGCGGCGGCCAGCATCGCGCCGGCAAAGCCGCCCTGCACCAGAAAGATCATCCACCAGCTGAAATGCGTCGCCAGCACGCCGCCGATCACCGGCGCAACCAGCGGGCCGAAAGCCTGCACCGCGGTGATCGAGGAGAGCGTCTGCGCCAATTCCGAGCCGTGGAAGTAATCGCGCGCTGCGGCGCGCGTCACCACCACACCGACCGCGCCGCCGAAGCCTTGTAAGAGCCGCAGCGCGATCATGGCGTCGATCGTCGGCGCCAGCGCGCAGAAAAAGCCGCTCAGCGTGTAGATCGTCAGGCCGATCAACAGAATCGGCCGGCGGCCGAAACGATCGGACAGCGGGCCGTAGAAAAGCTGCCCCGAGGCATAGCCGAGCAGGTAGAAGCCGATCGTCAGCTGGGCGCGCGCCGCGCTGGTCTCGAAGCCGGCGGCGATCGCCGGCAGCGCCGGCAGGCTCATATCGACGGCGAGCGACGACACCATCGATTGCGCGCCGAGGAGGACCCGGAACGCGCGCCCGTGCGGATTGAGCATCGCTATTGCGGGTTTTCGAGACTTAAGACGCCGCGATCGTAGTCATAGGCGAAGAGCTCGGCGTAGCGGCCCCAGTTGATCACGGTCTCGAGCACGCGCTGGGCTTCTTCCTCGCTCAAATGATCCTCGAGCTCGCCGAGGAAACGCCCCTCGGGCGCGGCGTGGCCGGGGCGCTCGTCGAGCACGCGGCGGATATGGGCGATGAAGCCGATATTGCGCATCAGCGAATCGGCGAAGATCTGCTTTCGGCCCTGTAGATCGGCTTCGGCAAACGCGCGGCCGACCGCCGTCACGTCGATATCGCCGCCGCCGACCTGGGCGAAGCCCATGAGCTGCAGCGCTTCGAGCATCACGACCAGATCGCCGGTGCTGATATGCTCGCTCTCGGCGAGATGCGGCAGGTCGGCGCGGCCGTTGAACGGCTCGGCGACGAGCAGATCGAGGAGACCGACGAGCTGCTGGATCGACGCATCCGGCAAGCGGTATTGCATGCTGAGCGTGTCGCCGCGGCCGCCGCGGCGCCCGCCTTCCCGGCCGGGCACGGTGGTGAGGAGGGTGTAGACCTCGTCGACGATGCGGCGGAAGGCGGGCGCCGCCCAGTCGCGCGGCCGCGCCAGCGGCACGGGGATCTCGGCGCGAATGCAGCCCGGGTCGCTGCCGAAGATGATGATGCGGTCGGCGATGTCGACCGCTTCCTCGATGTTGTGCGAGACGAAAAGAATGCCTTTGGTCGGCACGCGCCGCTCGAGCCAGAGATCCATGATGTCGCCGCGCAGCGTCTCGGCGGTCAGCACGTCGAGCGCCGAGAACGGCTCGTCGAGCAGCAGCACATCGGGATTGACGACGAGGGCGCGGGCAAAGCCGACGCGCTGGCGCATGCCGCCCGAGAGTTCCTTCGGATAAGCGGATTCGAAACCGTCGAGACCGATGAGATCGATCGCCGCGATCGCACGCTGGCGCCGCTCGTCGCGCGGCACGCCCTGCGCCTCGAGGCCGAGCTCGACATTGCCGAGCACGGTGAGCCAGGGGAAAAGCGCGAAGCTCTGGAACACCATCGCAATGCCTTGCGCCGGGCTGTAGACCGGCTGGCCGCGATAAGTGACCATGCCTTCGCTCGGCTGGGTCAGGCCGGCCAAAACGCGCAGGAAGGTCGATTTGCCCGAGCCCGATTTGCCGAGGATCGCAACGATCTCGCCTTCCTTCAGCGTGAAGTCGATATGATCGAGCACCAATCGCCCAGCATGGTCCGGCTGCTGATAGGTCTTGCAGATGCCGTTAGCCGCAATGAGGTTGGTGTCGAGAGTGGTTGCGAGTGTGTCCATGGGTCAGTCGCGATGTCGGTCGAGGCTGGTCAGTCGAGACGGAGGCGCTCCTCGGCGAGATGATAAAGCCGCCGCCACAGCAAGCGGTTGATCAGCAGAACGTAGAGGCTCAGCACCGTAATCCCGAGGGCGATGCGAGGGAAGTCGCCGCGCGCGGTCATCTCGGCAATATAGGCGCCGATGCCCGTCGCCTGCAGGGTCGTATTGCCCCATTTCGCGATCTCGGCGACGATCGAGGCGTTCCACGAGCCGCCCGAGGCGGTGACCGCGCCGGTGACATAGGCGGGGAAGATCGCCGGCAGGATCAGCCGCCGCCACCACAGCCAATTCCGCACACCGAAATTGCCCGCGACATATTGGTAATCGGTCGGGAGCGCCAAGGTCCCGGCGATGACGTTGAAAAGGATGTACCACTGCGTGCCGAGGATCATCAGCGGTGACAGCCAGATTTCGGGATTGAGCTTCAGCACGACGATGGCCGAGACGACGATCGGGAAAAAGAGATTGGCCGGAAACGCGGCGAGGAATTGAATGATCGGCTGCACGCGATGGGCGACGCGCGGCCGGAGCCCGATCCAGACGCCGATCGGCACCCAGACGATCGAGGCGAGGATGATCAGCACAAGGACGCGGATGAGGGTGAGGAAGCCGAGGAACACGACATGCAGCACCTCGCCGAGCGTCACTTCGGCGCGGACGAATTGCGCGATCTCATAGAGCGCGAACAGCGCAACCAGCAGCAGGAAGGCATTCCACAACGTGTCGAACAGCGCCGAATGCCGCGGCGCCGTCCGCCGCTGCAAGGTCGGCCGCGGCAATTGCCGCGTGATGCGGCTCAAGAGCGACACGCCGGCATCGACGCTGCCGGTCAAGAGCCGAACGATCTGCGCGCGCTGCATCATAATGAGGAACCAGGGCGGCTCGACCTCGTCCTCGCCGAGCTCCTCGACCTTGAAGCGCTGCGCCCAGGCGAGCAGCGGCCGGAAGAGGAGCTGGTCGTAGAGCAGGATTAGCACGAGCATCGCGAGGATCGCGTACAGCACGGCGCTCAAATCGCGCTGATCGATCGCGAGCGAGATGTAAGAGCCGATGCCGGGCAGCAGGACTTGATGATCGGCGACGCTGATCGCTTCCGAGGCGACGACGAAGAACCAGCCACCCGAGACCGACATCATCATGTTCCAGATGAGCTGCGGCATGGCGAAAGGAACTTCGAGCTGCCAGAAGCTCTGCCACGGCGAGAGGTGATACATGCGCGCGGCTTCGCGTAGATCGTGCGGCACGGCGACAAAGGATTGATACAGGCTGAACGTCATGTTCCAGGCCTGCGAGGTGAAGATCGCGAAGATCGCCGCGCATTCGTAGCCGAGGAGGCTACCGGGAAAGAGCGCGATGAAGCCGGTGACGGTGATCGAGAGGAAGCCGAGGATCGGCACCGACTGCAAGATGTCGAGGATGGGAATGAGCAGCTTCTCGGCGCGCTTGCTCTTGGCCGCGACCGCGGCATAAGCGAGGCTGAAAATCAACGACGCGATCAGCGCCGCGACCATGCGCAGCACCGTGCGCAGCCCATATTCCGGCAGGTCGCGCGGATCGAGCGAGATCGGCAGCGCCTCGCCGGGATGATAGGGTACGCTCATCTGCCGACTCGCCCAGGCGATCAAGACGATGGCGCCGAGCACCAGCGGCAAGGCGACGCCGTCCCAATAGCTGGGCTTGAGGCGCGACGGCCAAGCGACGATCGGCAAGCCCCAGCGCTGTTGCATCGTCGCACGCTACCCCGAGAGAAGAGCTGCTTGAGAGCCGGCACAGGCACCGCTTGGGTGGCGTGACGGCGTTGCCGGGTTTAGCCAAAGATCGGGACGAGGAAAAGCCACCGTCCGCGCGCGGGCACGGCGTTAGAACCCTGACGCCATCGTGATGCGGCGGGACGGTCGCGCCGCTCGATTGAGCGGAGCGCAGCCTGCTACGCGTGTTGGCGCAGAGGCTCGTCGACGGCCGGCGGCGGCAGATCGGCGGGCAGCGGCGCCGGGACGATGTCGGCGATGCCGACAATCCGCGCCGCAGGGAAGGAGGCGCGCGCGGTCGTGCCCTTCCCGACCTCGCTCTCGATCTCGAGCTTGCCGCCGTGCAGCTCGGTCATGACGGCGACCAGCGGCAGACCGAGACCGGTGCCGTTATGGGCGCGGCTCAAGGCGCTATCGACCTGCACGAAAGGCTGCATCACGCGCGGCAGATCGGCTTCGGCGATGCCGATGCCGGTATCTTTGACGGCGATGATGAAGCCGCGCTCGGGGTCGATCTCGACGCTCGCCGATATCGTCCCGCCAGGCGGCGTGAACTTCACCGCGTTCGAGAGCAGGTTGAGCAGGATCTGCTTGAGCTTCAGCCGGTCGCAGAAGAGTAGCGGCGGCACATCGGGCATATGCGTCTCGAGCAACAGCCCGGCATCGTCGGCCTTCGGGCTGACGAGCCGCACCACGGTACGCACGACGCTCGCGACGTCGACAGTCTCTTCGAGGAGGTCGAGCCGGCCGGCTTCCGCTTTCGAAAGATCGAGGATCTCGTTGATGATCTTCAAGAGGTCCGTGCCGGCATCGAAGATGTCGTGGACATAGGCGTCGTAGGTCGGGTTGTTCACCGCGCCGTGCGCGCCGCTGATCATCAGCTCGGAGAAGCCGATGATAGCGTTGAGCGGCGTGCGCAGCTCATGACTGATATTGGCGAGGAATTCCGACTTGGCACGGTTCGCGGCTTCGGCGCTTTCCTTGGCGACGCGCAGCGTTTCATAGGCAGCGCGCCGCTCGACCTCGAGATTGTGGCGCTCGAAGGCGCGGTCGAGGACGGCGCGCAGCTCGTCGGGATCGCAGCTCTTGTCGAAGTAATCGTAGGCGCCGCGGCGCAGCGCGGTGATCGCGGTTTGCGTGTCCGCATGCGCGGTCATCATGATGCCGATCAGATCGGGCCGCTCGGCCTTGAGCTTCGCCAGGAGCTCGACGCCGGACAGACTGCCGAGGCGCACATCGATGATGGCGATCGGCGGGTTGTAGCGCTTCAGCGCGATCGCGGCCGTTTCCGGCCGGTCGGCGATGATCGGCTCATAGCCGGCCGGAATCAGGATGTCGGCAATCGACTCGGCGAACTCCTGATCGTCGTCGACGATCAGGAGTTGCCGGATTGCGGCATTTGCTTCCTGCTCGGCCATCGCCCGTGTCCCTAGGCGGCGTGCTTTCCGCCCAGCGGCGCCGTCGCGCTCTCGATCGCGCGCAGCAAGTCGCTCGGATCGAAGGGCTTCATCAGCACGCCGTTGTCGGAATGCAGCTCCGATACGGCATTGGCGCGCTCGCCCGGCAGGCCGGTCACGAAGATCGTCGGCAGCTCTTTACCGATTGCCTTGAGCTTGCGATAGACATCGATGCCGGTCAGCAACGGCATGGAAAGATCGAGAACGAGGCAGTCGACGCCCTCTTCCGACGCCTTCGCCAACGCCTCCGCCCCGGTCGAGGCGGTCACCACGCGATAGCCATGCTGGGTGAGGATGGGCTCGAGGCTGGCGGCGAAATCCGGATCATCATCCGCCACGAGCACCATGCCGCGCGGTTTGATCTGATCGAGCACGTGCAGGAGGTCCTGGATGGCGAAGGGCTTGCGCAGCACGCCGAGCGCACCGTTTTCGAGCGCCTGCTTGATCAGCTGCTCGAGGCTGAAGCCCGTCATCATCATGACGCGTGCATCGGGGCGAATCTTCTTGAACTCGAAGAAGGTCTCGACGCCGTTCATGCCCGGGAGCTTCACGTCCATGAAGACGATGTCGAAATCCTGCTCGCGGAAGATCTCGACGCCCTGCTCGCCCGAAAACGCGGCTTCGACGCTATGCCCGCGCATCGACAGAATGTCGGCAATGCTTTCTGCGTGATCGCGATCATCGTCGATGACCAGCACTCGTGCCGTCATGCTGCAATCCCCTTTTCATTCTGTGCCAGCTGATTCAGCCGCACCGTAACCGCCGTACCTTTGCCAACTTCGCTGGCAATCGTGATCGTGCCGCCATGCTGCTCGACGATCTGCTTCACCATCGGCAGGCCGAGCCCCGTGCCGAAGCTCTTGGTGCTGAACAGCGGCTCGAACACCTTCGGCAGAACGTCGGGCGGGATGCCGCCGCCGGTATCGGCGATGACGAACTCGAAGCAATCATCGACGAGCGCCGTCGTGACCGTGATCCGGCGTTCGGGCGCGTTTTCGGGCATCGCCTGGGCCGCGTTGTCGACGAGGTTGATCAGCACGCGGCGCACGCGCTCGGGATCGATCGCGATCACGCAATCGGCATCGAGACGACGCTCGAGCTCGATTCCGGGGGGCAGGCGCTGCTCGCTCAGCACTTCCTCGACCCAGGGGTCGGGCGCGAGCTCGGTGAGATGCAGTTCTTTGACGCGGGTGTAGTCGAGCAGATCGTTGATGATCCGGTCGCAGCGCGCGACGCTGCGCTCGACGCGGGTGATCGGCCGCTCGAGATCGACGCCTTTGCTCGCCGCGGTCTCTTTCACGGCAAAGAGCGTGTTGCGGATCGCGCTCAGCGGATTGCGCAGCTCATGGGCCATGGTCGCGGTGAGCTGGCCGAGCGCCGAGAGGCGCTCTTTGCGCACCAGCTCGCCTTGCGCGGCCTTGAGCTCCGCAGTGCGTTCCTCGACGCGGCGCGCGAGCTCGACCTCGACGGCGACTTCTTTCGTGATGTCTCGCCCGGAGCCGCGATAGCCGCGGAACTGGCCTTTGGCGTCAAAGAAGGGCTTGCCGCTGATCGCGGCTTGGATAGCGCGGCCATCGGCGAGCGCGCGCTCGAAGCGGAAATTCTGGAACGGACGGCGCGCCGCGAGATCGGCATCGTGCTGCGCCCATTGCTCGGGAGTGACGCCCGATTTGACGGTCTCGCGCCGAGTCTTGCCGATATCGGCGTTGCTGGTGATCTCGCCGGAGCGGCCGGCGCCCGAAAAGCGCACGAAACGCAGATTCTCGTCCTGCTCCCAGAACCAATCCGATGTCGCTTCGGCAAAATCGCGGAAGCGCGCCTCGCTCTCGGCGAGCGATTGCCGTGCCGCCTCAGTCTCCGTGCTCTTCTGATGATGATAAAGCGCGAAGATGAGGCCGACGGTCGCCATCACCAGGAAGACTCCGGCTGCAAGCCCAATTGCCTCTGTCAGATTGCTGCGCAGAAAGGCGGCCATCGGGACGTCGATAACGAAGGCGCCCATCACCTCGTGGAGGTGCCAGGCCGTCTTTCCGGCCTGAAGCTGGTTATGGCAATCGACGCAGCCCTGCTGGCTCGCGAGGGAAGGATAGACGGTGCGGAAGATCGGCTCGCCGTTGATCGAGCGAACTTCGGATACCGCCATCGGCTGGCTCATCGTCGCAAATGAGCGGATCGTGTCTGCTGTCGCGGCGTCGAGCGGCGGCGTCTTGATCTCGCGGCCGGGGAAGCCGACCCAGCGCAGATCGAAGACGCTGGCGTCGCCATGAGCCTTGTTGAAGGCGGCGATCGAATCAGCACGGAACGTCGCAGGCACCGGCGCGCCGTTTGCCGAAAGCTGAGTGCGCAGCGCTGTGTAGGTGTTGACGAAGGCGTCGACGAGCTGGAGGGCGGTGATCTTCTCTTCGCTTTTGTGCTCTTTGAACCAGCTCAGATTCGATGCGTAAAAGCCATAGCCAATGCCGGCTGCAAGCAGCTGGCACAAGCACAAATAGAGGATGAACCACTGCCCGGACCGCGAGCCGAGGAAACGGGCACACCAGGCCAATGGCCCCATTTTTCGTCCCAATCCACTCCAGTTCTGGCGTGGATAATGGGCGGCCCATCCTTAAGGGCGCATTAATTGAAATGGCGAAGATACGACCAAAAGTTGAGCAGATAGAGGCGCACGGACCGGACTACCGCCAGAACTCGCGGCTGGCGAGGCGTGCGCCCTCGGCCATTGCCGCGAGCTTTGCCCACACCACGTCCGGATCGACCGCTGCCTGCCCGACCCAGGTGCCGTAGCCGCAATCCGTGCCGGCGATCACATTGTCGCGGCCGACCAGGCGCGCGTAATTGGCGATGCGCTGGGCGATCAGCTCGGGATGCTCGATGAAGTTCGATTTGGATTCGAGCACGCCGGGGATGAGCAGCTTGCCGTCCGGCGCCTTGACGCGCTCGAACACCCGCCATTCATGGGCATGGCGCGGATTCGCCGCCTCGAAGGAGACGCCGCTCGGCCGCGCCAGGAAGACGACATCGATGATCTGCTCGATCGGCACGTCGCAATGATGCGGCCCTTCGTAATTGCCCCAGCAGAGATGGAGGCGCATGCGCTCGGGCGGGATTCCCGCCACGGCGTGGTTCAGCGCCTCGACATGAAGCCGCGCCGCCTTGCGGAACTCCTCGAGGCTGAGATCGGCATGCTGGATGTGGCGGCCCATCGCGAGATCGGGACAATCGAGCTGCAGGATCAGCCCCGCTTCGACGATGGCCTCGTATTCGGGCCGCATCGCCTCGGCGATCGCCGCGAGATAGGCCTCGGTGCTCGGATAGTGGTCATTGCGGAAGAACAGCGAGATGAGGCCGGGCGAGGCGGCGCTCAGAAATCCCTCTGCCGCAGGGGTTTTCTGCAATGCCGCTGTGAGGTGAGCGACATCGCTGGCCACCGCGCCGCGATCCGCCACCGCGATCGGACCGTTGCACGCCGGCGTCTTCCGGCGGGCGCGGCCGGGATCGCCGAAGACGCGCCGCGCCAGCTCGGGGAAATCGACCAGATCTTGATAGACAAAGCTATTGCTGGTGCCGCCGAACCCGGCGAGGCGATCCTTGATGTAGGTCGCATAGGAGGGCTTGCTCATCTCGCCGTCATTGACGACGTCGACGCCGGCAGCGACCTGCTTGCCGACGATCTCTTCCACCGCCGCCGCGATCCGCGATTGCAGCGCGTCCCGCGCGACCGGCACGCCCTCTTCTTTGGCGAACATCATGCGGACGAGATCGGCGGGACGCGGCAGGCTGCCGGTATGGGTGGTGAGGAAGCGCTCGCTGCTGCGTTTCATGATTGACTCGTCCTCCCCTGCCGCAAGAAATGCGGTTCGTCGTGATTGATAGGATGATCGCATGAATCGGCTTTCCCTCGCACCGGTGACGATAAACGAGCTCGACCCGCCGGCGCTGATCGAGGCGGCGCATGAGGCTGGCTTCGCCTCGACCGATCTTCGGGTGCTGGGCGCGCCGGGAGCAGCGCCGGTCGTGCCTGTCATCGGTAACCGGCCGATGATCGCCGCGATCGCGGCAGCACTCGCCGATACCGGGGTGACGCTCTTTAGCGCGACTGGGATCTGGCTGGTCCCTGAATTCAGCCTGGACGCCGTCCTCCCCGCCTTGGAGGTCGCCGCCCGGCTGGGGGCAGGCCATTTCCTGGCGGTGGGGAACGATCCCGACGAGGGGCGGATGACCGCCAACCTGGCGCAGCTGGCTGACGCCGCCGGAGCGCATCGCCTGCATCTGGCGCTCGAATTGATGCCCTACACGGCAGTCAATTCCCTCCCCAAGGCCCATCGCATGGTCGCCGCCACGCAGGCGGGCAACCTTGGGCTGCTGATCGATGCCCTGCACCTTGCCCGGTCGGGCGGGACACCGGCCGAGGTCGCAGCACTGCCGCGCGAGCATATCGCCTACCTTCAGCTCTGCGATGCCCCAGCCGAGCTTCCGCCCGGCTTGACGCTGCGCCAGGAATCCCTCGGGGCGCGGCTTTATCCCGGCGATGGGGCCTTGCCGCTGGGTACCCTGATGGACGCGCTGCCCGAGGATATCGTCGTTGATGTCGAGACCCCGGTGGCCGCCAATCGGGGGTTGTCACCGGCCGAGCGGGCTCGCCTTGCACTTTCCGCAACCCAGCGTTTCCTATCCGCGCGGCAGAGCCTTAATTCGGGTCTAAATAATTGAAACAAAAGCGTTTTAATTTGTCTGTCGCATGACCACTTAAAACGCGTGCGATTGGCCCCAATATTGTGCCAAGATGCGCGCGGCCGGCCAGTCGGGCCGGTCCATCACGTCGCTAATTTGTGAGTTAAATGACCATGCGGGCCAATTTCGCCGGCGCCGAAGCCGTGGAACAGCCGACTCAAACGGCTGAGACCACGGAGGGCAATCCGGACGAAGCCAACGTCGCCGTCGAGGAGCTGCCGCGGGCCGGGAATGTCGCGACCGATGCGGCGTCCGGCGACGCGATGCAGCATTATTTGCGCGAAATTTCCGTCGCGGAACTGCTGACGCGCGAGCAGGAAGTCGAGCTTGCCCAGCGGATCGAGGCCGGGCGTGAGGCGATGCTGGCGGCCCTGTGCCGCAGCGAGCTGCTGCGGCGCTCGATCAAGGAATGGCGCGAGGGCCTGGGCAAGAATACCGTCCTGTTGCGCGACGTGGTCGATCTGGCCGCGACGCGGCGCCGCCTGCGCGGCGATGTCGAGACGCCGATCGATGAGAGCGGCTCGTCCTCGGTGATCGCGCAGATCGAAGCCGAGCTGATGCCCGACGTGAAGGCGGCTTTCACCCGTGCGATCAATGCCGGCAAGGGCCGGCCGCAGGCGCTGTCGAAGTCGCTGAGCAATATCGTGCTGCAGCCGGCCGAGATCGACAAGCTCGCTCACAAAGTCAAAGAGATGAGCCGCAAGCTGCTCGAGCTTGAGGGCACGCTGGCGCGGCTCGCCGACCAATCGGGCATCGCCCGGGCGGACTTCATCAACACCTATCGCGAGGCGAAGGGCGCGCGGGCGTGGCTCGAATCGGCGCGTCGCCGCCGGGTCACGGCATGGCGGGCTTTCGTTACCCGGCATGGCGAGCAGGCGAAGGTCCTGATTGAGGACATCGAGACGATCGCCAAGCACTCGGGACAAAGGCTGGATCAGTTCCGGGCCGGCGCCAACGATCTGCAGCGCGGCGCCCGCGATGCCGAGCGTGCGAAGGAGCAGATGATCGCCGCCAATCTGCGGCTGGTCACCTGGATCGCGCGCCGCCATGTCAATCGCGGCCTACCGCTGATGGATCTTGTGCAGGAAGGCAATATTGGCCTGATGCGCGCGGTCGAGAAATTCGATTGGCGCCGCGGCTATAAGTTCTCGACCTATGCGACTTGGTGGATTCGCCAGGCGTGTTCGCGCGCGCTTGTCGATCAGGGCCATCTCATCCGCATTCCGGCCCATCTCGCCGACGAGGTCCGCCGCGTGCTGCGCGCCCAGCGCCGTCTCGCTGGCGAGTTGCGTCGCGAGCCAACCGAGCCGGAGCTCGCGGAGCGCCTCGGCACGCCAGTGGCGAAGCTGAGGACGGTACTCGAACTTGTGCGCGATCCAGTCAGCATGGATCAGCCGGTCGGCGAGGATGGCGATGCCACGATCGGCGACTTCCTTGAGGATCAGCAGGCCGTGGTGCCGCTCGAAGCAGCGGCGGCAGCCGAGCTGCGCGAAGCGACCGAAGAGGCGCTTGCCCGCTTGACGCCGCGCGAGGCCGACGTGCTGCGCTTGCGCTTCGGCGTGGGCCAGGCGGCCGAGCACACGCTCGAAGAGGTGGGCAAGAAGTATCAGGTGACGCGCGAGCGCATCCGCCAGATCGAGGCGAAGGCGCTGAAGAAGCTGAGCCAGCGCGGTCCTGACCGCCGCCTGTCCGGCTTCCTCGATCGCTGAACCGGCGACATAAGCCAGTCGATGCTGACGCCCGGACCTCTGGTCCGGGCGTTTTCATTTGCCCGTGAGATCGGTGCCGCGTAGTTGCCTCGCGGCAACAAGCGCCGCAAAATGCCGGCGCGTTCATCGAAACCGCGTTTGGTAGCACGGGAGAGAGGCACTATGGCCGAGCAACGGATCAGTTACGTCGATCCGGCGACAATCACCGATCAAGAGATGCTGGCGGAATTGGATCGGTGCCGCCGCGAGGGCACGCCGCGGCCCGAAAGCCAGGCCATCCGGGCGCATGTGCCGGCGACCTTCTGGTCCTTCGCCGATACGTGGGACGCCGTGTTCCGCAATGGCGTGATGGATCACGCGATCAAAGAGCTGTGCCGCGTCTACGTCTCGCGCTCGGTGAAGTGCGAATATTGCGGCAATCAGCGCTCGGTCAAATCGGCCAAGCAGGGTCTGATCGAAGCCGATTACAAGGACCTGCTCGATTTCGAGAAATCGACGCGTTACGACGAGCGCCAGAAAGCGGCGCTCACCTATACCGAGGCAATCACCTGGGACCTCGAAGCCGACGACGCGCTCTGGGCGCGGCTGAAGCGCCATTTCAGCGAGCCGCAAATCGTCGAGCTCGGCTATTTCGTCGCCATCACCATGGGGCAGCAGCGCTGGCTGCGGACCCTCAACATCGAGCATCACCAGATCCTCGCTGGCACGTCGGCTTCGATGGCGCCGGGCTTCGAGACCGCCGAGGCTTTGGCCAAGAGCAAAGCCGCGCCCGATTACTGGGTGCGTCGCTCGCGCGAGCCGTCACCCGCCAAGTAGTCCTGTCGGCACCGCATCGGGGAGAGGTTTGGGTGGCGTGGCTGCCGGGCCGTCCCGCCCGGAATGCGGTTGTGCCACCGAGGGTTATCGCAATATATCTGTCACAATAATCGTTGGAGAAGCGCAGGGAAATGTCGTCAGCGGATCGAGGCTCCATCCGCGTTCGAGGTCTGGCCAAGCGTTACGGTGAGCTGACCGTTTTTGCCGATGTCGATCTCGAGTTGCGCTCGCGCGAGATCGTCGCGCTGGTCGGTCCCTCGGGCTGCGGCAAGACAACGTTGCTGCGCTGTATCGATGGCCTCATCTCCTGCGAAGGCGAGGTCATGATCGACGGCAAGCGCGTGACCGAGCCGCCGCCCGGCGTCGCGATGGTGTTTCAGCATTTCGGTCTTTTTCCCTGGAAGACGGTCTATGACAACGTCGCCTATGGCTTGCGCATGGCAGGTCTCAGCCGCGCCGAAATCGAGCGCCGCGTTCCTGGCTTCATCACGCTGGTCGGCCTTGCGTCGTTCGAGAATGCCTATCCCTATCAGATCTCCGGCGGCATGCAGCAGCGCTGCGGCCTCGCGCGCGCGCTCGCCATCGAGCCCAGCGTCTTGCTGATGGACGAACCCTTCGCGGCGGTCGATGCGCAGACGCGCGAAATTCTGCAATTCGAGCTGTTGCGCATCTGGCAGGAGCGGCCGACGACGATGCTCTTCGTCACGCATTCGATCGAGGAAGCGGTGCTGATGGGCGATCGTGTCGTGGTCCTGAAAGGGCGGCCCGCAAAGGTCGACCAGGATATTGCGATCGATCTGCCGCGGCCGCGGACGCGGGCGACCTTGAGCCTGCCGCGTTTTTCCGAGCTGCGCGAGATGGTCTGGGGCAATCTCATGAACGAGGCGCGCCACGCCGAATTGCAGCTCGAACCGTGAACGACAAGCCGTTAAGCAAAGCCGAAAGGGAGGCCACGTGATGTTTGCTAAGACGCTCATTGCTGCCGCGCTGCTCACCGCTGCCGCTGCGATACCGGGCGCGCCGCTGGCGCGGGCGGCCGACGCCCCGAAAGTCGTCCTCGCCTTGCCGGGCGTGCCGCCGATTTATCTCACGGTCTTCGCCTATGTCGCCGACAAGCAGGGCTTCTTCAAGAAATACAATGCCAATGTCGAGTTGCGGCAATTCGATAGCGGTGCCGCCGGTTCGCGCGCCGTGATCTCGGGCGATGTCGACCTGGCGCTGGTGCCGACGGCGCTGACCATCGGCCAGATCG
>DATNGE010000083.1:0-9431 GCA_035606035.1 Allostellaceae bacterium
AAGCGCGTTCCGCGAAGCCTATACCGCCTGGCATATGGGCGGCGGCGGGCCGCCGGTCACGACGCGGCACGTGACGCTGACGCGCAGCGACATGATCAAATTCGGCGGTTGAGCGCTTTCGCGCTCAACCCAAATCGCGAACGTCTGCCAGCTTGCCGGTGACGGCCGCAGCCGCGGCCATCGCCGGGCTCATCAGATGCGTGCGGCCGCCGCGGCCTTGCCGGCCCTCGAAATTGCGATTCGAGGTCGAGGCGCAGCGCTGACCCGGCTCGAGCTTATCGGCATTCATCGCGAGACACATCGAGCAGCCCGGCTCGCGCCATTCGAAGCCGGCCTCGATAAAAATCTTGTCGAGACCTTCCTCTTCGGCCTGCTCTTTGACGAGACCCGAGCCCGGCACGACGAGCGCATTGACGCCGGCCGCGACTTTGCGGCCTTTCGCCACCGCCGCCGCTGCGCGCAGATCCTCGATGCGGCCATTGGTGCATGAGCCGATGAAGGCGCGCTGGATCGTCAGCTCTTTCAGCGGCGTGCCTGCTTTGAGGCCCATGTATTCGAGCGAGCGCTCCATCGCCTGGCGTTTCAGCTCATCTTTCACATCGGCCGGATTCGGCACCGCACCGGTGATCGGCAGCACATCTTCGGGGCTGGTGCCCCAGGTGACTTGCGGGATGATCTTCGCTGCATCGAGCTTCACCTCGGTGTCGTAGCGCGCGCCCGGATCGGAAGGCAGCGTCTTCCAGAAAGCGAGCGCCTGCTCCCACGCCGCGCCTTTCGGCGCCATCGGCCGGCCTTTCAGATATTCGTAGGTGATCTCGTCCGGCGCGACGAGGCCGGCGCGCGCGCCGCCCTCGATCGACATGTTGCACACCGTCATACGGCCTTCCATCGACAGCTTGCGGATCGCCGAGCCTGCATATTCGATGACATGGCCGGTGCCGCCGGCGGTGCCGATATGGCCGATGATGCCGAGGATGAGATCCTTCGCGGTGATGCCGAAAGGCAGATCGCCATCGACCTGCATCAGCATGTTCTTGGCGCGGCGCTGGATCAGGGTTTGCGTCGCGAGCACATGCTCGACCTCGGACGTGCCGATGCCAAAAGCGAGCGCGCCGAAAGCCCCATGCGTCGCGGTGTGGCTGTCGCCGCAGACAATCGTCATGCCGGGCTGGGTCATGCCCTGCTCCGGCCCGATGATATGGACGATGCCCTGGCGCACATCGCTCATCCCGAAATAGGGGATGCCGAACTCCTTGACGTTGCGCTCCAAGGTCTCGACCTGGAAGCGCGATTCCGGCTCCTCGATGCCGCGCGAACGGTCGGTCGTCGGCACGTTGTGATCGGCGGTGGCGAGCGTCGCTTTCGGGTTGCGCACCTGGCGGCCCGATTCACGCAGACCCGCGAAGGCCTGCGGGCTCGTCACCTCATGCACGAGATGCCGATCGATATAGAGGAGACAGGTCCCATCTGGCTGCTGATCGACCAGATGGCTTTCCCAGACCTTATCGAAGAGAGTACGCGGACCAGCCATGGATCATGATGCCTGTTCTTGCGTGCCGGTTTCCGGCACGGCGGTTTCCGAAGTGTCGCGGCCGCGCTCGGCGATACGCGCCGCCTTGCCGCGCCGCGAGCGCAGGTAATAGAGCTTCGCACGCCGCACGGCGCCGCGCCGCACGACCTCGATCGCGGTAATGCGCGGCGAATAGAGCGGGAAGATGCGCTCGACGCCCTCGCCGTAGGAAATCTTGCGCAGCGTGAAATTCGAGTTCACGCCCGAATTCTTGCGCGCGATGCAAACACCCTCGAAGGCCTGAATGCGCTCGCGCTCGCCTTCGACGACTTTCACGCTGACGCGCAGCGTGTCGCCCGGCCGGAACTCCGGCGTCGGCCGCAAGGCGGCCAGCTTCTTGATCTCTTCCTGTTCGAGCGATTGCAGCAGGTTCATCTTTCTCTCCAACCTCAGCGCTTTTAATGACGGCCCTCTCGGGCCAGATAACGTTGCCAAAGATCGGGCCGGCGCTCACGCGTCACCCGTTCCGCTTCCGCCATCCGCCAGCGGCGGATGTTTTCGTGATGGCCCGAGAGCAGCACCTCGGGAACGGCGCGGCCCTGCCATTCCTGCGGCCGCGTGTAATGGGGATATTCGAGCAGCCCGTACTGGAAGCTCTCTTCTGCCAGGGTTTCCGCGTCGCCGACGACGCCGGGCAACAGGCGAATGACGGCGTCGAGCAGCGCGATTGCCGCCGGCTCGCCGCCGGAGAGCACGAAATCCCCGAGGCTGAGCTCTTCGATGCCCTGCGCATCGATCACGCGCTGATCGATGCCTTCGAAACGGCCGCAGAGCAGCCGCACGCCTGGTCCTTCCGCGAGCGCGGCGACGCGCGCCTGATCGAGCCGCGGCCCGCGCGGCGAAAGGCAGATCGTCGGACCCACCGCCGGCGTCTCGTTGAGCGCGCGATCGATCACATCGGGCCGCATCACCATGCCCGGCCCGCCGCCGAACGGCGCGTCGTCGACCGTGCGATGGCGGTCTTGCGCGAAATTCCGGATATCGACCGTCTCGATCTGCCAGATCTTCTCCGCAAGCGCCTTGCCGGCGAGCGAATGCGCCAGCGGGCCCGGAAACATCTCGGGGAAAATCGTCAGCACGGTCGCGGTCCAGGGCATGGTCTCAGCCCTCGCCTTCTTCATCGCGGGCATCGTCGGTGCGAGAGGGCGCGTCGAGCAGCCCTTCGGGCGGCACGACGACAACGCGCCTATTCGCGAGATCGACCACCGGCACCGCGGCGTTGGTGAAGGGCACCAGCACCATCTTGCCCGATGGATCCTCGATCTCGAGGCTGGCGCCGGCGCCGAAATCATTCACCGCGCGGATCGTGCCGAACAGCGTGCCGTCTTCGCGCATCGCGTCGAGGCCGATGAGATCGGCCTCGTAGAACTCGCCCGCCTCGGGCGGCGGCAGATCGGCGCGGCGCACATAGAGCCGCAAGCCTTTCAAGCGCTCCGCCGCGTTGCGATCCGCGACGCCGTTGATGCGCGCCAGCAGCACGCCCTTCTGCGCGCCGACGAGCTCGATCTCGAAGCGGCGCGCGCCGCTTTCATCGGAGAGCGGCCCGTACGCGGCGATGGCTTCGGGATCGGCGGTGAAGCTTTTCACCCTGACCCAGCCTTTGATGCCATGCGCGCCGGTGACGATGCCGAGACAGATGCGCACATCTTCACCCTCACCCCCATCTTCCGATCGGGGTGCTTGCCCTCCCCCCTTAGGGGGACGGGAGCGACCGCGTGAGCGGTCGCGGGTGGGGGGTGCAGCAAGCATGACCTCTCAGCGATCTTCTGATCAGGCGCTGGGCGCGGCAGCAGCTTCGCCGGCAGCGGCACCCGCCGCTGCTTCCGAGGCCTTAGCGCGCTCTTGCGCTTTGGCTTTCGGGGCGGATTTCTTCGGCGTCTCGTTGTAGCTGGGTTTCGGCCGCATGCCGGCATCGCCGAGAAAACGCGCGACGCGATCGCTCGGCAGCGCGCCTGCTTTCAGCCAATGCTCGATGCGCTCGGTCTTCAAGGTCACCCGGTCGGGATGGCTCTTGTCGAGCATCGGATTGTAGGTGCCGAGCTTCTCGATGAAGCGGCCGTCGCGCGGGCTGCGCGAATCCGCCACGACGATGCTGTAGAACGGGCGCTTCTTGGCGCCGCCACGAGACATGCGAATCTTAAGACCCATGAATTCTCCTTATCTCGATATTCGCGTGATCAGTCCGGTTGATGACAAACCGCTTCGAGACGATGCCCGTTGGGATCGATGACGAAGGCGGCGTAGTAGGAAGCGTGGTACTGCGGCCGGAGACCCGGCGCACCATTGTCGCGCGCGCCCGCGGCGAGCGCCGCTTTGTGGAACGCATCGACCGCGGCGCGGTCGGGCGCGCCAAAGCAGACATGGCCATTGAGCGCGGCGCCTGCGGGCTCGGCGCCAATCCAGAACGGCAGGCCCTGCTCGCGCAACGGATGTTCATCGGGCAAGCCGTAGCCCGAGACCTCGTCATGATCGTAGCCGCGGCGATAGCCGAGCGGCGCGAGGATCGCGTCGTAGAAAGCGCGGCTCCGCGCGAGATCGCGCACGCCGAGCGAGAGATGATCGATCACGCTCATCGACCGAGCCCGCCGCCCGGCACGCCGCCGCGTGGCAACAGCGCCTGCATGCCATGCCGCGCCAGGCCTTTCTTTCCGAGCTTGTTCATGCGCTTCATCATGTCGGCCATGTCCTGATATTGCTTCAGGAGCCGATTGATCTCGGGAACCGTCGTGCCCGAGCCGGCCGCGATGCGGCGCCGGCGCGAGCCGTCGATCAGCTTCGGATTGCGCCGCTCTTTCGCGGTCATCGAGGAGAGGATCGCTTCCTGGCGCTTGATGATCTTCTCGTCGATATTCGCTTCTTCGAGCTGCCTCTTGATCTTGCCGATGCCAGGCAGCATGCCCATGACGCCGCCCATGCCGCCCATCTTCCGGAGCTGCTTCAGCTGGCTGGCGAGATCATCGAGATCGAAGCCGCCTTTCTGCAGCTTCTTCGCAAGCTTTTCCGCTTCCTCGCGATCGATCGTCTCGGCGGCTTTTTCAACGAGGCCGACGACGTCGCCCATGCCGAGGATGCGGCCGGCGATGCGATCGGCATGGAACGCCTCGATCGCATCCAGTTTTTCGCCAGTGCCGACGAATTTGATCGGTTGGCCGGTGACGGCGCGCATCGAGAGCGCCGCGCCGCCGCGCGCATCGCCATCGATCCGCGTCAGGATGATGCCGGTGATGCCGACGCGCTCCGCGAAGGTCTTGCCGACATTGACCGCGTCCTGGCCGGTGAGCGCATCGGCGACGAGCAGCGTCTCGGTCGGCTGCGTCGCATCGCGCACCGCAGCGACTTCCTGCATCAGCGCTTCGTCGATATGGAGCCGGCCGGCGGTATCGAGGATGACAACGTCGTAGCCTTCGCGCCGGCCGGTATCGAGCGCGCGCTTGGCGATGGCGACCGGCCGCTCCAGCGCGACGATCGGCAGCGAGGGCACACCGACCTGCTGCGCCAGCACCGCCAGCTGTTCTTGCGCCGCCGGCCGGTTCACGTCGAGCGAGGCCAGAAGGATCTTGCGCCGCTCGCGGTCTTTCAGGAGCCGCGCGAGCTTCGCCGAAGTGGTGGTTTTGCCCGAGCCCTGCAAGCCGACCATCATCATGACGACCGGCGGCACGGCGTTGAGGTTGAGCGCGCCCGATTGATCGGAGCCGAGGCTTTCGACGAGATGATCGTGAACGATCTTCACCACCATCTGCGCCGGCGAAACAGAGCGCAGCACGTCCTGGCCGACCGCCTTGGCGCGGACGCCGTCGACGAAGGTTTTGACCACCGGCAGGGCGACATCGGCTTCCAAGAGCGCGACGCGGATCTCGCGCATCGCCGAATCGACATCGGCCTCGCTCAGCGCGCCGCGACGGCGCAGCCGGTCGAACACGTCATTGAAGCGATTGCTCAGACTTTCGAACATGGCCCCATGCCAGGCTAAACGCGTGCAAAACCAAAATAGCCGGTGCGCGACACTCGCGGACCGACCGACCCCTAAAACCGGGGCAAAAGCGCGAAATGCTTCCTGGGAAGCGGCCGGAAGCTAGGCGGTGAAGGCGTTTATGTCAAATACTGGGGTTCGAGCATTGATCGTGAGAGCACGGGGGACGGCCCCCTCACCCTCCCCGCCCTTCGCGGTGCTCCGGCCGGGTCCCTCCCTCTCCCCGAGGGGAGAGGGGCCTGGCCCGCCGCGATATGAAAACCCCTCGCCCCAACGGGGAGAGGGAGGGACCCTGCGCGAAGCGACGGGAAGGTGAGGGGGTGAGAATAGGGTGAGCAAAAAGATAATGCGGACGGCGCACAACGGTCGAAGCGCGTCTTTCATCCACCGACAACAAAATCATCCTTAGCGATCGTGCAAAGCGTGGCAGCCGGATGAAATGCGTGTAACCCGGGATGGGGCGCGAAACCCGCCGCGTTGTCTTGTTGTCTCGGCCGGGACAACGAAACAAACCCAACAAGGACCCCTCACCCATGAACAAGCTCACACTTCAGGCGCTGGCGCTGACCGGCATCCTGGCTGTCTCCGGCCTGCCGGCTCTCGCCGCCGATATGGCTCCCGCCGCCCAGGCGCCCAACCCGTCGGTCTCGACCGACAGCAAGGCCAAGGTTGCGACCCCGAGCACCAGCTCGGTCGACAATAAGGCCAAGAGCTCGGTCGACACCAAGAGCACGACGAGCTCGCTCGATAAGAGCGTCGACAAGAATAAGGCCTCGATGGACAAGGCCGAGAAGAACACGAAAGCCGTGAAGAAGGACAGCAAGGCGAAGACGCATGAGCAAACTGCGTCCCACCCGGCGATCCCCGCCACCCCGGCGACCCCTTCGGTCAACAGCAATGCCGGTGCCAAGGCTTCGGTGGGCACGAACGGCGCGGCCGGTGCGAACGCTTCGACCGGCGCGACCGTCCAGCACTAACGCAAGTACCAAAAGCGAAGAAGCACGGGGCTGAAGGCCCCGTGCTTTTTTGTGCGAGCGGCGCGTTCTATAACCGCGCGATGCGCGCGCTCGATTTCGTCAAGATGCACGGGCTCGGGAACGACTTCGTCATTCTCGATGCGCGGGAGCATGCGCTGACGCTCGACACCGCCGCGGCCCGCGCCATCGCCGACCGCCATCGCGGCATCGGCTGCGACCAGATCCTCATCATCGAGCCGGCGAAAACCGCGGCAGGCGCCGCTTTCCTGCGCATCCGCAATGCCGATGGCAGCGAGGCCGAAGCTTGCGGCAATGGCGCGCGCTGTGTTGCGGCGCTGCTGATGGCGCAGAACAAGACCGACCGCGTCGTGCTGGAGACGCTCGGCGGGCCGGTTTCGGCCGAGCGCGCCGGCGATCATCGCATCGCTGTCGATATGGGCGAGCCGCGACTCGGCTGGCGCGAGATTCCGCTGGCGAAGGAATGCGACACGCTGCATGTGCCGCTGAGCCTTGGGCCGCTGACCGACCCGGTCTGCACCAGCATGGGCAACCCGCATGCGACCTTCTTCGTGCCCGATCTCGGCGCCATCGATATCGCGACGCTCGGCCCCAAGCTCGAGCACGACCCGCTCTTCCCGGCGCGCGCCAATATCGGCGTCGCGCAGATTGTCTCGCCGAAGCGCATCCGCGTGCGCGTTTGGGAACGCGGCGACGGGCTTACCCTCGCCTGCGGCAGCGGCGCCTGCGCGACCTTGGTTGCGGCCGCGCGCCGTGGCGTCAGCGAGCGCCGCGCCGAGATCGTCGCCGATGGCGGCGCGCTCGAGATCGAATGGCGCACGGACAATCACGTCGTGATGACCGGTGCCGTCGCGACGAGTTTCCGCGGCACGATCGATCCGAGCCTCTTGGCCTAAGCCATGGCGACGGAAGTCCTGACCTTCGGCTGCCGTCTCAACGCGTTCGAATCCGAAGTGATTCGCGGCCATGCCGCGGCGGCCGGGCTCGGCGATGCGGTGATCGTCAACACCTGCGCCGTCACCAAGGAAGCCGAACGCCAAGCGCGGCAGGCGATCCGCCGCGCGCGCCGCGATCATCCCGAAGCGCGCCTCATCGTCACCGGTTGCGCGGCGCAGATCGATCCGGCGCGCTATGCCGCGATGCCGGAGGTCGATCTCGTTCTCGGCAATGACGAGAAGCTGAAGCCGGAAAGCTATGACGCCGGCACGCGCGCCGACGGCGCGCGAATCAAAGTCGGCGACATCATGGCGCTGACAGAGACGGCGGCGCATCTCATCGACGGTTTCGAGGGCCGCGCCCGCGCCTTCATCGAAGTGCAGCAAGGCTGCGACCATCGCTGCACCTTCTGCATCATCCCTTACGGCCGCGGCAACAGCCGCTCGGTGCCGGTCGGCGAGGTCGTGCGTCAGGCCGAGCATTTGACCCAAGCCGGCTATCGCGAGCTGGTGTTGACCGGTGTCGACATCACGAGCTTCGGCGGCGATCTGCCGGGACAGCCCTCGCTCGGCCAGCTCTGCCGCCGCTTGCTCGCGCTGATGCCGGGGCTCGCGCGGTTGCGGCTTTCCTCGCTCGATCCCATCGAGATCGATGAGACGCTGTGGCGGCTGATCGGCGAGGAGAAGCGGCTGATGCCGCATCTCCATCTCTCCGTTCAGGCCGGCGATGATCTGATCCTCAAGCGCATGAAGCGCCGCCATTTGCGCGCCGATGCGCTCGCCGCCTGCCGGCGGGCGCGCGAGCGGCGCCCCGATATCGCGCTGGGCGCCGATATGATCGCGGGCTTCCCGACCGAGGACGAGGCGATGTTCGCGCGCAGCTACGCTTTCATCGAGGAAGCGGCGCTCGATTATCTCCACGTCTTCCCGTTCAGCGCGCGGCCGGGCACGCCGGCGGCGCGCATGCCGCAGCTGCCGGGGAACATCGTCAGAGAACGCGCGGCTCAGCTGCGCGAAGCCGGCGCCGCCGCGACAGCGCGCGCGCTGGCGGGACGCATCGGAACCGTGGCCCAGGTGTTGGTCGAGAAGGACGGCTTCGGCCATAGCGAGCATTACGCGCCGGTGCGTTTCGCAGGCCCGGCAGAGATCGGCAGCATCGTGCCGGTGCGCATCGCTGAAGCCACGCGCGAAAGTTTGGTGGGCAGCACCCAATGAATGGCGACAAGCCAGGGTTTTTCGGTCGGCTGAAAGCCGGGCTGACGCGTTCGGCACAGCGCCTCACCGAAGGCATCACGAGTATCGTCAGCAAGCGCAGGCTCGACCAAGCCGCGCTCGACGAGCTCGAGGAATTGCTCATCCGCGCCGATCTCGGCCTCGGCCTGGCGCAGCAAATCACCGAGAAGCTGAAAGCAACGCGCTTCAACCAGGAGGTCAGCACGGAGGAAATCCGTGCGACCCTGGCGGAGAGCATCGTCACGGCGCTGCAGCCGACCGAGCAGCCGCTCGCCATCGATCCGGCGCAGAAGCCTTTCGTGCTGCTGGTCATCGGGGTCAATGGCAGCGGCAAGACGACGACGATCGGCAAGCTCGCCAAGCTCTATCGCGATGCCGGCAAGAAAGTCGTGCTCGCCGCCGGCGACACTTTCCGCGCCGCGGCGGTCGAGCAGCTCAAGGTCTGGGGCGAGCGCGCCGAGGCCGAAGTGATCGCGCGCCCGACCGGTGCCGATGCCGCCGGCCTTGCTTTCGATGCGGTGATGGCAGGGCGGAACAGCGGCGCCGATATCGTCATCGTCGACACCGCCGGCCGGCTGCAGAACAAGACCGCACTGATGGGCGAGCTCGATAAGATCATCCGCGTGTTGAAGAAGGCCGATCCCGGCGCGCCGCATGCGGTGCTGCTGGTGCTCGATGCGACGGTCGGGCAGAACGCGCATTCGCAGGTGCAGATTTTCCGCGACATG
>DATNGE010000084.1:0-20660 GCA_035606035.1 Allostellaceae bacterium
GGATAAAGCCAGGGCGCTTCGGGCACCGCCCCGGCGAGGAAATCCGCGAGATCCGCGGTGCCGTCGCCCGCGGTCGAGGAGATCATGAACACGCGCTCGAAATCGCACAGCTGCGTGAGCTCGCCGGCGAGCGGCAAGAGCCGCTCGCGTTTCACGAGATCGATCTTGTTGAAAGCCAGTACGCGGCGACGCTGCGTGCCTTTGAGCCGCTCGAGGATGCTGCGCGTGTCGTCATCGATCGCGCGCGCCGCATCGACCAGCACGACGACGATATCGGCATCCTCGGCGCCTGCCCACGCGGCCGCGACCATGGCGCGATCGAGGCGGCGCTTCGGCGCAAAGATGCCGGGCGTGTCGATGAAGATGAGCTGCGACTCGCCTTTGAGCGCAATGCCCAGAACGCGGCTACGCGTCGTCTGCACCTTCGGCGTAACGATCGAAAGCTTGGTGCCGACGAGGAGATTGAGCAGCGTCGATTTGCCGGCATTGGGCGCGCCCACGAGGGCGACGTAGCCGCAACGCTGCGTCACGAGGCGAGACCCAACGCGGAAAGCGCCGCGGCCGCCGCAGCGATCTCGGCGCCGCGTTTCGACGAGCCGCTCGCGGTGGCTGTCGCCTCCTCCAGGCCTTCGACATTCACCGTGACCGTGAAGCGGCGGCGGTGATCCGGTCCCTCGATTGCGCCGACCTTGTAAGCCGGCAGCGGAAAGCCGCGGCCTTGCACATATTCTTGCAGCGCTGTCTTGGGATCGCGGCGCAGCGAGGCGATCTCGCTGAGCCGCTTTTCCCAGCGCTGTTCGATGAACGGTCGCACGGCCTGGAGCCCGCCATCGAGATAGAGGGCCGCGATCACCGCTTCGCAGGCATCGGCGAGCACGCTCTTGTTCTTGCGGACGCCAGCGGATTCCTCGCCTTTCGAGATGATCAGCCGCGCACCCAGGTCGAGCGCCTGCGCAACCTCGGATAGCGCTTCGCGGCGGACGAGGTGCGCATGCCGTCGGGTCAGCTCGCCCTCGGCATCCTCGGGAAAGCGCCGCCACACGAGTTCGGCGATGATAAGACCGAGGACGCGATCGCCGAGAAACTCCAGCCGCTCATAGCCGCGCCGCGAGATGCCGCGGCGGCGCGAAGCGCTCGGATGCGTGAGCGCCTCGATCAGCAGATCCGGATTGCCGAAGCGGTGGCCGAGCGTTTCTTGCAGCGCGCCGAGGCCCGGAGCCGCTTCGTCCATCAATGAATGCCTGAGAGCAGGCGGCTATAGCGAATGGTGAAGGGCCATTTCCAGAACTCCCACCAGCGCGCGTAGCCGTCGGTCGAGAAAAAGATGAACTGTGCCTTGCCGACGAGATTCTCCGCCGGCACGAAGCCGACGCCGCTGGTCGGGTCGCGGCTATCGGCGCTGTCGTCCCGATTGTCGCCCATCATGAAAAAGCTATTGGGTGGGACGGTGAACTCGTCCGTGTTGTCGAGCGGCAGCTCGTCACCGAGCTCAATGATGCTGTGGCGATAGCCCTCGGGCAGCGTCTCGATATATTGCGTGAACGTCGCGGTGCGGCCGTTCTCGGTATAGAAATAGGGCTCCACGCGCTCGCGCTTCACCGGCTGGCCGTTAATGTTGAGAATGCCTCCCTTCATCTGGATCTTGTCGCCGGGCAGGCCGATCAGCCGCTTGATGAAATCGGTGGAGTCGTCGCATCGCGCGGCATAGACCGCAGCGCTCGCCCGGTCGAGCTGTGGATACTGGCAGGGCAGTTTGAAGACGACGACATCGCCGCGATGCGGCTCATTGAAGAAGATGCGGCCCGAGAAGAGCGGCAGGCCCAAGGGCAGCGAGTAGCGGCTATAGCCATAGGAAAATTTGGAGACGAAGAGATAGTCGCCGACGAGGAGGGTCGGAACCATCGAGGCCGAAGGGATGCTGAAGGGCTCGTAGAAGAAGGTGCGAATAAAAAGCGCAATAACAATTGCATAGATGATGGTCTTGAGCGTTTCGCCAATCCCGCCCGCCACTTTTCTCGCCATTAAGAATGCTCTCTAAGTTATTGATCAGGCTTGTTTTGCTTGAACGGGATGCTGTGGGGGCAGACTTAGCCGCGCGAGGTCAGCGAAGTCAAGGGCGGGCCGCCCCTTTTCAAGGGATTGAAGGCGGTTCGGCGCTGATGATGACGAAGGCGCTGGCCAGCGGCGGCTCGTCGGTCAGCGTCAATTCGATTTTCGCGACCATGCCCTTAGGAACCATTCTTTCGAGCTGGGCTAAAGCGCCGCCGGTGAGCACCAGCGTCGGCTGTCCGCTTGCCAAATTCACGACACCAAGATCGCGCCAATAAACGCCGCGGCGGAAGCCGGTGCCGAGTGCTTTTGAGCAGGCTTCCTTTGCGGCGTAACGTTTTGCGTAGCTTGCCGCGCGATTGGCGCGGCGCTCCGAGCGGCGGCGCTCCTCATCGGTGAAGATGCGGGCGATGAACTTCTCTCCATACCGCTCGAGTGTCCGCTCGATGCGGCGGATGTCGATGAGATCGCTGCCGATGCCGATGATCACGCGGTCTTGACGCCGAGCGCGTTGGCGCGCCCCTGCTCCATCAAAGCCCGCATCCGGCGGATCGCGCTATCGAGCCCGCCGAAGATCGCTTCGCCGACAAGGAAGTGGCCGATATTGAGCTCGACGATTGTCGGAATTGCGGCAATCGCGCCGACGGTTTCGAAACCGAGCCCGTGACCGGCATGACATTCGAGCCCAAGCGCTTCGGCACGAGCCGCCGCATCGAGAATGCGCTTAAGCTCGAGCGCGCGTTGCGGGCCTTCGGCGTCGCAATAGGCGCCGGTATGCAACTCAACGACCGGCGCGGCGACGGCTTTGGCGGCATCGAGCTGCTTTAATTCCGGATCGATGAAGAGCGACACGCGGATGCCGGCTTGCGACAAGCGCGCGACGAAAGGCGCGAGCCGCTCAGCCGCACCAGCAACATCCAGTCCGCCTTCGGTTGTTAGCTCCGCACGGCGCTCCGGCACGAGGCACGCCGCATGCGGCTTGTGCTTCAGCGCGATCGCCAGCATCGGCTCGGTTGCGGCCATTTCAAGATTGAGCGGCACCGTCAGCTCGCGCGCGAGCCGTGCAATATCCTCGTCGCTGATATGGCGGCGATCCTCGCGCAGATGTGCGGTGATGCCATCGGCACCAGCCTGCTCGGCAAGCCGCGCGGCCCGGATTGGATCGGGATGCTTGCCCCCACGTGCGTTGCGGATCGTCGCCACGTGATCGATGTTGACGCCGAGCCGCAGCTTGCGCGCATCCGCTTCATGCCCCGCCATACGCCTACCCTCGAGCGCGTTCGACCGAATTGATCACCGGCGTGGCGCGCAACGCGGCAATAATGTTCGTGAGATGCCGCAAATTTTGCACCTCGATATCCACGAGGATCTCGAAGAAATCGAGAGAGCGGTTGGTGATCTTCAGATTGGTGATATTGCCGCCGCCCTTGCCGATCACAGTGGTCAGGCTACCGAGGCTTCCCGGCTCGTTGCCCAATGTGACATTGACGCGCCCGACATGCGCGCCGACGGACGCATCGTCATCCCAGGCAACATCGAGCCAGCGCTCCGGCGTCTCGGCGAAAGTGGCGAGCGTCTCACAATCGATCGTATGGATCGTCACGCCCTTGCCGGTCGTCACGATCCCGACAATGCGATCGCCCGGCAGCGGATGGCAGCAGCCGGCATAGTGCACCGCCATGCCGGGAATGAGGCCGCGGATCGGCACGGCGTTTTCGGGTTTCTTGCCGCGCGCCGTGACCAGCGGCACGACCTTCGCCGCACGTTGCTCGGGCTTCGGCGGATAGAGGGCGTGCACGACCTCGCGGCCGGTATGCAGCCCCTCGCCCACCGCGACATAGAGATCGTCGACGGTTTGGACACTGAAGGTGCTGAGGATTTCGTTCACTGCTTTCTCGATCAGCTCGTGGCCTTCTTGGCGGAAGGCTTTCTGCAAGATCGCCTTGCCGAGATCGAGGTATTGTTGCCGCTGCTGCGTCCGCACGAAACGACGGATGCGCGCCCGCGCCTTGCCCGATACGACGAAGCGCTCCCAGGTCGGCGACGGTGTTTGCGCTTTCGAGGTGACGATGTCGACCTGGTCGCCATTGACCAGCGTCGTCCGCAGCGGCACGAGCTTGCCGTTGACCTTGGCGCCGACGCAGGTGTCGCCGATCTCGGAATGCACGGCGTAAGCAAAATCGACGGGCGTCGAGCCGCGCGGCAATTCGATAAGGTCGCCTTTCGGCGTGAAGCAGAAGACCTGGTCCTGAAACATCTCGAGCTTCGTGTGCTCGAGGAATTCCTGGGGATCGGACGCGTGCTCCAGAATATCGAGCAGCTCGCGCAGCCAGCGATATTGGCGCCCCTCCGTGCCGGGTTGCGCCGATTGTTTATAAACCCAATGCGCAGCAACGCCGAGCTCCGCGACCTCATGCATTTCCTTCGTACGGATCTGCAGCTCGATGCGCTGCCGCTCGGGACCGATCACGCCGGTGTGGAGAGAGCGGTAGTTGTTCGCCTTCGGTGTCGAGATGTAATCCTTGAAGCGGCCAGGGACGACCGGATATTTACTGTGCACAACGCCAAGCGCGTGATAGCACGCGCCGACATCCTCGACGACGACGCGGAACGCCATGATGTCGGAGAGTTGCTCGAAGCCGACATTCTTGCGTTGCATCTTGCGCCAAATCGAATAAGGAGATTTCTCGCGTCCTGAAAGCTCGGCGGCGACTCCACCCTCCTTAAGCGTCTGCATCAACTCATTCAAAACGCGCGCCACGAGGCCGCCGCCCCTGTCCTTGAGGAAAGCGAGGCGCGTCTTGATGCCTTCGCGCGCCTCGGGATAGAGCTCGCCGAAAGCGAGGTCTTCGAGTTCGTCCTTCATCTCGTGCATGCCGATGCGCTCGGCGAGCGGCGCGTAGATTTCCATCGTTTCGCGCGCGATGCGCCGACGCTTGTCCGAGTCCTTGATGAAGCGCAAGGTGCGCATGTTGTGGAGCCGATCCGCGAGCTTTACCAGCAGCACGCGGATGTCTTCCGACATCGCAAGCACGAGCTTGCGGAAATTCTCCGCTTGGCGAGTCTGATCGGATTGCAGCTCGAGCCGTGAGAGCTTGGTCACCCCGTCAACCAGCCGCGCGATCTCCTGCCCAAACAGCTTCTCGATATCCTCGAGCGTCGCGAGCGTGTCCTCGACCGTATCGTGCAACAGGCCGGTGATGATCGAGGCGCCATCAAGCTTCATGCTCGAGAGGATGCCGGCGACCGCTACGGGATGCGAAAAATAAGGATCACCCGAGGCGCGCAGTTGGGAGCCATGCGCCTTGGTGGAGAAGACATAGGCGCGGTTCAGCGCGTCTTCATCGACATTCGGATCGTAGGATTTAACGCGCTCGACCAGCTCGAACTGGCGCATGATCAAGGCGCGCCCTTCGGGCGCGCCGGTCGGCGCTGGAGCGGCGGCGCGTGTGAGCGTTTCGCCGCCTGCCATTCAGCTACTCGATTTTGTCGTCCGGCTCGCCATCGCCTTCCGGCATGTCCGGCAGGACATCCTCATCGCCGAGAGCGGATTCCTCGCTCGCCTCGAGCATGTCCTCCTGCAGCTCGTCATCGACCGCCGCTTCGTCGCCAGCGTCGCCCTCTTCATCGCCGATCGGCGCCAGATCGCCCGCCCAATTGGCCGGCGCGCCGATCTCAACGTCGTGGTCTTCCTCAGGCTCGTCGATCTCGACATGCTTTTGCATGCCTTTGATGACGTTATTCTGCAGATTCTCGAGCGGGATGGTGACATCGGCGATTTCGCGCAACGCGACGACCGGGCCCTTATCATTGTCGCGGTCGACCGTAAGCGGCGCCCCCGACGCGATGTCACGAGCGCGTTGAGCGGCCAGCAGGACCAGCTCGAAGCGATTCGGGACTTTGAGGACGCAATCTTCGACGGTGACGCGAGCCATCTAGCCAATTCTCCGGTAAGAATATTTCAAGTTCCTCAATATATGGGCCCCGCTGCGGCACCGCAACAGGGTTTCCCACTAAAAGGCTGGGTTTTCGGCCAACTCACCGATTTAAGGGCTTATCAACTCCGCCTTTTGCTCCGGTGGAAGGGCTGAAATCAGGCTTTCGACGGTTTTGCCGAGCGTTGGATGAAGCCAACCCGGGGCTATTTCGGCTAACGGGAGTAAAACGAAGGCGCGATCCTGCATTCGGGGATGCGGCAGCGTCAGTTCGGGCGTGTTTTCGACCGTGCCATCGTAATCGATGACATCGAGATCGAGCGTCCGCGCGGCGTTGGCCACTGTCCGTTGCCGGCCGAATTCCCGCTCTAGGCCCTGCAGGACAGCCAGCAACGCGGTTGGCTCAAGGGTGGTCTCAACCCGTGCGACCCCATTCACGAACCAGGGCTGCTCCGAGACCGGCACCGGCGCGGTGCGATACCAGCGCGAGCGCCCGAGAACGCGGACACCGCTCGCTTCGAGCCGCTGGAGCGCTGCCTCCAGCGTCTGTTGCGGACCGCCGGCGGCACTCGGGAGATTCGCACCGAGAGCGATGACAATCATCGCGGCTCACCCCAATCAGATGCCCTCGGTGCCGGTCCAGGCCCAATCGTCGATCGGGTGGAACATCTTGTCCACCGCATGCGGCTTTGCCGTCAGCCCTTGCTCATGGGTGTAGCGCAGGGCAGTCGCGACGTTGTTGCGGTTGATGTCGTTGAGCCCATATTGCCACGGATCGCGACCTAAAAGCCGGTTCTGCTCTTCCATGCTGTTCATAAAGAAAGCGAGCGGCAGGATGCGCGGATTGCGCAGATGCTGCAGCGCGATCTTCTTCGCTTCATTGAAAGCGTAGGCGAGGTTCGCAGGGACCCACGGGTTCTTTTCGACGATCTCCTCTTTGATGATGAGCGTATGCATGATCGGGAAGATCTGCGTCTTCTGGTAATACTCGATCTCGGCTTGCTTATAATCCGGGAAGAGCCGCGCGATGCGTTTGTCGCCGCGGAGCAGCGGCTCGGGGATGCCGGCGGACATCATCGCGTCGATCTCCCCGTCGAGCAGCCGCTCTTCGACGCTTTTTCCTTCCTTGATGATCTCGATATCGAAGCCTTCCTGGTGCGCGAAGGGAATATCATGCGGCCGGTCGGTCAGCCATTTCACATCCCGATGCGAGAGCCCGTAATGCTCGCCCAAGGTGCCGCGCAGCCACGTGCAGGCCGCCGCGAGCATGCCGCCGCTGCAGCCGAATCTGCCGCCTTTGAGGTCGGAGGCTTTTTTGATGCCTTTCGCTGCGTTGACAAAGATGAAGCCGTGACGGAAACGGCGATGGAGAAAAATCGGCAGGGCGATATAGGGATGACCGCGATCGCGCGCCATGTAATAGCCGCAGAGGTTGAACTCGCCGGCGTCGCATTCCGCGTTGCGATCCAAGCGCCAATGCCGGTCGCGCGACGAGGTCGCGCACAGCATCGTGAGGTCGATGCCGTCGGCCTCGACGCGGCCTTCTTTCAACGGTCGGATGATCTCGTAGTCGCCGCAAGTCAGCGTGATCTTCAGCTTCGACGGCATGACGCTTTCCTTATTTCGTCTTAGGCAGGAACTCTTCCGTATAATATTTTGTCAGATCGGGCTCGCTGTCGAGTTGCCCGAGCTCGACGAACGACCGCGCCATCACTTTGAGCGCCCTTGCCTGGAACTTGCCGTCGGCCGAGAACTCCTGCATCACAAGATCATATTCCTTGGTCTCGATCGCCGGCGAACGCCGCATCGCCTTGACGGCGTAAGCAATCGTCTCATCGCGATGGGCGCGCTCATAAGCGATTGTCTCGAACCAGCCCTTGAGGAAAGCCCGCACCGCCTGAGGATTGTCTTTCATGATCGTATTGGTCGCGAAGATCGCGTGATCGAGAAAATCGCCGACGATTTCGGAGGCCGGGAACAGCAGCCGTCCGCGTTTCGTCTCTTCGAGCTGCAGCCCGGAAGAGGCGCCGGTGATCATCGCATCGATCTGATGCGTCATGATGTACGAGGCTTCGGCTGCCTTGTCCGAGCCGACAGCGATCTCGACGAGGTCCTTGGGGTCCCAGCCCTTGACCTGCGTCAACCGATGGGCGAGCCAATCGGTCAAGGCACCGACGGTCGAGATGCCGAGTTTCTTGCCGTGGAGATCGTCCGAGGTCTTCGCCGGCGAATCATAAGGCACGACGAAGCCCATATCGAGCGGCGGGCCGGCCGTCGCTGCAACCGCCAATTCCGGCGCGCCTTTCACTAGAAAAGCAAAATCGGTACCGGCGCCGGCCGCGATGTCGATGGCACCCGCGGTCATCGCCTGATGCTCCTTGGCACTGCCAAGCAGGACCACGCGCTCGACCTCGACATTGTTTCTGGCGTAGATGCCGAGATCGTTGCCGAAATCGACGGCCATGAACGAGAAGGCTTCGGTCGCCGGGATGCCGACCTTCACCTTATCCAGGGCCGAAGCCGGATGCATGGCGAAGCTCGACGCGGCGAAAACGAACGCGAAGAGCGCCCCGCGCGCGACCAATCGCTTTTGCATAAGTCCTCCTCGAGGTGATTGCCGCACACTCACCAGATACGGGAGTTCCGCAGTCTTTTACACCTATCTTTTACGTCATTCGCAATGACGAAGAAACCACGTCATCTTGCAGCTTCACCCGCTTGACGCAATGCAAGCGATGAACGCAAATCAACAGGTTATCGGTTCGATCGGTTGATGGAGCTCTGGAATGTTGTTCTATCCGGAAGAGCGCATCGCATTGTTCATCGATGGCGCGAATCTTTACGCAGCCGCGCGCGCTCTTGCCTTTGACATCGATTACAAGCGTCTGCTGCAGCTGTTCGGATCGAAGGGTCGTCTCATCCGCGCGTTCTACTACACGGCCTTGATCGAGGATCAGGAATATTCGCCGCTGCGTCCCCTGGTCGATTGGCTTGATTACAACGGCTACACGATGGTGACAAAGCCAACCAAGGAATTCACTGACGCAATGGGTCGCCGCAAGCTCAAGGGCAATATGGATATCGAGCTCGCGATCGACGTGATGGAAATGGCGCAATCGCTCGACCACATCGTGCTGTTCTCGGGCGACGGCGATTTCCGCCGTCTCGTCGAAGCGGTGCAACGCAAGGGCGTGCGCGTTTCCGTTGTCTCGACCATCCGCTCCAGCCCGCCGATGGTGGCGGATGAGCTGCGCCGCCAGGCCGATGTCTTCATCGAGCTGCAGGAACTCGCGCCGCAGATCATGCGCGCACACGGCGGCAGTCATCAGCGCGAGCCGCAGCATCAATATTCCGACAGCAACGCGTGAGCGCGGTCGCCGCGCAATCGCGAGCGGCCGATCCGGGTCATGATTGCGCGCTCTGTCCGCGCCTCGTCGATTTCCGCATGGCGCAGCGGCTCGCTCATCCGGATTGGCACAATGCGCCGGTACCATCCTTCGGGGATATCTCGGCGAGACTGCTGATCGTCGGCCTCGCCCCGGGGCTCAAGGGCGCCAATCGCACGGGCCGTCCCTTCACCGGCGACTTTGCCGGCGATCTGCTCTACGCGACGCTCAAGAATTTTGGCTTCGCGCGCGGCGACTACGCGCAGCACAGGGATGATGGTTTGGTGCTGATCGATTGTCGGGTCACCAACGCGGCACGCTGCGTCCCGCCCGAGAACAAGCCACTGCCCGAAGAAGTCGCGACTTGTCGCCATTTCCTGACGGCCGAGATCGCGGCAATGCCGAAGCTGCGCGCGATCCTCGCTCTCGGCCAGATCGCGCATGGCGCCGTGCTGGCGGCGCTCGGCCACCGGAAATCGGCTTTCGGATTTAAGCATGGCGGGCTTCACGCGCTCTCCGACGGCAAGCTTCTCGCCGACAGCTATCACTGCTCGCGTTACAACACGAATACCGGCAAGCTGACGACTTCGATGTTCGAAGCGGTGTTCAAAGAGCTGCGGAAAACGCTCGAGCGCTAAATATTGTGCGCGCGCATGATGCGCGCGCGGCTGCGCTGCCAGTCGCGCTGCTTTTCGGCTTCCCGCTTATCGGCTTTGCGCTTGCCTTTGGCCAGACCGAGTTCGAGCTTGGCGCGGCCACGCTCGTTGAAATAGATCGCGAGCGGGATCACCGTCATGCCCTCGCGCTTGATCGCACCCAACAGCTTGTTGATCTCGCGGCGATGCAGCAGCAGGCGGCGCTTGCGCCGCGGTTCGTGATTGAAGCGCGCGGCCGGGTAGACGGGAAAATTCGCATTGATGAGATAGATCTCGCCGCCTTCGTCGCTCGCATAGGCTTCGGCGATGCTGGCAAGCCCCTGGCGCAGGACCTTTACCTCGGTGCCGGTCAATTGCATCCCGGCTTCGAGCGTATCCTCGATCAGGTAGTCGTGCCGCGCGCGACGATTGAGCGCGACATACTTCTCGTCTCCGCGCAGCGCCATGCCGCGCCCATAGCGCTAGTTGAGCACGCCGGCGGAGCGCATCGCCGTGCGGACCTGCTCTTGCGCTTGCGCGCTTGCCGGCACCAACGGGAGCCTCACATCCGACGTCGACTTGCCGAGCAACGAGCAGGCGTATTTCACCGGCGCCGGGCTGGTCTCGCAGAAGAGCGCGTCATGCAGCGGCAGCAGCCGTTCGTTGATCTTCATGGCCGTCGCCGTCTCACCGCGGCGCCAAGCCTGATGCATATCGGCGCAGGCGCGCGGTGCGACATTCGCCGTGACCGAGATGCAGCCATCGCCGCCCTGCCCCATGAATGCGATCGCGGTCACATCCTCGCCCGAAAGCATCGAGAATTCGGGCCCGATCGCCGCGCGGGTGCGTAGCGGCCGCGCAAGATCGTTGGTTGCGTCCTTGACCCCAACGATGTTCGGCAGCTTGGCGAGTCGCGTCATCGTCGCGACGCTCATATCGATGACGCAACGTGCAGGGATGTTGTAGATGATGATCGGCAGGTCGACCGCCTCGGTGATCGCCTTGTAGTGCTGGTAAAGCCCTTCCTGGGTGGGCTTGTTGTAATAGGGGGTGACCACGAGCGCGGCATCGGCGCCTGCCTGTTTGGCGTGACGCGTGAAATCGATCGCCTCCGCTGTCGAGTTGGAGCCCGTCCCAGCCACCACCGGCACGCGGCCCTTCGCCACTTCGACGCAGAGTTCGACGACTCGCTTGTGCTCCGCATGGCTCAGAGTCGGCGACTCGCCGGTAGTTCCGCAGGGTATGACCCCTTCTGTGCCCTGCCCGATCTGCCAGTCGACAAAGCTTTGGAACGCCTTTTCGTCCACTTTCCCGTCCCGGAAGGGCGTAATGAGCGCAACCAGCGATCCGTTAAGCATTTATTTCTCCCGCCGCGCGTTTCGGGCGCTTCTGCGACGATAGGCCATAGTGTTAACAGCGGCAACCGCCGGGAAATTCATTGTTCCGCTACCGCTTCTCGGTAATATGAATATTCGGCGGGAATCAGGAAGTGATCGGTCTCATACGGACCTTGGCGCTACCTATCCTGGCAATGCTGGCCCTGGCAATAGAGGTTGGGGGAGCCGGCAGTCAGGCCTGGGCAGCGCCGCTAAGCGAAAGCGACCGGCAGATTTATACCGCGGCATTCAATGCGATGAAACGCGGTGATTGGAACGCGGCGGAGACGCTTGCCGCGCCGGCGCATGATCGCCTGCCGGCCCAGGCACTCGCGTTTCTGGATTATGCCCGCAAGGGCTCGGGCGCCTCGTTCAGCGACATTTCAAGCTTCCTCGCCTCGCATCCCAACTGGCCGAGCCAGAAGCTGCTGCAAACCCGCGCCGAGGAAACGATCGGGACCGCGAGCGACGCGCAACTCATCCCCTGGTTCCAGGCGCACCCGCCGATCCTTCCGGCCGCGCAGCTGCGGCTGGCGCAGATTTGGATGCAATCCGGGCGCCGCGCCGATGCCGAGCGCCTGATCCGCCAAGCCTGGATCGCCGGCGATTACAGCGCGATCGAAGAAAAATTCATGCTCGAGCGCTATCACGACGTGCTGCGCGGCGAGGACAATGCGCGCCGGATCGATCGGCTGCTCTGGGATCGCCAGACCGACGAAGCCAAGCACATGCTCAAGCATGTGGGACCGGAAACCGCCGCACTGGCGCAAGCGCGGCTCGGCCTCGCGGCGATGGCACCGGGCGTCGAGCGGTTGATTGCGCGCGTGCCGGCGCGCCTGCAAAGCGATCCGGGCTTTCTCTTCGAGCGGATGCGCTGGCGCCGCCACAAGGATCTCGACGACGACGCGGCAGCGATCCTCGAGCATCCGCCCGCTGATCTTGTGCGGCCCGAAGCTTGGGCATCGGAGCGGCTGATCATCGCGCGCCGCTTGCTCGATGACGGTCAGGCCGCGCGCGCTTATCGCCTCGCCTCGAATAGCGGCCTCAGCAGCGGTCCGAGTTTCGCCGAGCTCGAATTCCTCGCTGGCTGGATCGCGCTGCGCGACCTCAAGCAGCCCGCGACCGCCTATAACCACTTCGTTCATCTCTACCACGCCGTCACCTTGCCGATCAGTCTTTCCCGCGGCGCGTATTGGTCGGCGCGCGCCGCCGAGGCGATGGGCAATAAGCCGCTCGCCGCGACCTGGTACGAGACGGGAGCGCCTTTCCTCACCACCTATTACGGCCAGTTGGCCGCCGCGCATCTCGGCGCCACCGCCGCCACTTTCAAGGTGAACGAGCCCAACCCGACCTCGATCGAGGTCCAGGCGTTCGAGGCCAACGAGTTGGTTCGGCTGGTTCGCGATCTCGCGCAAATCGGCGATACCGACGATCTTGGCATTTTCCTGAAGCGCATCACCGAGGAGGCGAAGACAGCGGCGGATTACGCGCTCACCGCACGGCTCTCCCGCGCTGTCGCCCGTCCCGATATCGCGGTCTTCACCGCCAAGCGTGCCAGTTATGCCGGCGTCACGTTGATGGATGAAGGCTATCCCGTCGCCAATCTGCCGCCCGGTGGGAATATCGAAGCACCGTTGGTCCTGGCGATGACGCGCCAGGAAAGCGCCTTCGACAACAGCGCCGTCAGCAGCGCCGGCGCGATGGGTCTGATGCAATTGATGCCCGCCACGGCGAACAAGGTCGCGCAGTTGCTGCACTTGCCCTTCTCGCGCCAGCGCCTCACCAGCGACGTCGCCTATAACGTCACGCTCGGCCGTGCGTATCTCGATTCACTGGTTGATAATTTTGCAGGATCCTACGTGCTCGCGGTCGCGGCCTATAACGCCGGCCCGGCGCGGGTCCATCAATGGATCGTCGATCATGGCGATCCGCGCAACGCGGCTGTCGACCCCATCGACTGGGTCGAGCGCATTCCCTACACGGAAACGCGCAACTATGTGCAGCGCGTTCTCGAGAATTTGCAGGTCTACCGTTTCCGCCTCGGCACCTCTTTGCCGACGCTCTCCCTCGCCACCGATCTGAAGCGCTGAGGAATGACGGCGCCGACGCTCCCGGATGTCGATGACGTCCGCAGAGCGGCGGCCCGGCTGCGCGGCAAAGCGGTGCTGACCCCGCTCCTTTCCTCGCCGCAAATCGATGCCCAACTCGGCGCCCGCGTGCTCGTGAAGGCAGAATGTCTACAGCGCACCGGCTCATTCAAATTCCGCGGCGCCTATAACGCTTTGTCGCAGCTCGACCCGGACGCGCGCCGCGCCGGCGTCGTCGCCTATTCGTCGGGTAATCACGCGCAAGGCGTTGCGGCGGCCGCGCAACTGCTTGGCATGCCTGCGACGATCGTGATGCCGGCCGACGCGCCGGCGATCAAAGTCGCGAACACGCGTTTCTACGGTGCCGAGATCGTGCCCTACGACCGCTATCGCGAGAGCCGCGAGGAGATCGCGCAGCGTATTGCGATCGAGCGCGGCGCGGCGATTCTGCCGCCCTTTGACGATCCGCGCGTCATCGCCGGTCAGGGCACGATCGGACTCGAGATCGCAGAGGAGGCGCAGCGCGACGGCTGGCACATCGACGTGCTGATCGCGCCCTGCAGCGGCGGCGGGCTCGTCACCGGCTGCGCGCTCGGACTATCGGCCGAGCAAGGCAATGCCGCCGTCTATGCTGCCGAGCCGGCGCAGCTCGATGATCTCCGGCGCTCGCTCGAAGCCGGTAAGCGCCTCGCCAATGATCCGTCAGCGCGGTCAATTTGCGACGCGTTGCTTGCGCCGACCCCGGGCGAGATCACGTTTGCGTTGGCGCAGCGGCTTCTCGCCGGCAGCATCGCTGTCACCGACGATGAGGTACGCCGCGCGATGGCGGTGGCGTTCTCCGCGTATAAGCTGGTGCTGGAGCCGGGCGGCGCGGCCGCTTTGGCAGCGATCCTATCCGGCAGACTCGAGGTCGGGGGCAAAACCGTGGCGATCATCGCTTCGGGCGGCAATGTCGATCCCGCGGTGTTCACCGCCGCGCTCAGCTAAAGCGAAAAGAAAAAGATTCGGCCGCGCTATTCGCCGGCGTGAGCCGGCGCAGCGGCACCGGTATTCTGGGCTGGGCTTAGCGATTTCATCGCTGGCAGGAGCTGCTTGCCCTCGGCATCGGCGAGATGCTCGCGTTCGACGCGCCGGCTGTAGCCTTCAAATATGGCACCGGGCTCGATGCGCATCGAGCAATAAATAATGTCGGCCTGAACTTGCGCCGATCGCCCGAGGATTACATCGGCCGCGACCAGCCGCCCTTGCAGCGCGCCGTTGATGATCGCCGTCTCCGCCTCGACGGAACCGTTGACCGAGCCTGACGCGCCCAGCGTGATCTTGCCGGCAACGATGTTGCCGATCAGCGTGCCGGTGATGTGGATTTCGCCAGGGCAAACAATATTGCCGTCGGCGCGGAAGCCTTCGCTGAGGATCGAGGGCGCAGTGCGGCGGGTGCTTGTGCTGCCGACGCTACTGCTGGCCGCTGACTTGAACCACATTCTTGCCTGCCTGCATGAATTTGGCGGGATCGACCGTTTGGCCGTCGACGCGAACTTCGTAATGCAGGTGCGGGCCGGTGCTGCGACCCGTACTGCCGAGCTCCGCGATCGGCGTATGCAGTCCCACTTTCTGACCCTTGGCAACTAATATTCGGTGAAGATGCGCGTAGCGCGTGATGATTCCGTGACCGTGATCGAGTTCAACAACCTTTCCGTAGCTATCCATATTGCCCGTAAAAATCACGGTACCCAGGCCGGTGCTGTAGACCGTGCTGCGGTAAGCCGCATCCATATCGAGCCCGGGATGGAAAGATTCTTTGTGATTGATCGGATCGACACGGGCGCCGTAATCGCTCCCGAGCTGATACTGATTAAGCGGCGACGCAAGCGGCAGATTCTTCGCCAGCTTCTTCAGCTCCTCGAGCCGCTGATGATCGAGCGCGGCGGCGCGCGGATCGCCCAGCGCGATATAGGGCCCGCCCTCGCCGGACGTGCTGCCACCCAGCCCACGTAGGAGACGATCGATATCGAGCCCTGTCGAAGCAAGCAGTCGCTCGAGCTCGGACGATTTCCCGCTGCTATTCTCTGAATGTGGCACGCCATTTGCCACTGGCTTGCGCTCTGGCGGGGCAACTTCCGGCGCAACGGGCTGGGCCACGGCCGGCGCCGGCGGTGTGCGCAGCGGGTCGGCGGCAACCTGCGGATTGCGTGTTTCCGATTGATTGGCGCGCGCCTGTGCTGCTTGCAGGTCCATCTGCAGCTCTTGCACCCGATTTTGCAGCGAGGTGCGCCGGATCTCGGATTGCTGCAATTCGTTTCGCGCGGCGTCCAGATTCTTCGCGAGCTGCTCCGAATTGCCGGCTTTGCTGTTCAGCGCCTGCTCGCTCGCCTTGGCGCGGTGCTCCGCTTGTTCGCGCGCATCTTGCAGCGTCTTCGAACGTGCGTTGGCGTCCGCGAGCTGGGATTGGAGCTGGCTGTTTTGCTGCATTAATGCGGCAAGCTTGTCGGTCGCCTGCTGATAATCGGCGCGCGCGTCGGCGTAATTCTGGTTCAGCGTGGCAAGCTGCTGATGAAGCGCCGCGAGCTCATCGGACACTGTATCCGGCGGAGCCGAATCGGCGCTCGGCGCGAGTGTATTCGATGCGGGCGTCGTCGCAGCTAGCGCCGCCGCGAAGCTTGGCGGCTGCGGCTGAGTGACAGTTGGCGCTGCGGGCAGCGTCACATCGGCCGAGCGGCGATCGATTGTATCGCGCAAATGGATGAAGCCGGCGCACAGATATGCCACCGCGCCAATGGTCGCGAGCGATGTTGCGAGCAACATCGCCTGAACCCAACCCGGCAGCGCCAAGTGGCGCACGCCGCTGGTGCTCTGCAAGAGCAACCGCCGTTCGGGAAATAGCTTCTCCCCGAGAAGCCGAGATACTTTCGCCACGCGCCCCCCGCTACCGTCTTCGCACTACGTGCTGCTCGCGCAAGCACTGCCACCGACTGCGGCCCATCTAGGGCTCATTGGCGAATGGAGGTTTTTGCACACTACGGCCGGCTACGACAAAGTTTGCAGCCTGACCCGTGCGACCTCCTTCTATTCTGCACCCATTCACCAAGTTCGGACCCTAATCGTTCAATGTTGCCGTGGCAAGCTGATTCGAGGTGTGATCACAATGAGATGTCTTCGAATCGAGATGCATCCCACCCAATCATCCAAACGGAGGCTCCGCTTTGCCACGTTTAGCGGAGACTGCCGAATTGCAGTCTTGTCTATGCCAAGCAGCGCGACAGTCCCGCTTGTTGATCGTCAAACGTGCGAAATCGAGTGTTAAAGACCGCGACAAATTGTCCGAGTTACCAATGATCGCAGCGCTTGAAGACGGCGGCGTAACTGTCTGGTTCATCAAGCCCTGTGTTTCCATTGCGCGCGCGATCATTGATCGCCACAAAAACCGGCTTAAGCGAGTCTGTGATCGGTCCGAGATAGGCCGCCCGAGCCGCTTCGCGATCCGCGACATGCAGGTCGAACGGCAAAAGTGTCTGCGCGAGAATGCTCTCCAATGCCGGTAGATAATGGCGCGCCGCTTCGCGGAAGACCTCCACATGTTGTCTTTCGTGATCAAGGACCGCCTGGCGCTCACAAGAGCCAGCGGCAAAGCGGCGATCGACGATGACGTCGAGCTGCTTCAACCCGATCTCGACATGGGCGGCATGAAGCTGTGCGCAATATCCGCTCCCGTCGACCGTCGTATCGGTATCGATCGTAACTTCGAGGTCGTAGCGGCCGATCGTCAGCCCGAAGGGAATCTCGCCTTTGAGTCGCGGCATGCCATTTTCACGCGCGATCTTCGCGAGCGCCGCGCTGTCGAGATCGAAACGATAGTTGACCGGCGGATCCATCATGGCGACGCTGAAAGCGGGTGCGCCGAGGCTCGCGGTACAAGAAGCGAAAGCTGCCGTGGGCAGTAGCAACAGCGTCACAGCGGACGCAATTGTCAGACTGGCGCGCATCAGGCGAGGAATGGCAGATGCGGCGCGAGCATCACACCGGCGATCGCGATCGGAATGCCATAAGGGATCGGCGTTTTCGAATGAAGGAAAAGAGGCGCGCGTCGGAGGACTGCGAGCATCGCCGTCTGCGCCAGCGGCTGGCGCAGCCCGAGCACGATCAGCCCGAACACACCGCCGATGACTGCCGTCAGGAAGATTAGGGGCACGACCAGATGGAGGCCGCACCAAAGCGCCATAGCCGCCAGCAGCTTGACATCGCCCCCGCCGAGAATGTGGCACGCAAAGAGCATCGTGCCGACGGCGAACACCGCCGCCCCCGCTTCGATATGGGACAGCCAATCGACGGCATGATCGGAAAGGCCGGTGCCCGCGATCAATGCCGCGAGGGGGAAACCGAGCGCCAGCGCCCCTGTAAGCCAATTTGGGATGCGGAGGCTGACGAGATCGCTTAGGGCGGCAAAGACCAGGGCGAAGACATAGAGCGCCAAGATCGCTTCGCCTGCCAAACTTGTCGGCATGCTGGTCCAGAATGAAATCATGCCCCGAGTGTGGCGGGGTAGGGTTACCGAAAGATTAAGGAACGACGTGCCCAGGCTTGGGGCGATGAAGTCGTTGAAAACACGAAAAAAGGCCGCAAGAACGCGGCCTCAAGTTCAGGGAGGAAAACGCCATAAGGCGTTCGGGGCGACATATGGATATCGGGCGCGCCAACAACAACCCTACCCCTCCTCCGCTCGCACCCGCGCCTGACGTCGGCCTGCGGATTTGGCAGAATGTGTCCATGACGGAAAGATCGGACGGAGCGCGCGCTCTAACCCCTGCGCTTGAAGCGATCGACGCTACGGCTTCGGAAATATGGCTGCGCCCCGACGCGCTTCTCACCGGCGGCGCGGCGCGCAGCGCGATCGCGCAGGGCATTGCCCTGCCGCTCGCAGGCGGTAACAGCGCCTTTACCCAGATCGAAGTGATGGGGCGGCAAGGCGGCAGCGTCACCGCCGTGCTCGCGCCAGTGCGGCGCGTACAGTATTGGGCGAGCCAGCTCGACGAGCTGCGGCGTTCGCGCATCGAGACCCAGCTCGCTCGTGCCAGCGAGCCGCGCTGTCATTGGGCGGGCCTGCCGCTCGATCGGCCGCTGATCATGGGTATCGTCAATGCAACGCCGGACAGTTTTTATCGGGGGAGCGCGGGCGAAACCGAAGCAGCGATCGCTCGCGGCCGCGCGATGCACGGAGCCGGCGCCGACATCATCGACATCGGCGCAGAATCGACGCGTCCTGGGGCCGCTCCCGTCTCGGAGGAGGAAGAACTGCGCCGCCTCGAGCCGGTGGTGCGCGCTCTTGCCGAAGCTGGCGCCGTGCTCTCCGTCGACACGCGCCACGCCAAAGTGATGGCGGCAGCGCTGGCTTGGGGTGCGCGCATCATCAACGACGTCTCCGCGCTCGAAGGCGAAGGCAGCCTCGACACCGCTGCGAAGACCGGCGCGCCGGTCGTTCTCATGCACATGCGCGGCGAGCCCGGCACGATGCAGCGCGCGCCGCATTATGTGTCGCCATCGCTCGATGTCGCCGATTACCTCGCGCGTCGCGTTGCGGCCTGCGAGGCGGCCGGCATTCCGCGCCATCGCATCGTCGTCGATCCCGGAATCGGTTTCGGCAAGACCATCGCCCATAATCTCGAAATTCTGGCGCGGCTCACCCTCTTGCACACGCTGGGCTGTGGTTTGCTGGTCGGTATATCGCGCAAATCGACCATCGGCCGGCTCAGCGACGGCGCGCCGGTTGAGGAAAGGCTGCCCGGCTCGATCGCCGGCGCGCTGCAAGCGCTGCGCCAAGGGGCGCAGATCCTCCGGGTTCACGACGTCACGGACACCAAGCAGGCCGTCGCCGTCTGGCAGGCAATCGCGGAAGGTGCTTAGCGATTAGAGACGCTTGCGCTCGACGACGACGCCGACGCTTTCCGTTTCCGGCCAGACATCGAGCTTCTCGACCATCACACGGGTCGCGCTGACGCGATGATCGGCCAGACAAAGCGTCGCGATGCGATCGGCGAGCGTCTCGACCAGATTGATATGCCCTGCCTCGGTGATCGATTTGATACCGGCGACAATGGTCTCGTAATTCACCACATCGGCGAAATCGTCGCTGCTCGGCAAAGGCGCCGCGACCTGGATCTCGGCGTTGACCCGAACCCGCCGCCGCAGACCCTTCTCGCGCGGATAGATGCCGATGCTGCAGGGAAGAACCAGGTCGCGGACGAAGACGCGATAACCCGCATCGGCTTCATCATCCGCGCGGGTTTTCGGCGCCGTCGCCGGCCATTCGGTGCTCATTGCGCGGAGCATGACTCGCTGCCCTGCCCCGCGCAATGCCGCGAGCGTTACGACGCCGCTACCATGCGGTTGGTCAAGGTGCCGACATACTGCACCTCGACCTTCACCTCATCGCCGGCTTTGAGGAACTCGCCGCTGTCGCCGCGGCCGGCCCCGACGCCGGCCGGCGTTCCGGTGGCAATCACGTCGCCCGGACGGAGGGTGACATGCTGGCTGAGCGAGACGATTTGCTCGGCAATGCTGTGGATCATGTTCTTGGAATTCGAGTTCTGCTTCTCGACACCGTTGACCCAAAGCTTCACGCCGATGTCGTTCGGATCGGGCACGAAAGCCGCCGGGGTAATCCACGGCCCCATCGGGCAGGCATCGTCGAAGCATTTCTGGCCGAGCCAGTCCATATGCATGCCGCCACCGGCGCGATCTTGCTGCGTGCTCAAATCGCGCGCTGAGAGATCGTTGACGCAGGTGTAGCCGGCGATCACGTCATGCGCGCGCTCCAAGGAGATGTTGCGCGCCGGCTTGCCGATGACGACCCCGATCTCAGCTTCCCAGTCGAGCTTCTGCGACAGCGCCGGCATGCGGGCATTGGCGCCGTCGCCGATGATCGAATGCGCGCCGGTCTTGATGAAGAACCACGGGTCCTTGGCCTTCTTCGGCTCGGGTGGCTCCTTGCCGGTCAGGCGCCGTTGCCGCTCGTTCATCTCCTTCATGTGATCCCAGTAATTGGCGCCTGCGCAAAACACCGCCCCCGGATAGAGGATCGGCGCCAGGAGGGCGACCTCAGCGAGCGCGCGGCCGTCGCTCGGCTTCACGCGCCCGAGCGCGGCGCTGATGCGCGGATGCACCTCGCCCCAGCTTTGCAGGAGGCCGAGCACCGAGGATG
>DATNGE010000085.1:0-15694 GCA_035606035.1 Allostellaceae bacterium
CGAAAGAATGGACCGACGTCAGGACGCCCGAGCGCACCAGGAACGTGCCGATCAGCGAGAGCGAGAAGGTGACGATTGCCAAAAGGATCGTCCAGCTCTTCAGCGCATCGCGCTTCTCGACGACGATCGCCGAATGGAGCAGCGCCGTGCCGGCCAGCCACGGCATGAAGGACGCGTTCTCGACCGGGTCCCAGAACCACCAGCCGCCCCAGCCGAGCGTGTAATAGGCCCACCAGCTGCCCATCGCGATGCCGATGGTGAGCGCGCACCACGCGGCAAGGCTCCAGGGCCGCACCCAGCGCGCCCAGGCGGCATCGACGCGGCCCTCGATGAGCGCGGCGACGGCGAAGGAGAAAGCGACCGAGAAGCCGACATAGCCGAGATAAAGAAACGGCGGATGGAAGGCGAGGCCGGGATCCTGCAGCACCGGATTCATGCCATTGCCGTCGAGCGGCGCGGGATGGGCGCGCAGGAACGGGTTCGAGGTGAAGAGGATGAAGGTGAGGAAGCCGACGCCGATCATGCCCTGCACCGCGAGCACGCGGGCGCGCAAGGTGGGTGGGAGATTGTCGCCGAACAGCGCGACGGCGCCGCCGAACAGCGACAGGATCAGCACCCAGAGCAGCATCGAGCCTTCGTGATTGCCCCAGACGCCCGTGATCTTATAGAGCAGCGGCTTGGTCGACTGGCTGTTCTCGATCACGGTCGCGAGCGAAAAGTCCGAGGTGACATATGCATTCACCAGGACGGCGAAGCTCGCCGCGATCAGCAGGAACTGCGCGACGGCCGTGCTTTGTCCGACGGCCAACAGCCCAGCATGACGGCGCGCGGCGCCATAGAGCGGCAGGCTCGCTTGCAGCACTGCGAGGCAGAGCGCAAGGATCAGGGCAAAATGGCCGAATTCGATGATCATGGCTGCTTCGCGTTCGCGGTTGCCGCGGCCGGGCCGGGCTTGGCGCCTTCCTGCCAATGCCCGCTGCGCTTCAGCGCATCGACGACTTCGGGCGGCATGTAATTCTCATCATGCTTGGCGAGCACGCTGGCGGCGCGGAAGATGCCTTGCTGCAGCTTGCCCTCGACGACGACGCCTTGGCCTTCGCGGAAGAGATCGGGCACGTCGCCCTTATAGGTCACCGGCACGGCGGTGTTGCCGTCGGTGACCTTGAAATCGAGCGTTACGCCGTCGGCTTCGCGCTTGACGCTGCCATTCTCGACCAGCCCGCCGATGCGGACGGAGCGCCCGTCGGGCACGTGCTTCATCGCGAGATCGGACGGTCCATAGAAGAAAACGAGATTGTCCTGGAACGCCGACAGCACGAGGGCCGTCGCCACGCCCAAGAGCGCGAGCCCGCCGAGTACGACGTATAGCCGCTTGCGCTTGCGCGTCATCGCCGGCGCTTCTCGGCTTCATCGAGCGCGCGCTGGCGCTTGCGATAGGTGACGAGTGTCTCGATCACGAATCCGCCGAGCACGATCACCGCCAGCGCGTAGGCCGGCCAGACAAAGCGCGCATAGCCTCCCATCGCGAGAAAATGATCGAGCGCTTCCATGTCATGCTGCCTGCTGCAGTCGCAAGGCGCGCAGCTTTGCCGCCATCAACGCGCTGCGGATGCGCATCAGCCACAGCGTGACGAAGAGCAGGGTGAAGCCCAGCGCCATGATCGCCAGCGGCCAGAGCATCGATGGCGCGATGGTCGGGCCGCCTAAGCGGAAGATGCTCGCCGGCTGATGCAGCGTGTTCCACCAATCGACCGAGAATTTGATGATCGGCAAATTGACCACGCCGACCAGCGCCAGGATCGCGCCGGCGCGCGCGCCGCGCGTCGGCTCGTCGAACGCGTTGATGAGCGCGATATAGCCGAGATAAAGGAAGAACAGCACCAGCACCGACGTCAGCCGCGCGTCCCACACCCACCAGGTGCCCCACATCGGCTTGCCCCAGAGCGATCCTGTCACGAGGCAGAGCAGTGTGAACCCCGCGCCGAGCGGCGCGGCCTCGCGCGCCGCGATATCAGCGACCGGATGGCGCCAGATCAGCGCGACGGCGCTCGCCGCCGCCATCAGCCCATAGACCGTCGTCGCCATATAGGCGGAGGGCACATGCACATACATGATGCGCACCGACTCGCCTTGCTGGTAATCGGGCGGCGCGACGAAGAGCGCGAGGTAAAGCCCGGCGCCGAGCAGCAGCACGGTCGCGATTGCGGACCAGGGCAGGATCGTGCCGGACCACTGCATGAAGCGATTGGGATTGGCGAGGCGGAACATCTAAATCTTTTTTAAGCAAGTACCTGGGCAGCCGTACCTATTCTAGCGCGTCTATTCTAACGCGAGGCGTAACGCCGCAGCAGCGGCAAAAGGAACCAGCCCCACCGCGAGGACGAGCAGCGCCGCTAGCAGCAGCAGGTCGGGCCGGGGGCCGAACCCTTGGATCTCGGCCTCGATCGCGGCAACGCCAAAGATCAGGACCGGGATGTAGAGCGGCAGCACCAGCAGCGAGAGCAGCACGCCGCCGCGCCGCGCGCCCAGGGACAGCGCCGCGCCGATCGCGCCGATAAGGCTGAGGATCGGCGTGCCCAGCACCATGCCGGCGATCAGGGCCGGATAGCCGGCCGGATCGAGCTGCAGCAGCAGCGCCAAAAGGGGCGCAACGATGATCAGCGGCAGGCCGGTCACGAGCCAATGCGCCAGACATTTCGCCAGCACTTGCGCTTCGAGCGGCAACGGCAGGAGGGCGAGGGCTTCGAGGCTGCCATCCTCGTAATCGGCTTGGAACAAGCGCTCGAGCGAGAGCAGAGCTGCGAGCAGCGCGGTCACCCAGACGATGCCGGCGGCGATGCGCTGTAAGAGCTCCGGCTCCGGCCCGACGGCGAAGGGAAACAGCACCACGCTCAGGACGAAGAACGCGATCACCATGGCGGCATCGCCGCCTTGGCGCAGGGCAAGGCGCAGATCGCGCGCGACCAGCGTCAAAAACGCGCTCACGCCAACAGCTCCGCCGGCGTTGGACGGAAATCGGCAAGCGATAAACGCGGCGCGGCGCTGAGCTCGATCGGCGCATGGGTCGAAAGCACGACCCGGCCGCCTTGGGCGCGGTGCTCGGCAATCGCGGCAAGAAGCTGCGCCGCAGCATCGCTGTCGAGGCTGGTCAGTGGCTCGTCGAGCAGCCAGAGCTCGGCCGGGGTCCCGACCAGCCGCGCCAAAGCAAGACGCCGCTTCTGCCCAGCGGAGAGGTAGCGGCAGGGCAAGCCTGCCGCGTCCGCAAGGCCGAAGCGCGCCAGCGCCGGCTCGATCGGCGCGCTCGTCCCGCGCATCCTCGCCCAGAAGGCGAGGCTCTCGCCTGCCGAGAGAACAGGCTTCAACGCATCGCTATGGCCGATGAAATGCAGGCGGGCGCGATGCGCCCCCGGATCCTGCCGGATATCGCTGTCGTTCCACGCCAGGCTTCCCGCTTCCGGCGGCGTCAGCCCCGCCATCAGCCGTAAGAGGCTCGATTTGCCGCTGCCATTGGGGCCGATCAGGACCAGCGCACCGCCCGGCCCTAGACCGAAATCGAGGCCGCGGAAGATCAGCCGCTCGCCGCGGCGGCAGGCGAGGCCTTGTCCGGTGAAATCGCCAGTCGTGCGAAGGGTTTGGTCGGGGGGCATCGGGCGGCGCAATTGTGACGCTTGCCGCCGCTAAAGCAAAGCAGCGGCGTGCGTCAGCTGCCGCCGTAATTGCTATTGAACAAGAGGCCGATGCCGACGCCGGCCAGCGCCGCCGCGATGCCGACAGCGACGGTTTCGAGGATCGTCCGGATCAGCGAGCGCTTACCGATGATGCCGCGCCCCATGCCGAGCGTGACGAGCAGCAGGATGGTGATCCCCGCCGATACGATCCGCGCCGATGCGACCGGCAGCAGCATGAAAGGCAGGATCGGCACGGCGGCGGAGAAGAAATCGGCGACCAGCATCCAGAGCGCCTGCTCGGTCGGATTGGTCCCGGCTTCGTTGCCACCCTGCATCGCGAGAAGCACCGCTTTAACCGCATCAGGCTTGTCGCAGACAGCGTCCGACAATGCGCCCACGAGCGGCCGCTCCAACTCGATCGCCGTCAGCCGTTCTGACAGCATCGTGCCAACGCCGGCAGGATCGCATTTGAGATCGATCTCAAGCTGCTGCTGACGCGCCTGCTTTTCGTCGCGGTCGGTCTCGGATTCGAGAAACGCGCCGGCCATCATCGACACGGCCGCCGCTGCGGCGCCCGACGCGCCCGCGACCAGCACGACGCTGTTGCTATTGGTCGTCGCGGCGACGCCGAAGACGAGGCCGAAGATCGAAACCGTGCCGTCTTCCATCCCGAAGACGATCGTTCCCGCCGATGCTGCGAGCGAAGCTCTCAGCCGCTCTGGCCATCCGGTTGCCGCGATGGTGTCGGACATAAGCTCCCCCTTCGAACTCAGCAGACCATGCCCCTTGCGGAAGTGAAAGCTGCCCAAAAGAAATGCGGCCTCGGTCGGGGGAACCGAGGCCGCGTATGAGCGGTCGGGGGGATTGACCGCTACGGAGAGGGAGAAAAAGCCAATAGCCTCTCTCACCCGCGCGTAGAAAACACCCCCTTTGGGACGTTGGCGCGTAAGAATCGTGGCGAAAGCAAGGTTTTTAGCCATACTTTTCCCCAGCCCATATAGCGATTTGGAATGGTTAGCCTTTTTACATTGCGCCAATGAGGCGGAAATCCATACGTGCTATTTTTTTGGGTCGGCCCTCGTGCTTTCGTCCGCCTTGCTGTGGCCGCGCCTATCGGCTTGATCTGGTGCCCCAAAGGCGGTAGCAGCAGGGAATTCCCCGCCTTTCCGCGTCCCGAGGAGAAAAACGTGCCCGTTACCGGCCATGATTCGCTGAAGACCCGCCGCAGCCTGTCCGTTGCGGGCAAGAATTACGATTATTTCAGCCTCGAAGCGGCCGCTCAGGCCGCCGGACTCGGCGATATCTCGCGCCTGCCTTTTTCGATGAAGGTGTTGCTGGAAAATCTGGTCCGGCTGGAGAATGGCCGCACCGTCACGGTCGACGACATCAAATCACTCGCGGAATGGCTGAAGACCAAGACCTCGGAACGCGAGATCGCGTTCCTGCCCGCGCGCGTGCTGATGCAGGACCTGACCGGCGTGCCGGCCGTGGTCGACCTCGCGGCGATGCGCGAAGCGATGGTGAAGCTCGGCGGCGATCCGAAGAAGATCAACCCACTCGCGCCCGTCGACCTCGTCATCGATCACTCGGTGATGGTCGACAATTTCGGCAACCCGCAAGCTTTCCGCAGCAACGTCAAGGTCGAATTCGAGCGCAATCAGGAACGCTACACTTTCCTGCGTTGGGGCCAAGGGACGTTCGACAATTTCCGTGTCGTGCCGCCGGGCACCGGCATCTGCCACCAAGTCAATCTCGAATATCTCGCGCACGTCGTGTGGACGACGGAGGAAGGCGGCAAGACCATCGCCTATCCCGACACGCTGGTCGGCACCGACAGCCATACGACGATGATCAATGGCCTCTCCGTGCTCGGCTGGGGCGTCGGTGGCATCGAGGCGGAAGCGGCGATGCTCGGCCAGCCGATCTCGATGGTGCTGCCGGAAGTCGTTGGCTTCCGCGTCCACGGTGCCTTGAAGGAAGGTGCGACGGCGACCGATCTCGTGCTCACCGTCGTGCAGATGCTGCGCAAGAAAGGCGTCGTCGGACGCTTCGTCGAATTCTACGGGCCGGGCATCGCCAATATGGCGCTCGCCGATCGCGCGACCATCGGCAACATGGCGCCGGAATACGGCGCGACCTGCGGCTTCTTCCCGATCGACGCCGAGACCATCCGCTATCTCAAGCTCTCGGGCCGCGATCCGGCGCGCATCGCATTGGTCGAGGCCTATGCCAAGGCGCAGGGTCTCTGGCATGACGAGAAAACGCCCGAGCCGGTCTTCACCGACACGCTGGAATTGGATCTCTCGACCGTCGAGCCGTCGCTTGCGGGTCCGCGCCGGCCGCAAGATCGCGTCAGCCTCGGCGGCGTTGCTGCGAATTTTGCGAGCGAAGCGCCGAAGCTTGCGCCCAACCGCAAGAGCGCGAAAGCCGAAGTGGCGGTCAAAGGCGCGAATTACGCGTTGAAAGACGGCGCCGTGGTGATCGCCGCGATTACCTCCTGCACCAACACCTCCAATCCCAGCGTCATGCTCGGCGCCGGCTTGCTGGCACGCAACGCCGTCAAGCGCGGCCTCAAGGTGAAGCCGTGGGTGAAGACCTCGCTCGCGCCGGGCAGTCAGGTGGTCAGCGATTACTACGCCGCCGCCGGCCTGCAAGGCGATCTCGACAGGCTCGGTTTCAACCTTGTCGGCTATGGCTGCACGACCTGCATCGGCAATTCGGGGCCGCTGCCCGATCCGATCGCCGACGCGATCGATGAAGGCGATCTCGTCGTTGCCGGCGTGCTCTCCGGCAATCGCAATTTCGAGGGCCGCATCCATCCGCAAGTGCGGGCGAATTATCTCGCCTCGCCGCCGCTCGTCGTTGCTTATGCGCTCGCCGGGTCGGTCAATGTCGATCTGACGAAGGACGCGCTCGCCGAGGATCCGGACGGCAAGCCGGTCTATCTCAAAGACATCTGGCCAAGCAATCGCGAGATCGCCGAGACCGTCCACAGTGCGCTTAACGCCGACATGTTCCGCAAGCGCTATGGCAATGTCTTCGAAGGCCCCGAGGAGTGGCGCAAGGTGCCGAAGGTCGAGGGCATGACCTTCGCCTGGGATCCAGGCTCGACCTATCTCGCGCTGCCGCCCTATTTCGACAACATGCCGAGGCAACCGGGACCGCTGGCCGATATCAACGGCGCGCGCGAGCTCGCGCTGTTCGGCGACAGCATCACCACCGACCACATCTCGCCCGCGAGCTCGATCAAGAAGGACAGCCCCGCCGGCCAATACCTTGTGGAGCACCAGGTGCGGCCGCAGGATTTCAATTCCTACGGCGCGCGCCGCGGCACGCATCACGTGATGATGCGCGGCACCTTCGCCAATATCCGCATCAAGAACGAGATGGTGCCGGGCGTCGAAGGCGGCGTGACCAAGCATCAGCCCGACGGCGCGGTGATGCCGATCTACGACGCGGCGATGCAGTATCAGAAGGAAGGCGTGCCGTTGGTCGTCATCGCCGGCAAGGAATACGGCACCGGCTCATCGCGCGACTGGGCGGCCAAGGGTACGAAGCTCTTGGGCGTGCGCGCGGTGATCGTCGAGAGCTTCGAGCGCATCCACCGCTCGAACCTCGTCGGCATGGCGGTGCTGCCGCTGCAATTCAAGGACGGCACGACGCGCCAAAGCCTGAAGCTCGACGGCACCGAGACTTTCGATGTGCTCGGTATTGCGCAAGGCCTGAAGCCGCGGAGCGAGCTCGCCGTCCGCATCCATCGCGCCAACGGCAAGACGGATGAGATTAAGGTGCTCTGCCGCATCGACACGCTGGATGAGCTCGAATATTTCCGCCACGGCGGCATCCTGCAATACGTGCTCCGCGGCATGATGAAGGCGTGAACGCTAAGGGTTCCAGCTACTTCATCGGCGAGAACGATGTCGGCACCAGGATCTTCGTCTCCTGGGAGATCAGCGGCGAGGGCTGCGGTCCGTTCTTTAGGAAGAACTGCCACTCGGGATCGGCGTAGAGCGCGGCGCGCCGCGTCTCGCGGTCGGCCAAGGATTCGTAGCGCCACATATGGACGATCTGGTTCAGCGGTCCGATCTCGCTGGTAAAAAAGCCGACCAGCTGACCGAGATGGCGCTTCGACGGCGGCAGCCCATGCTTTTCATAATGATCCAGCCAGCGGGCGGTGCCGCCGCCGGTCTGCGCCGTATAAGTGCGGACTTCCAGGATCATGTGTTTCCTCCCCAGTTTCAGCGTTAAGCCAAGCCTGCCGCGAGGGTTGCAATAGGGTCAAGGCTCACCCCCTTGTGAAGGATAGTGCTTTGCGAAATTGTCTGACGAAGCGCAGGATGCGGTCATGCACCGGTCGGCCTCTCTCGTGTTGCTCGCTGCGCTTGCCGCAGCGATGCCCGCCCCTGCCCGGGCCGACGATGCGCCGATCGTGGTCGAGCTTTTCACCTCGCAAGGCTGCAGCTCCTGCCCGCCGGCTGATCGGTATTTCGGCGAGCTCGCCAAGCGCCCCGACCTCATCGCCCTCGCTTTCCATATCGAATATTGGAATTACATCGGCTGGACCGATACTTATTCGAAGCCCTGGGCGACGCGGCGGCAGCGCGATTACCAGACGGCATTGAGGCTACGCTTCGTCTACACGCCGCAAATCGTGATCCAGGGCGAAAAGGAAGGGGTCGGCTCCGAGGCTGCGACGATCGAGCCGATGATCCGCGCTGCCGAGGCTAAGCGTAAGCCGCACCCCAGCCTGACCCTGCATTGGCGCGACGATGGCGCGCTCGTCGCCACTGTCGGCGACGGCCAATCGCCGCCGGGCCAGCCGGCGACGCTCTGGCTCGTCGGCTTCGACAAGCTGCATACCATAGCGGTCTCCACCGGCGAGAATGCCGGCCAGACCTCCTGGGACCATCACGCCGTGCGCAGCTTCCGCCGCCTCGGCTCCTGGGCCGGCTGGTCGGAAGAGTTGATCGTGCCCGCAGAGGAAGCAAAGACCCTCGGCGATGACGGCGCCGCCGTGCTGCTGCAGGAGAATGGCAGCGGCCCGATCCTCACCGCCGCGAGCATCCAGCTCCAAGGTCGCTGAGCCCCTTCCGCGATTTCGCCCCGCACCCGCGCGCAACCTCACGGCTCAGCGCCGGTTATCCGGAGGCGATGCGCTTACCCGTTCCTCTCACCACGCCGCCGATGGAAGCGCACATCGTCGATGCACTGCCGGCGGATAATGGCTGGCAATTCGAGCCGAAATGGGACGGGTTCCGTTGCCTTGCTTTTCGCGACGACGATGACGTCGCGCTCCAGGCGAAATCGGGCAAGCCGCTGGCGCGCTATTTTCCCGATATGGTGGCGGCGCTGCGCGCCCTGCCGCTCAAGCGCTTCGTTCTCGATGGCGAGCTCGCGATTCCGATTGGCGACAGCCTCTCCTTCGATGCGCTGCAGCTGCGGCTCCATCCCGCCGCGAGCCGCGTGAAGAAGCTCGCCGCCGAGACGCCGTCGATCCTCATCCTCTTCGATTGCCTCTACACCGAAAAAGCAGGCGTCGTTCTCGAGCAGCCGCTGATCGAACGCCGTCAGGCGCTCGAGGAATTCTACGCCGGCGTACGTCTGGCCCCGGCGCTGCGGCTGACGGAATACACGCGCGATCGCGAGCGCGCCGAAGCGTGGCGCGAGCATGCCGGTGGCGCGCTCGACGGCATCATCGCCAAGCGGCTCGATGCGCGTTATCTGCCAGGCGAGCGCGCGATGCTGAAATTGAAACATCTGCGCAGCGCCGATTGCGTCGTCGGCGGCTTCCGCTATGCGAGCGGCAGCAAGCTCGTCGGCTCGCTTTTGCTCGGCCTCTACAACGACGCCGGCAAGCTCGACCATGTCGGCTTCACCTCAGGTTTCGCGCATGACGATCGCGCCGCGCTGACGCAAAAGCTCCTGAAGCTCAAAGGCGGGCCAGGCTTCACCGGCGACGCGCCGGGCGGGCCGAGCCGCTGGAGTACCGAGCGCTCGACCGAATGGGTGCCGCTCGAGGCCAAGCTCGTCGTCGAGATCCGTTACGACCATGTGACAGGCGGCCGCTTCCGGCATGGCACGAAGCTGTTGCGCTGGCGGCCCGACAAGGCGCCGCGCCAATGCACGATGGAGCAGCTCCAGGAAGAGGCGCGGCCGCGCCTGCTCTACGCCGCATTGCCGCTGTCGCGCAGCGGCCAAACGAAAGCGCGCGGTTACGCCGCCAAGCCGCGCGCCAGGACCGAGGACAAGCGCTTGGCGAAGGCCGCGGGGTCGGGCAGGGTCTCGCCCTCCAAGATCCGCGCTTGATCGAGGAGCAGCCAGGCGAAATCGCCGAGCGCGTCGGCGGCGCCTTCCTTGCCGGCGAGATCGACGAGGCGCCCGATCAGCGGATGTTTCGGATTGATCTCGAGAATGCGCTTGGCATCGCCGCCCGCGGCAAGCTGCTTGTGCTGGCGCAGCAGACGCTCCAGATGCATGTCGATGTCGCGCTCATCGGCGACGAGACAGACGGCGCTGTCGGTCAAGCGCTTCGATGAGCGCACATCCTTCACCGCCTCGCCGAGCGACAGCTTCAACAGCGCGATCAGCGAGGCGATATCGCCCTCGGGCTTTTCCTCGGCGGGCGCGCCGTCCTGCTGTTCGGGCGCGATCTTGTCGAGATCGGCGCTGCCGCGCGTCACCGATTTGAATTCCTTTTTCTGGTATTCGCCGATCGACGGCATCCAGAATTCATCGACCGGGTCGGTCAACAGCAGCACCTCGATGCCACGGGCACGGAAGCCCTCGAGCTGCGGACTTTTCTTCAAGGCTTCGAGATCCTCGCCCGCGATGGTGTAGATCGCTTCCTGACCCGGCTTCATGCGCGCAATGTATTCATCGAGCGAGGTGAGCGCGTCGCTGGCGGTCGAGTGGAACCGCGCCAGCGGCAGGATCTCGTCCTTGTGCTCGCGGTCCTCGTAGATGCCTTCCTTCAGCACCGCGCCGAAATTCTCCGCGAATTTCGCGAATTCCGCCGGCTCGTCCTTCGCTTTCTTGGCGAGTTCGCCCAAGACGCGCGTCGTAATCTGGCCGCGCATCCGCTTCAGCATCGGATTGTTCTGTAGCATCTCGCGGCTGACATTGAGCGGCAGGTCCTCGCTGTCGACGACGCCGCGCAAGAAGCGCAGATAGGGCGGCAACAGCTCCTGTGCGTCGTCGGTGATGAAGACGCGCCGCACATAGAGCTTCACGTGATGCTTGCGCTGCGGATCGAAAAGATCGAAGGGCTTGCTGCCGGGAATGAAGAGCAGCGTCGTGTATTCGTAGGTGCCTTCGACCTTGTGATGCAGCGTCAGCCACGGCTCGTCGAAAGCATGCGCCACGTGGTGGTAGAATTCCTTGTACTGGTCGGCGCTGATCTCGCTCTTCGGCCGCATCCAGAGCGCCGAAGCGGCGTTCAGCGTCTCTTCCTTGCCGGCGTGATCCAAAACGATCGGCAGCGCGATGTGATCGGAATATTTCTTGACGATCTCGCGGATGCGGTCGGGCTCGGCATATTCCTCATCCGCGTCGTTAAGATGGAGCGTGATCGTGGTGCCGCGCTTCTCGCGCGCCGCTTCCTCGATGGTGAACTCGCCTTTGCCGTTCGAGACCCAGCGATGGGCGATCTCCTCACCGGCCTTCTTCGAGACAACCTCGACCTCGCTCGCGACCATGAAGGCGGAATAGAAGCCGACGCCGAACTGGCCGATGAGGGCCATGTCCTTCTTGCTGTCGCCCGACATTTCCTTGACGAAGGCGGCCGTACCGGAGCGGGCGATGGTGCCGAGATTGTCGATCATCTCCTGCCGGCTCATGCCGATGCCGTTATCGGCGATGATGAGGGTGCGCTTCTTCTTGTCGGGCTCGATGACGACGCGGAAATTGGTGTCGCCCTGAGTCAAGGCCGGCTCGGTCAGCGCGAGGTAGCGCAGCCGGTCGCAGGCGTCGGAGGCGTTGGAAATAAGCTCGCGCAGGAAAATCTCTTTTTCGCTGTAAAGCGAATGCGCGACGATCTCCAGCAGGCGGGAAACTTCCGCCTGGAATTCACGTTTCTCGCTGGCCATGACCCCTTTCCCTACTCGCTCGGCCGAATTCTTGAAGCCGCCGCAGATATGTGACGGCGGCGCCGATCATGCAAGGTGTCAGGGCAAAAGCTTGGCCGTGGCGCCGTGGTAAGGTAGGGCGATGAGCTACATTCAGAAGGTTCTGCAGCCGGGCGAGACGCTAATCTACCGCACCAAGCTCCATTGGCTGATCTATAGCCGGGCGATCATCTTCGCCGGGCTCGCCGTGGCGGCAGCCGCGGCCGGCTATGCGACCGGCGCAGATTTCCAGAATGTCGGCTTGATCGCCGCCGGCTTCTTTCTTTTCGTGGCGGTGATCGCGGCAATCCACGCCGCGATCATTCGTGCCACGACCGAACTCGCCGTCACCGATCATCGGGTGATCTTCAAACGCGGCATCATCAGCCGCTACACGATCGAAATGGCGCGTTCCAAGGTCGAAAGCGTCGATGTGGTGCAGAGCATTGCCGGCCGCATCTTCAACTACGGTACCATCCTGGTGCGGGGGACAGGCGGATCGCTTGAGCCGTTTCGCGATATCGAGGACCCGCTGCGCTTGCGGAGTACGATCACCGCCGCCTAAGGGTTGGCATCAGTCGCAAGAGGCTGCGCCGACCGCGGTACCAACCGCCGCGCCGCCAATGAGGCCCATGATCGCGGCAGCCCCACCGTCGCGGCTGTGGCCGCCAGCGCCGGCCCCGATGAGCGTGCCCGCTGCCGCGCCGATCAAGCCGCCAACCAGCGCGTTGTTGCAGGACTGATAGGCGACCGGCGCCGGATAGGCAGGAGCCGCATAGGCCGGAGCCGCATAAGCTGGATAGGCCGGATAGGCATCAGGCGCCGGGTAGGGCGCCGCATAAGCAGGCGCTGGCGCGATATAAGCGGGATTTGGCGGGGCGACATAAACCGGATGCGGACGATGCCAGTCGTGCCAATCCCGGCCATGCGCCAGGGCAGGAAGCGGCGCCGCGAGGACGCCGATCATACCGGCGACCAAAACCGCACGAGTCGCGAGGGAGTGGAACGAAATTCGGGTCATAGTGGACCTCCTTCGGGTCCCAAAAAATCTCTTGCACAGAGATATACGATTGGCGCCCTCGGGAAAGTCCTGTCGAAGTGATGAAATTCCTGTCATTTCGCGGGTGCGGCACAGCGCCATGCTTGCCTTTCGGTCTGGGACACCCGATGATTCAGGGTATGGGAGTGTTAACCCCGGCGGCGCGGGTCCTGGCAGTGCTAGGGCCCACCAACACCGGCAAGACCCATCTCGCCATCGAACGCATGCTCGGCCATCGCACGGGCATGATCGGCTTCCCCCTCCGGCTTCTGGCGCGCGAAAATTATGACCGTGTAGTCGGGCTGAAAGGCGCCCGCGCCGTCGCCCTTATCACCGGCGAAGAAAAGATCGTCCCGCCCCATCCGGCCTATTGGGTCTGCACCGTCGAATCGATGCCGCTGGATTTGGCGGTGGATTTCCTCGCCGTCGACGAAATCCAGCTCTGCGGCGATGCCGAGCGCGGCCATGTGTTCACCAACCGACTGCTGCATGCGCGCGGCGCGTCCGAGACGATGTTCCTCGGCGCCGAGACCATCCGGCCATTGCTCAAGCGCCTCGTGCCGGAAGCCGAATATGTCAGCCGCCCACGCTTCTCGACGCTGTCCTATACCGGGGCGAAAAAGATCACCCGCCTGCCGCCGCGCAGCGCCGTGGTCGCTTTCGCCGTCGCCGATGTCTTTGCGCTTGCCGAGCTGATGCGCCGCCAGCGCGGCGGCACGGCCGTCGTGATGGGCGCGCTCTCGCCCCGCGCGCGCAACGCGCAAGTCGGACTCTTCCAATCCGGCGAGGTCGATTACCTGGTCGCGACCGACGCGATCGGCATGGGCCTCAACATGGATCTCGACCACGTGGCTTTCGCGCGACTGGCGAAATTCGACGGCCGTGGGCCGCGGCGTCTCGCGCCGGCCGAGATCGCGCAGATCGCCGGCCGCGCCGGCCGGCACATGAGCGACGGCACTTTCGGCACGACCGGCGAGCTTCCCGGCATCGATGAGGAGATCGTCGAGGCGGTGGAGAATCACCGCTTCGATCCGCTACCGCGACTCTATTGGCGCAATGCGCGGCTGGACTATCGCTCGGTCGGCGGATTGCTGAAGAGTCTCGAAGAGAAGCCACATCATCCCGGCCTCATCCCGGCGCGCGAGGCCGATGATCACCTGGCACTGGCGGCGCTGGCGAAGCTCCCCGATATCGCCGCCGCAGCGACCAATCCCGCCGCCGTGCGGCTCTTGTGGGAGGTCTGTCAAATCCCCGACTTCCGCAAGATCATGAGCGACACGCATGCGCGTTTCCTCGCCTCGATCTACCGTCATCTCATCGGCCGCAGCGGCCGGCTGCCGATCGATTTCGTCGCCTCGCAGATGAGCCGGCTCGATCGCAACGACGGCGATATCGACACGCTGATGACGCGGATCGCGCATATCCGCACCTGGACCTATATCGCGCATCGTTCGGATTGGCTGACCGATGCGACGACCTGGCAGGAGAAAGCGCGCGCGATCGAGGATCATCTCTCCGACGCGCTGCATGACCGCATCACTCAGCGCTTCGTCGATCGCCGTTCGGCCTTTTTGGTGAAGCAGCTTTCGTCATCCCGCGAATTGCTCGCCTCGGTGAGCCGCGCCGGAGAGGTGAAGGTCGAAGGACATCCGGTCGGCCGGCTCGACGGCTTCCGCTTCGTGCCCGATGCCGTACCCAATACAGAGGCAAGCAAGACTTTGCTCGCCGCCGCCAATCGTGTGCTGCGCGGCGAAATCGAGGCGCGGGTGGGCGAACTCGCCGCCGCACCCGACGACGAATTCGCGCTCGCTCCGGACGGCAAGCTGCTGTGGCGCGGCGGCGTGGTCGGGCGTCTCATCGCCGGCGAAAATGCGCTCGATCCGCAAATCGAAGTCTTTACCGGTCATTCGCTCGATTCAGTGCTGCGCGAAACCATCCGCCGCCGCCTCGTCTCCTTCTGGGGCATGGAGAAGCGGCGCCGCCTCGCGCCGCTGGTGCGGCTGCGCCATGCCGAATTCGACGGCGCCGCGCGCGGCCTCGTCTATCAGCTTTGCGAAGCGCTTGGCGTGCTCCCGGCGAGCGCGGTCGCGGCGCAATGCGCCGCCTTGATAGGCAAGGACCGCAAGCTCCTCGCCAAGCACGGCGTGAGGCTGGGCACCGAGACAGTCTATCTCGACGGCATGCTGAAGCGCGACGCGATGGCCGGCGCGGCGCTGCTGTGGTCGATCCACAACCAGCTCGATGCGCCGAAGCTCCCGGGCGGCGTTGCCGCGCCGCGCGACCGCGGGATCAGCAACGATGCCTATCGCGCCATCGGATACTGCGTGCTCGGGCCGCGCATCTTGCGCGTCGATAAGGTCGAAGGGCTTGCCGCTGCGGTGCGGCGCCTCGCGCGTCAGGGCGCTTTCGGTGTCACACCGGAGTTGCTTGGCCTCGCCAGCGCCTCGCGCCACGATTTCGCGGCGATGCTGGCCGATCTCGGTTATCGCGCCGTCCATGACGAGAACGGCGTCACCTTCCATGCGCGTGCCGCGAAGAAGCGCATTCCCGCCACCGATCGCCTGCGCGCCGACAGTCCTTTCGCGAAACTAGCAGCGTTGACCTTCGCCCGATGAGAAACGAATTACCGTCACCAGCGACCCTGCGCCTCGACAAATGGCTGTGGTTCGCGCGGCTTGCGCGCACGCGCTCGCTCGCGGCTCGGCTTTGCACCGAAGGACGCGTCAGCGTCGGCGCCCGCGACGGGGTCAAACCGCACCACGCGGTACGCGTCGGCGATGTCGTCGTGGTCGAGCTGCCGCATCTGCGGCGGCGCCTCATCGTCCGCGCGCTCGGCGAGCGGCGTGGCCCGGCGGCGGAAGCAAAGCTGCTTTATGACGAGCCGA
>DATNGE010000086.1:0-26535 GCA_035606035.1 Allostellaceae bacterium
GCAGCGAGGCGGAACTCCGCCATCTCGTCGGCAGCGGCGTTTCGGCCGCGTCGATCTGGTCGCTGCGCGATGCGCTCGACGGTGGCGGCTTCGCGGCGGTGAAGATCGTCGCAAGCTCGGGCTTCAACGCCGAGAAATGCCGGATGATGGCCGCGGCCCTGGCGCCGATCGATGTGATCGGCACCGGCTCTTTCCTGCCCGAGCTCTGGACCGAGACCTACGCGACCGCCGACATCATCGCCTATGATGGCCAGCCGCTGGTGAAGCTCGGCCGCGAATTCTTGCTGCGGAAGAAAGAGGGGGAGGGGTGAGCCATGCTGCTCGGGGGAACACGGCTCGCAATAAGGATTGCGCTCGCCGCTTGCGTGATGTGCGCTGTGGCGGTCGGCTCCGTACGTGCCGCTCAGGTGCCAAGCGATCCTGACGCATTCACAAGCTATGTCGCGAGCGCTTTTGCGAAGGCGCTTCCCGGCGCAAAGGTGAGCATCACGGCGCCGCTTTATTTAAGCATCGATGTCCCTGAGACGGGCAAGCATCAGGGCTACCTGCAGACGCTCTATGCGCAATGTCAAAACGTGCCGGACCGATGCGATAGTCTCGTCGCCGTTTGGGTAGACCAAATCGCATCGACGGATGCGCAACGAAGCAAACCGCTTGACCGCAACGCGTTGCGGATTGTCGTCAGACCTAGCGGTTACGTCGATCAGATGCGCAATGCGCAAAAGCGAGAACCTGTCGCCGCCCCCTTTATTGGCAATCTATGGATGATTTGCGTCGAGGATCTTCCCAAGGCGATCGAATTTCCGAACGCGGCGGAATTCGAGAAGGCCGGGCTTTCGCGCGAGGAAGCCTTGAGGCTATGCAAAGAGAATACGCTGAAAGCCTTCCGTCCGATCGAGGAAGCGGGCCATCCGAATTTCTTCGGCAAGATTGGCCTAGTCGCCGATGACCCCTATGATTCCAGCCGATTGCTGTTTCCGGAGACATGGCGAACGATCGTCGGCAAGGGCAAAACGCCCCTCCTCGTCTCCATCCCTGGCGCTGACGCGGTCCTCTATTTGCGCAGCAAGAGCGCTGGCGACATCGATCGCTTGCGGGCGGCGACGGTAAAAGTCTCGACCGAAGTGAGCCGCTCGATCTCGACCAAGATTTTCCGGTGGACATCGACGGGATTCGAAGAATTCAACGACTAAGTAAGGACAAACGACTCATGCCGCATGAAGGCCCGCATCTCACCCGCACCAAGATCACGGCCGATCTCTTGGCTTTCGCGGTTTCGCACGAGCACGACGTGATGGTGCGGATCGATCTGCCGGGCGAGGACGCGACGGTGATCTTGCAGATGAAGCCCGCCGATGCGCGCGAGATCGCGCAGGCGCTAATCTTGAAGGCGGCGGAGGCGGAGAAGGGCTGAGGCCCGGCTGCGGTTCAGACATAAGCCGGCACGCGGCTGCGATCGAGCGCGTCGCCGCCGGCGGCGATGCCGTCGAGATAGCGCTCCCACACCATGAGATTGAGCTCGCAGGCTTTCACAACGGCCTGGGCGAGGCCGAGCTCGCCGGCATAGCGCGCGATGGTCTGCCAGCCGAGATTGGAATGCTCGATGTCGGCTTCTTCGTGCAGCTCGAAGAAATCGAGCTCGGCATCGTCGAGCTTGAACAACCGTCCCCAACGCTGGCGCTCGAGCCCGAACCAGCCGCGGCGGCGGATAATGCCGGTGCCGTAACCCGGGATGTTCGTCCGCTCGGCGCAGGTATTGGCGATCAGCCCTTCGAGCCAGTGCCGGTTCGACATCAGCGCTTCCCAGGCGAGCCAGCAGAGCTGCGTCGAGGCGAGGAGCGGCGCGTCGCGCATCGCCCGGCGGCTGAGGCCGATGCGGGTGCCGAGATCTTCGAGGATCGCCCAGTGAGGGCGGCCGCCGCCATGCGCATGATCGGCGATCACCTCCTCGCTGCACGCGCCGATGATGCGCATCCGCGTCTCCCAATCCGGGCAGTTGGTCGCGACGCGCAGCTTCAGCACCGAATTGCGCTGGCGCGTGTTCTGGCGATGTTGCAGCACGAACATCTGCGCCCGGCCGCGGGTGAGAGGCTCGCGAAAGAAACGCGTGCGGCGTACGAAATCATCGACGGCGGCATCGAGCTTCTGGATCACCGCGCGCGCGGCGGCGGAAGGGCGGGTCTCGTTCTTCAAGGCGCATCTCCGGGCGTTTCGGACGGCGCCATTCTAGCGGATGCGGCGCGCCGAGAGTGGGCCGCCGCCTCGCTTGCCATAGCGCCGCAAATCGGCGACAAATCGGCAGATCAGGGAGGGCATCATGGTCGAAAAATTCGAGGACCATTGCTGGCAAGACGTGATACCGGCGGGCGATCTCGCGATTTACGGCCCGTTCACGCGCGAAACCTATGTCGGCGCGCCGGCGGCGCTGGTCGCGATCGATCTCTATGACGTGGTCTATCGCGGCGGCAACAAGCCGGTCAGCGAGTTGATCGGGCAACACCCGATGAGCTGCGGCGAGCATGCCTGGAAGGCGATCCCGCCGACGCAGCGCCTCTTCGCCGCCGCCCGCGCCGCCGGATTACCGATATTTTATTCGACCGGCGATACGCGGCCGGAGAGCAAGCCGGGCTTCGTCACCGCGACCAAGCGGCGGCGCGGCGGCAACGATCCTTCGGGTTTCGTGATCCGTCCGGAGTTCAAGCCGCAGCCAGGCGATGTCGTCGTCACCAAGCAGCGCGCCAGCGCCTTCTACGGAACGCCGCTCGCCGCGCATCTGACGCAGCTCGGCATTCACACCGTCATCATGTGCGGCGAGACCACGTCGGGCTGCGTGCGCGCTTCAGCGGTCGATGCCTATTCTGCCGGCTATCACGTCGTGCTGGTCGAGGAATGCTGCTTCGACCGCGTGGTGCTGTCGCACAAGGTCAATCTTTTCGACATGCATCACAAATATGTCGATGTGATGCATATCGACGAAGTCGTCGCCGCGCTCGACAAGCAGCCGCGAAAGGCGGCGGAATAAGATGAAGCCAAGCGCCTCCTACGGCCCGTTCGAATACTCGCCGATCGTCACGCGCAAGAAGCTGGAATGGCCGAACGGCGCGCGCGTCGCGTTCTGGGTCATTCCCAATATCGAGTTCTTCTCGCTCGCCGATCGCATCCCGGCGAGCACCACCGGCAAGATGCCTGACATCCCGAGCTGGGCGGTGCGCGACTACGGCAACCGCATCGGCGTCTTCCGCTTCATGGACGTGTTCGACAAACACGGCATCCGTGCCACGGTCGCGCTCAACAGCGACATCTGCATCCACCATCCGATGATCATCGCCGAAGGCAATAAGCGGCAATGGGAATGGATGGGCCACAACAAGACCAACTCGAAGCGGCTCATCGATATGACCGAGGACGAGGAGCCCAAGGCGATCAAGGAAGCGCTCGACACGATCGCGCGCGTCGCGGGCAAGCGGCCGAAAGGCTGGCTCGGCTCGGGCTTGCAAGAGACCTGGAACACGCTCGACATCCTCGCCGCCGAGGGCGTCGACTATGTCTGCGATTGGGTGAATGACGACCAGCCCTATCAGATGACGCTCGACAGCGGCAAGAAGATCTTCGCCATTCCCTATAGCCAGGACATCAACGACATCCCGGCTTTCGAGCGCCAGCATCGGACGGCGGAGGAATTCCGCGACATGATCTGCCGCCAATTCGATACGCTCTATGCCGAAGGCGCGCAGTCCGGCCGCGCGATGTCGATCTGTCTCCATCCTTATCTGACGGGCCGCGCCTATCGCATCCATGCGCTCGATCAGGCGCTGGCCTATATTTGCAGCCACAAAGATGTCTGGCGGGCCACCGGCAGCGAAATCATCGCCGCCTATGAGGCGCAGCTGTAAGGGTAGTACACAGGCGGATTTTTCTCCGTCATTCCCGCGCAAGCGGGAATCCAGGGTAAGCGCAGCGCTCTATCCCTGGACCCCCGCTCCTGAGCTTGGCGAAGGGCGCGGGGGTGACGATAAAAGTAGAAGGTGACGGGAGGCGTGAGATGAAAAGCACATCGATGTGCGCGGCGTTGTTCGCCGCGGCGCTGGCGCTGCTGATGGCGGCCACGCCCGCGGCGCGCGCCGAGAAAATCGAGGCCGGCGCGGTCGGCGGGCCGACCGCGACGATGTGGCTTTTCTATGTCGGCTTCGATGAGGGCTTCTTCAAAAAGCATAATGTCGATCTCGACATCGTCTTCGCGCCGACGGCGCCCGGCATCCTCCAGCAGCTGACGGGCGGCTCGCTCGACATCGTCGCGACGACCGGCACCGCCGAGCCGATCCACGCCGTCGACAAGGGCGCCAAGAACATCGCGATCGCGCGCATCATCGGCCTCAATTCGCCTTACGCGCTCGAAGCCAAGCCGACGATCAATTCGATCAAGGACCTGAAGGGCAAGACCATCGTCCTCGGCGGCCTCGTCGACATCACCGCGATCTACTGGAACCGCATGGCGACGGCGAACGGCCTCAAAAAAGGTGATGTCGATATCACCGTGGTCGGCGCGACCGCCGGGCGCTTCGCCGCGCTCAAATCCGGTACCGTCGATGCGACCATGGTGCTGCCGCCCTTCAACTTCCTTGCCGAAGCGGCGGGCTTCAAGAATATCGGCCTCGTCATCGATTACGTGAAGGATTACCCCTTCACCGGCCTCGAAGTGTCGAAACCCTGGGCCGCCGCGCATATGGATCTCGCCAAGCGCCTGCTCGCCGCGCTCGATGAGAGCGCCGCCTGGTTCTATGTGCCTGGAAATCGCGACGCGCTGATCAAGATGGGCGCCGAGCATTTCAAGATCGACGAGAAGGAAGCGGCGCAGAGCCTCGACTTCCTGCGCAAGATCCAATATTTCGCGCCGACGAGCAAAATCTCGCGCAAAGGCCTCGATAGCCTGATCAAGGTGATGCATGAATCGGGCGACGTTTCCAACCCGATCAAAGCCGAAGATCTCGCCATGCCGGGGCTGACGGAGCTGACGGAGTGAACCAGCGCTCTCTCACCAGCCTCGCGTCGATCGTCGGCGGGCTGCTGATCTGGGAAGGCGTCAGCCGGTTCGGCGTCGATAACGCGCTGTTCCTGGCCTCGCCCTCGCAGATCGTTTATGCGATGTGGAAGCTCGCCGTCACCGGCGATCTATGGCGCCACATCTATATCAGCGGCGTCGAATTCATCATCGGCTACCTCATCTCCTGCGTGCTCGGGATCGCGGTCGGCTTGATGATGGCTGAAAGCGACCGCGCCAAGCGCATCCTGCAACCCTGGATCTCCGGCATTTACGCGACCCCGACGATCGCCCTCGCGCCGCTCTTCCTCTTGTGGCTCGGAATCGGCATCTGGTCGAAGGTGCTGGTGGTGGTCACGCTGGTGATCTTCACCATCATCATCAACACCGAGGTCGGGCTGCGCACGACCAGTACGCGCCTCATCGAGATGCTGAAAAGCTTCGGCGCGACGCGCAGCCAGATCTTCTGGAAGGTGTCGCTGCCCTCGGCCATGCCGTTCGTCCTCGCGGGGCTGAAGCTCGGCATCGGCCGCGGCCTCATCGGCGTCGTCGTCGCCGAACTCTTCGGCTCGCGCGCGGGCTTGGGTCAGCTCATCAGCGCCTCGGCCGACAGCTTCAACATGCCCAACCTCTTTGCCGCCGTCGTGGTCCTCGCGAGCGCCGGCATCGCCATGACCGCCGGCTTCTCCTGGCTCGAGAAGCGGCTTGTTCCCTGGACGAATGACTGACATGGCCGCGCCGAAGCTCACCGTTTCCGGTCTCACCAAAAAATTCGCCGAGCTGCTCGCTTTGAGCGACATCAGCCTCGCGATCGCGGACGGCGAATTCATCTCGATCGTTGGCCCGTCGGGCTGCGGCAAGACCACCTTCCTGCGCATCGTCGCGGGGCTCGAGAGCGCGACGAGCGGCGAGGTGCGAATCGACAGCGAGGTGGTGAAGGCCGCCGGCATCGATCGCGGCTTTGTCTTCCAGAGCGACAATCTCTTGCCGTGGCGCACGGTCTTGGCGAATGCGCTGATCGGGCCCGAGGTGTCGGGCACGGTCAATGCGGAATCGCGCAGCCGTACGGTCGATCTTTTGAAGCTCGTCGGCCTCGGCGGCTTCGAGAATTATTTCCCGCGCCAGCTTTCGGGCGGCATGCGCCAGCGCGTCAATCTTGCGCGCGCGCTCGCGATTGATCCCAAAGTCCTGCTGATGGACGAGCCGTTTGCCGCGCTCGATGCGCAGACGCGCGAGATCATGCAGACCGAGCTGACCCGCATCTGGGAGCAGGGGCGCAAGACCGTGCTCTTCGTCACCCACCAGATCGACGAGGCGGTGTTCCTCTCCGACCGCGTCTTCGTCTTCGCGCGCCGGCCGGGCCGGATCCGCGAGGTCGTCCAGATCGAGCTGCCGCGGCCGCGCGCCCTGGCGCTGAAGCGCACGCCGGAATTTGTGCGCTATGTCGATCACATCTGGCGCCTCATCGAAGAGGACGTCCGCGAAAGCGTGCTGGTCGATAAAGAATAGACGGCGCGAAATAAGCGCGCGGCGGCTGTAGAATCGATTTATTCTCCAGCTTCGCTGGGTCCACGTGTCCGGAATTCCCAAGAAATTCTGCGATTTTTGTCCAACCCGGGGCGTGTTAGCGTCGTCCCGGACAGCACAATTGCGCAAAGCCGCAGACCTCGTCGCGCCGTCTGGGGAGCAAATGAACGCAGCAATTTTTTCGCACCCCACGCTGACCCGCCGCCGCTTGCTCGGCCAAGCCGGGATTGCCGCCCTGACCGCCTTGGCGGCGCCTGCCTGGGCGCAAAGCGTCAATCTGCCATTGCCGGGCGGTCCCGATGAGCGGCCGCTCACCAGTGCCTTCCCGCGAAAAGGCAGGATGATCCTGCAACGCACGCGTCCGGCGATGCTCGAGACGCCTTTCGAGGTGTTCGACAAGGGCGTCTTCACGCCGAACGACCAATTCTTCGTCCGCTGGCATTGGGCATTGATACCGGACTCGATCAATGCCGCGTCCTTCCGCTTGAACGTCCGCGGCCGGGTCTCGCAGCCGCTCTCGCTGAGCTTGGCGGAGATCATGAAACTGCCGAGGTTCGAGATCGCGGCCGTCAATCAATGTTCCGGCAATTCGCGCGGCTTTTTCCAGCCCCGGGTCGCCGGCGGCGAATGGGGCAACGGCGCGATGGGCAATGCGCGCTGGACCGGCGTGAGGCTGAAAGACGTGCTCGATCGCGCCGGCGTCAGAGCCGGGGCGGTGCAGGTGCGGTTCAACGGTCTCGATCAGGCGATGGTCGTTGACGGTCCCGATTTCATCAAATCGCTGGCGCTCGACCATGCCCGCGACGGCGAGGTGATGATCGCCTACGCGATGAACGGCCAGCCCTTGCCGCTGCTCAACGGCTTCCCGCTGCGGCTCGTCGTGCCCGGCTGGTTCGCGACCTACTGGGTCAAGATGCTCAACGACATCGAGGTGCTCGGCGAGCCCGACATGAATTTCTGGATGGCGAGCGCTTACCTGATCCCGGACACGCCGGGCGCGAACATGACCCCGGGCCAAGCGGGCGTGAAGCTCGTGCCGATCAATCGGATGGTGCCGCGATCTTTCATCACCAATGTCAAAGCCGGCGCGACCGTGCCCGCCGGCAAGCTTCTCGAGCTGCGCGGCATCGCCTTCGGCGGCGATACCGGCGTCAAGCGCGTCGAGGTCTCGAGCGATGGCGGCAAGAGCTGGGGCGACGCAAAGCTCGGCAAGGACGAGGGCAAATACGGCTTCCGCGCCTGGACGGCGCGGTTCACGCCGGCCGCTGGCAGCGCGACGCTGCTGGTCCGCTGCACGAACACCAACGGCCTCGCGCAGCCCGATCAGGCGAATTGGAACCCCTCGGGTTTCATGCGCAACGTCGTCGAAGCGACGCCGATCACCGCGAGCTGAGGGGGATGCCAATGCGCCGGTGGATGCTCGGTCTCGCTCTGATCGCCGGCTTTGGGCTGGTCGCGCCGCCGGGCGACGCCAAGGACCTGCCGCCGCTCAAATCGGTGCGGGTCAAGCTGCCGGACAACGACGTGAAGTTTCCCGCGGCTCCCGGCTCGGAAATTGCGGACAAGAACTGCCGCGAGTGCCACACCACCGAGATGGTGCTGTTCCAGCCGGCGATGACGCGGGCCGGCTGGGAGGCCGAGGTGAATAAGATGCGCAACGTCTATAAGGCGCCGCTCGATCCGAAAGATGTCGGCGCGATTGTCGATTACCTGACAAAGCTGAAGGGCGCGCCCTGAAATCATCCACCGGCTAAAAGCTTCCAGCGACTTGTCTGCCACAATTTAGCCAAGAAGCGACCGAATCCTCGCTGCACGAAGATCGAGGGGCACCAAGCCTCCTCGGTGGGGGAGGCTGGGGTTGCGTCCGATCAAGCATCTTTCCGTCGCCGCCGTTATGGCGGCCGTCGCGATTCAACCAATAGCGCCCGCCTGGGCTCAATCGCTCGAGCAGTTGCGCAATCTCTCGATCGAGGAACTCGCGAAGGTCGAAGTGATTTCGGTCTCGAAGACCAGCGAACGGCTGAGCGACGCGGCCGCCGCCGTCTATGTCATCAGCCATGACGACATCATCCGCTCGGGCGCGACGACCATTCCCGAGATCCTTCGCCTCGCGCCCAACCTCCAAGTCGCGCAGATCAACGCAACCACCTACGCGATCAGCGCCCGCGGCTTCAATGTCAGCAACAACGCGAGCATGTCGGACAAGCTCCTCGTCCTGGTCGACGGGCGCACGGTCTATACGCCGCTCTTCGCCGGCGAATATTGGGACATGATCCATGTGCTGCCGGAGGACATCGATCGCATCGAGGTGATCAGCGGGCCGAGCGGCACGCTCTACGGCGCCAACGCGGTCAACGGCGTCATCAACATCATCACGCGGCACTCGGCCGAGACCCAGGGGACCTTCCTCGAGGCCGGCGCGGGCAATCGCGAATGGGGCGGCGCGGCGCAATATGGCGGCCGCATCGGCGACAAGCTCACCTACCGCGCCTATGTCGACGGCTACCATTTCGGCCCTACCCGGAACATCGGCGGCGGGGATGCTGAGGATGCCTGGTCGCGGCCGCAAGGCGGCTTCCGTCTCGATTGGAGCCCCGGGAACGATCTCGTCACCGCCGAAGGCGACATCTTCTCGGCATCGCAAGAGCCGCATCTCCTCGTCCAAGGCCACGATCTGATCGCGAATTGGCAGCACCGGATGGAAGCCGGATCATCGTTCCAGCTCCAGGGCTATTACGACTACGCCCGGCGCTGGGGCGACAATCCCGGCGGCGGTTTCGCCGTCAGCACCTACGATCTCAACGCGCTGCATCTCTTCAACCTCGGCAGCCGCAATCAGATCGTCTGGGGCGCTGAAAACCGCGTCATCTCCTACACAATCCACAACACGCCGAGCTTGGTGTTCGAGCCGGCGCAGCGCGTCCTCGACCTCGCCGATGTCTTCGTCCAGGACACGATTTCGGTCACGCCGACGGTGAAGATCATTCCCGGCCTCAAGATCGAGAGCGAGCCTTACACCGGCATCGAGCCCTTGCCGAGCCTGCGCGTTTCCTGGAAGCCCATCGAGCAGGTGCTGCTCTGGTCGGCCGTGTCGCGCGCCGTTCGCGCCGACACGCCGGTCGACCGCGATATCATCGAGAAGATCGGCACGACGCCGATCCTCGACAAGTCATTCAATTTCCAGCCCGAAACGCTGACCGCCTACGAGATCGGCACGCGCGTCCAGGTCACGTCGCAATTGTCGTTCTCGCTGTCGGGCTTCTACAACGTCTATGACGATCTGCGCAGCATCGAGATCACGCCCGGCACCGTCTTGCCGCTGCGTTGGGGCAATCAGGCGAGCGGCCTCGTTTATGGCCTGGGGTTTTGGGCTAACTGGCGGATCACCGATTGGTGGTCGCTCGGCCCGGGCTTCAACATCCAGCACGAGCATCTCCGCTTCAAGCCGGGCAGCAGCCAACTCGGCGGCCTCGCCTTCATCGCCAACGATCCCAATCACCAGGCCTCGCTGCGCTCCTCGATGAATATCGGCCCGGTCGTGACCTGGGACGCGTTCCTGCGCTATGTCGGGCGCCTTCACACCCCGCCGCTGGCCGATTACGCCGAGCTCGACATGCGTGTCGCCTGGAAGGTGACGCCCCAGCTCGAGCTCTCCCTGTCTGGTTTCAACTTTCTCCACGCCCACCACCAGGAATTCGTCGCCGGTGCCGCGACGGCGATACCGCGCAGTTTCCTGGTCGATGCCCGCGTAAAGTTCTAAGGTTCGGCATTGCCCCCGCTTGCCATCATTTTCCGGGTTTTGCTCGTGCCGGGCACGGCGGTGATGCTGGCGCTCGGGTGGGGCGCCGGCGTCGCCGTGGCGCAAGACCGCTCGCTCGAATACGCGGTGAAGGCAACCTACCTCTACAAATTCGTGCCCTTCGTCGACTGGCCGAACGACATGTTTGCCACGCCGACCGCTCCCTTCGACATCTGTATTGTTGGCGACAGCAGCTTTGCCGATCTCGTCGCTAATGGCATTGCCGGTCAGCGCGTGGAGGGCGGCCACGCGCTGGCGGTGCGGCGGGTGACGACCATCGAGCAGGAAAATGGCTGCCAGGTTCTCTTCCTCGACAGCGAGGACGGTGCCGTGCTCGATGCCGCGCTCCTCGCGGTGCGCGGCAAGCCGGTGCTCACGGTTACCGATGCCGCGCCGCCGGGAGAGCACGGGATCGTCAATTTTGTGCTCCGCGGGGATCGCGTGCGCTTCGAAATCGACCTCGGCCAGGCGGCACGCAACGGCATCGCGATCAGCTCGAAGCTGCTGAGCCTGGCGGTGGCGGTTCAGCCAGCGAGCGGGGCGCCGCCGCGATGACCTCCTGGCGCTTCACTCCCATCGTCGCCACCGTGCTTGCGGCCTTGCTGCTGGGCATGGGCTTTCTGCTCGTCATCTACGACGAGCAGGCCTATCGCCAACAGCAGGCGAGCGGCGCCCAGGCAGAGGCGCGGATCCTCGCCGAGACCCTCACCGCGGCGCTTTCTTTCGACGATCGCACTGCCGCGGATGAATATGTCGCGGCCCTGCAGCGCGATGAAGACGTCCGTGCAGCGGCCGTTTACGCCGCGGACGGCAGCCTCTTCGCGAGTTATGCGCGCGACGCCGCATCGGACCGCTTGCCGCCGCTGCTCGCGCAGCTCGCCGATCTGCGGCTGGATTCCAACCGCGTGCTGCGGCGGGCGCGGGTCACCCAGGGCGACAACGTTCTCGGCACCGCTGTGGTCGAAATCCAGATCAACCCAATCGCGCGGCGCCTCGCCGGTTATGGGATCATCGGACTGATGGCGACGATGGCGGCACTGATCGTCATCGTGCTCGGCCTTGCGCATGGCGTGCTGCGCCGCGCCAATGCCGAGCTTGCCGCGCGCGCCGGCGATCTGGCGCGCGCCAACCTCGATCTCGAGACGCAAATCCGCGAGCGCCGCAAGGCGGAAGAGGCGCTGATCCAGAGCCAGAAGATGGAGGCGATCGGGCGTCTGACCGGCGGCGTCGCCCACGACTTCAACAATCTGCTGACCGTGGTCGCCGGCAATCTCGATCTCATCCAGCACATGATCGCCGCGCCCCGCGCGGTGGCGGTGGACCGCTTGCAGCGGCTGCTCGAAGGCGCGCAGCGCGGCCTCGCGCGCGGCGAGCGGCTGACTCGGCAGCTTCTTGCCTTCTCGCGCCAGCAGCCGCTGCAATCGCGCGTCGTCGATATCAACGCGACGATCGAGGATTTCGCACCCTTCATCCAGCGCGCGATGGGCGAGACCATCGAGTTGCAGCTCAAGCTCGGTCTGGGCCCGTGGACGTGCCGGCTCGATCCTGCTCAATTCGAGGCGGCGATCCTTAATCTCGCTCTCAACGCGCGCGATGCGATGGAGCAGGGCGGCACGTTGGCGCTCAGCACTTCCGCGACGGAAGAGGACGTCGAGCCGCGCGGCGTGCTGGTCACCGTGACGGATACGGGCACGGGCATGGCGCCCGAAACACTCGAGCGCATCTTCGAGCCCTTCTTCACGACCAAGGAAGTCGGCAAGGGCAGCGGCCTCGGTCTCGCCCAGGTCTGGGGTTTCGTCACGCAGTCGGGTGGGCGTATCGCGGTGGAGAGCGCGCCGGGGCACGGCACCACCTTCACCTTGCGCCTGCCGCTGAGCGAGACCGCGCCGGCAGTCGCGCCGAAAGTCGAGGCATTGGCACAGCTCGAACGCGGCGCCGAGATGATCCTCGTCGTCGAAGACGATGACGATGTACGCGCCATGACCGCCGCGACTCTCGAAGAGCTCGGCTATCGCACCGTGATCGCGCGCGACGGGGGAGAGGCGCTGGCGGCTCTCGGCAAGGACCAGGGCATCGATCTACTGTTTAGCGATTATGTGATGCCCGGTATGAGCGGCGCCGAGCTGGCGCGCGCGGCGCAGCAGCAACGCCCGGCGCTCAAGGTGCTGCTGACATCGGGCTATGCCAAGCATGCGGAGCTGCGCGACGGCAACAGCGCCGACGGCTTCCCGCTGCTTGCCAAGCCCTACCGAGTCGACGAGCTGGCGGCGAAGATTCGCGCGCTTCTCGAGCACCCGGATATGCGCGCGGTGTCGAGCGCTGATTGACACGACCGGCCGCCGTCACCAATGTTAAGCGAATCATGACCGATTCGCTTAGTATCTTCATTGCCCAACTCGATCCCACCGTCGGCGATATCGCCGGGAATCTCGGCCGCCTGCGCGATGCGTGGCGCGAGGCGAAAGCCGCGCATGCCGATCTCGTCGTCGCTTCCGAGCTCTTCGTCGCCGGTTATCCGCCCGAGGATCTCGTGCTGAAGCCGGCTTTCGTCGCGGCTTGCGAGGCGGCGGTGAAAGATTTCGCGCGCGAGTTGCAAGACGGGCCGGCAGTACTGCTGGGCACGCCCTGGCATCAGGACGGCAAGATCTATAACGCAGCGGCGCTACTCGACGGCGGCAAGCTCGCGGCCCTGCGCTTCAAGCACGATCTGCCCAATTACGGAGTCTTCGACGAGAAGCGCGTCTTCGCCGCCGGCCCGGCGCCGGGGCCGGTCGTGCTCAAAGGCGTGCGGCTCGGCGTAATGGTGTGCGAGGATATGTGGTCGATCGACGCCTGCGAATGCCTGCAGGAGAGCGGCGCCGAGGTCCTGATCGTCATCAACGGCTCGCCGTTCGAGGCGATGAAGCAGCAGCAGCGGCTCGAGCTCGCGCGCACGCGGGTGAAGGAGAGCGGGTTGCCGCTGCTCTATGTCAATCAGGTCGGCGGTCAGGACGAGCTGGTCTTCGACGGCACTTCCTTCGCGCTCGCTACGGATGGCGATCTGCGCGTGCAGGCGCCGGAATGGCGGCCGGCGCTGGTGCCGACGCGCTGGAAGCGCGATGCCGGCGGCTGGAACGTCGAGAAAGGCGTGCTCGCCGAGCGCGGCGATCGCCTCTCGTCGATCTATCAGGCGATGGTGCTCGGCCTCAGCGATTACGTGCGCAAGAACAAATTTCCGGGCGTCGTGCTGGGCCTTTCGGGCGGCATCGATTCCGCGCTGTCGGCAGCCGTTGCCGTCGACGCCCTAGGGGCGGACCGCGTGCATTGCGTGATGATGCCGTCGCCTTACACCTCGAAGGACAGTCTCGAAGACGCGGCGGCGGTCGCCGAATTTCTCGAATGCGAGCTGCGCGAGATCAATATCGGCCCGGCGATGGAAGCCTATCGCGCGATGCTGGCGCCGAGCTTCGCAGGCCGCGAGGCCGACATCACGGAAGAGAACATCCAATCGCGCGCCCGCGGCGTGAGCTTGATGGCGCTTTCCAACAAATTCGGCTGGATGGTGCTCTCGACTGGCAACAAATCGGAGATGTCCGCCGGCTATGCGACGCTCTACGGCGATATGTGCGGCGGCTATGCCGTGCTGAAAGACGTCTACAAGACGACGGTGTTCGAGCTGTCGCGCTGGCGCAATCAGCGGCGTCTGCCCGGTTTCCTCGGCCCGAGCGGGCGGGTGATGCCGGAGCGCGTCATCACCAAGCCGCCGTCGGCCGAGCTCAAACCCGATCAAACCGACCAGGACACGCTGCCGCCTTACGAGGTGCTCGACGACATTCTGCAATGCCTCATCGAGCATGAGATGACGGTCGCACAGATCGTCGAGCGCGGTCACCCCGAGGACACCGTGCGCATGGTGTGGCGCATGCTCGATCGCGCCGAGTACAAGCGCCGCCAGGCGCCGCCCGGCGTCAAGATCACGAGCCGCGCCTTCGGCCGCGACCGCCGCTATCCGATCACCAATGCGTTCCAGGCGCCCGGCGCCGTGCCGCGCGAGGTCGGCGAGCCGGGCGAGAGCCCGCGCGCACCGGTGCCCTCGCGCACGGGCGGTGAGGGATGATCTTTTCCGCGGCGTCCCTTTGCGTGCTTGCCGCGACGGTTCTTGCTCTATCGTATGTCTATTCGCGTCGGACAGGCTGCGATCTTCAATCTAGCTATATTCGCGTGCTGCTTATTGCCGCGAAATGGTTCGGACTGGTCTTGGCTGTGGCAGGGGCATTTATCGCAATCATCGATCTTCTGTTTTATTGGTACGGTCGCGGCGACATCGGAACATCGCCCTGGGTGTTTGTCGTCTTCGGTTCAGTTGCCGTTGTTATTGGCTATGGATTCTGGAAGTTCTTTGGCGCCTGGTATCGGCATGACGTGGGCGTCGGCCGAATTTGAACCCTATGCGGTAACCCATGCCCGATAACGAATTACCAGCCGGCCGCGATTTCATTCGCGATATCGTTGCGACCGATCTCGAAACAGGCAAGGTGAAGAACGTCGTCACGCGCTTTCCGCCCGAGCCGAACGGCTATCTCCATATCGGCCACGCCAAGGCGATCGCGATCGATTTCGGCATCGCCGAGGAATTCGGCGGCCAGTGCAATCTGCGCTTCGACGACACCAACCCGACGAAGGAAGAGCAGGAATTCATCGACGCGATCCAGCGCGATGTCCATTGGCTCGGCTACGATTGGGGCAAGAATCTCTTCCACGCTTCGGATTATTTCGATCAGCTCTACGAATGGGCCGAGTATCTGATCAAGGCAGGCAAGGCCTATGTCGACGATCAGACGCCCGATGAGCTGGCGGCCAATCGCGGCGATTTCAACAAGCCGGGCAAGGACAGCCCTTACCGCAACCGCTCGGTCGACGAGAATCTCGATCTTTTCCGTCGCATGAAAGCGGGCGAGTTCCCGAACGGCGCGCGCGTGCTGCGCGCCAAGATCGACATGTCGTCGGGCAATCTCAATCTGCGCGATCCGGTGATGTATCGCATCCTCCATGAGGAGCATCCGCGCACCGGCAAGAAATGGTGCATCTATCCGAATTACGATTTCGCGCATGGCCAGTCGGATGCGATCGAGCATGTGACGCATTCGCTCTGCACGCTCGAATTCGAGGATCACCGGCCGCTCTATGACTGGTTCCTCGAAAACCTGCCGGTGCCGTCGCGGCCGCGGCAGTACGAATCGGCGCGGCTCAATATCGGCTACACCGTGCTCTCGAAGCGTTTCCTGACACGGCTCGTCGAGGAGAAGCGCGTCGATGGCTGGGACGATCCGCGCATGCCGACGCTCGCCGGCATGCGGCGGCGCGGTGTGCCGCCGGCGGCGCTGCGCGAATTCATCAAGATGGTCGGAGTCGGCAAGGCGAATTCCGTCGTCGACATCCAGATGTACGAGCATGCGGTCCGCGACCATCTCAACAAGCTGGCGCAGCGGCGCATGGCGGTGCTGAAGCCGCTCAAGGTCGTGATCGAGAATTACGACGGGCCGGGCGAGGAGCTCGATGCCGTCAATCATCCCGACGATCCGGCTGCGGGCACGCGGCGTATCCCGTTCGGGCGCGAAATCTTCATCGAGCGCGACGATTTCATGGAGAATCCGCCGAAGAAATTCTTCCGCCTGTCGCCGGGCGCCGAGGTGCGGCTGCGCTATGCCTATTTCATCACCTGCCGCGAGGCGGTGAAGGATGCGTCCGGCGAGGTCGTCGAGCTGCGCTGCACCTACGATCCGGCGACGCGCGGCGGCAACGCGCCCGACGGCCGCAAGGTCAAGGCGACGATCCATTGGGTCGACGCGGCGAAATCGCTGGCGGCGGAAATACGCCTCTACAATCCGCTTTTCACCCGGCCCGACCCCGGCGCGGGCGGCGATCTCATGGCCGATCTCAATCCCCATTCGCTGGAGGTGCTGCCCGGTGCGCGACTCGAGCCGGCGCTAGGGGACGCGAAAATCGGCGAGGCGATCCAGTTCGAGCGCCAAGGTTATTTCGCGGCCGATGCGGATTCAGCGCCCGGCAAGCCGGTCTTCAACCGCACCATCGGGTTGCGCGACAGTTACGCCAAAGCGTGAACGGGCCGCCGGCGCCCTTGCGCGGCGCGGGACCTTTCGGCAAAAATAGGCCATTCACGACGCTGCTGGTTCGGGCGCCGATCGGGGTTCAGTACGAAAATTTTTTGCTTGGGCCGGTTCTGGGGGTGGGCTGTCCATGGCATCGCGCAAATTCCTGGTTCTGCTGATCAAGCCGTCGCATTACGACGATGACGGTTACGTCATCCAATGGCGGCGCTCGTCGATCCCCTCGAACAGCCTCGCGGCGGTGCGCGGGCTCGTTGTCGATTGCGCCGCGCAGCACGTGCTCGGCCCTGATGTCGAGATTGCCGTCGAAGCCTATGACGAATGCAACACCGTTATCGAGCCGAAGCGCTGGGCCAAGCGGCTGAAAGCCGCGGGCGGCGGCTTCGTCGGCCTCGTCGGCGTGCAGTCGAATCAATATCCGCGCGCGCTCGACATCGCGCGCCAGTTCCGCGCCGCGGATATCCCGGTCGTCATCGGCGGCTTCCATGTCAGCGGCTGCATCTCGATGCTGCCGAAGCTGCCGCCCGATCTGCAGGCGGCGCTGGATCTGGGCGTTACGCTCTATGCCGGCGAGGCGGAGAGCCGCATGGACGAGCTGATGCGCGATATCGACGGTAAACGCGCGAAGCCGATCTACAATTATCTCTCCGATCTGCCGGAGATGAGCGGTGCGTCCTTCCCGCTCTTGCCGCGCGATGCCGTTACCAAGGTGGTGGGGCACTACGCCAGCTTCGATGCCGGCCGCGGCTGCCCGTTCCAGTGCAGCTTCTGCACCATCATCAACGTGCAGGGCCGCAAATCGCGTTTCCGCACGCCGGATGATGTGGAGGCCATCATCCGTGCGAATTTGAAGCTGAAGATCAACCATTTCTTCGTCACCGACGACAATTTCGCGCGCAACCGGAATTGGGAGGCGATCCTCGACCGTCTCATCGAGCTGCGCGAGAAGGAGAAGCTGAAGATCCGGCTGATCCTGCAGGTCGATACGCTCTGTCACCGTATTCCGAATTTCATCGAGAAAGCGGCGCGCGCCGGCTGCAACAACGTCTTCATCGGATTGGAGAACATCAATCCCGAATCCCTGATGGGGACGAAGAAGCGGCAGAACAAGATCTGGGAATATCGCGAGATGCTGCTGGCGTGGCGCAAGCATCACGTGCTCACCTGGTGCGGCTATATCCTCGGTTTCCCGACCGACACGCCCGAATCGATCGCGCGCGATATCGAAACCATCAAGCGCGAGTTGCCGATCGATATTCTCGAATTTTTCTGCCTGACCCCGCTGCCGGGATCCGAGGATCACAAGAAGCTATCCCAAGCTGCGGTTCCGATGGATCCGGACATGAACAAATACGATCTCGAGCATGTCGTGACCGGGCATGCGCGTATGTCGAAAAGCGAATGGCAGAACGTCTATCGCGACGCCTGGACGCGCTACTACAGTGATGAGCATGTTGCAACGATCATGCGCCGCGGGGTCGCAACGGGCTTAAAGCACGACAAGTTAAGCAGAGTGATGCTCGCTTTCGCCGGCAGCAGCCGCATCGAGGGCGTCCATCCGCTGCAGCTCGGTCTGATTCGCCGCAAGGTCCGGACGCAGCGGCGCTCGGATTTGCGGCGCGAGAATCCGCTGCTCTTCTATCCGCGCCGTATCGTCGAAACCGCCTATAGCCTTGGGCAGTGGTACCGCATGGCGAGCAAATATCGCCGGCTGATGCGCGAAGCGGTCGCCGCGCCCGGCGCGCTCGACTACAAGGATACGGCGCTGACGGCCATGACGGGCGATCACGCCGGGACGTCGGATTTCATCCAGGCCTATGCCGACAAGCTGCCGAATACCTACGGCGCCCCGGTGAAGCACGCGCGTGAGGCCGAGGCCGAACCGGCATCGGCGAAGTAAGCCAGAGCGTCAGAACGGTTTGTCGCCCTTGATGGTGACGCGGTGCATGGTGCGGCGCTGCGGGTAATAGTCGTTGGCCGCATAGTGCTGCAGCGGGCGATTGTCCCAGAACACCATCGAATTCACTTCCCAGTGGAAGCGGAACTGGTATTCGGGAATGCGCGCCTGCGCGTAGAGGAAGTCGAGGAGGGCGCGGCTCTCATCCTCGCGCATGCCTTTGATCGCGAGCGTGAACTGCTCGTTGACGAAGAGTGCCTTGCGCTTGGTGACGGGATGGGTGCGCACGAGGGGATGCGCCGGGTTCGGCAGCTCTTCTTCCATCTCGGCGAGCTTTGCGTGCCGCTCCTTCGGCGGCAGGTGATCGAATTTGTGGCGGAAATTCTTGAAGTCGTGGATCGCCTCGAGGCCAGAGAGGAAATTCCGCATCTTGTCGCTGAGGCCCTCATAGGCCGCGACCATGTCGCACCACAGCGTCTCGCCGCCGGTCTCGGGCCGGGTGAGGCAGCGCAGGATCGAGCCCATCGGCGGCGTCACGCGGAAGGTCTCGTCGGAATGCCAATGATCAGTCGAGAAGACGGGATTGTCTTCGTGATTGTCGAGGACGACCACCTCGGGGAATTCCTCGAGATGCGGCACGAAGGGATGCACGGTCAGCTCGCCAAAGAGGCGCCCGAAATCGACATGCTGTGCCGGCGTCATCGCGGCATTGCGGAAATAGATGACGGAATAGCGCATCAGCGCGTCGTAGATCTCGCCCGCGGTCAGCGTGTCGACCGGCTTCGAGAAATCGACACCCTTCACCTCGGCGCCGATCGTCGCGCCGCGCGGAATGACCTCGATCGCGCTTTGCTTTGCTTCGATTGGCGTGCGTTTCGTCAGCAACATGGGCGGTCTCCGGTGGAGCACCTCGGCTGGACCGATCTTAGCAAATCTGTTACGCCACGCCCATGCCGCTTTCCCTCTACAGCACGCTGAGCCGCAGCAAGGAAGTCTTTACGCCCATCGATCCGGCGAACGTCCGCATGTATGTGTGCGGACCGACGGTTTACGACCTTGCTCATATCGGCAATGCGCGGCCGGTCATCGTCTTCGACGTGCTCTATCGGCTGCTGCGTCAAGTCTATGGCGAGGGCCACGTCAAATATGTGCGCAACATCACGGATGTCGACGACAAGATCAACGCCGCCGCCAAGGCCAATGGCGAGACCATCCGCGCGCTGACCGAGCGTACCGCGCAGGTCTTCCACGAGGATGTCGCGGCGCTGCTCTGCCTGCCGCCCGATGTCGAGCCGCGCGCGACCGAACACATCGCGCCGATGATCGAGATGATCGAGCGGCTGGTCGCGGCGAATTATGCCTATGCCGCCGAAGGTCATGTGCTCTTTGCCGTCGGCAACGACAAGGAGTACGGCAAGCTCTCGCGCCGCAACCGTGACGAGATGATCGCGGGCGCGCGCGTTGACGTCGCGCCTTATAAGCGCGATCCCGCAGACTTCGTGCTGTGGAAGCCGTCCCCTGAGGATCTGCCGGGTTGGGATTCGCCCTGGGGCCGCGGCCGGCCGGGCTGGCATATCGAATGCTCGGCGATGAGCGAAGTGCATCTGGGCGAGAGCTTCGACATTCATGGCGGCGGGCTCGATCTCATCTTTCCGCATCACGAGAATGAGATCGCGCAAAGCGAATGCGTCCATGGCGGCAAGCCGTTCGCGCGCTACTGGCTGCATAACGGCTTCGTCACCGTCGACGGTGCGAAGATGGCGAAGTCGGAAGGCAATTTCCGCACCATCCGCGACGTGCTCGCGGACGCGCCGGGCGAGGCGGCGCGCTTGGCGATGCTGATGGGGCATTACCGCGATCCGCTTGATTGGACGAGCGAGCGGCTGACCCAGGCGAAGCAAGGCCTCGACCGCTTCTATCTCGCGCTGCGCGGCGCCGCGACGCCGGCAAAGAACGCGAAGCTGCCGGGGAAGGTCGAAGCCGCGCTCGACGACGATCTCAACACGCCGCTCGCCATGGCCGCCCTCTATGAGATTCTCGGCGAGCTCAACAAGGCGAGCGATCCGGCGGAGAAGGCGCGGCTACAGAACGAGCTTGTCGCCGGCGGGGCAGTGATGGGCCTCTTGCAGCAAGACGCCGAGGCCTGGCTCAAAGGCGGCGACAAAGGCGCGGCCGATATCGAAGCGGCGATCGCGGCGCGTGAGCGCGCGCGCAAGGCGAAGGACTTCGCCGAAGCGGACCGCATCCGCACCGAGCTGGCGCTGAAGGGCATCCTTCTCGAAGACGGCCCCGGCGGTACGACTTGGCGTCGCGCCGGATAGCGGGCTCGCTTAGCCGAGTTGCTGCTTCATCCGTTCGAAGTCGTAATTGTTCCATCCTTCGACGATTTGGTTGCCGTTCAAGCGTGCGATGGACATGCCGGTGAAATCGACCGGCTTGCCCGATGCGGCATGTGTCGCCGTGACGAGGCAACGCACTGCGATTCGATCGCCATCGACCAGCGCGTCCTGCACCTCGACATGGAGCTTGTGAAAATCGTCGCGCAGCTTGCGCCAAAACATCTTGAACGCGGCGGTACCATGTATCGGATTGCCGCTCTCATCGACAAGGCCGTGATTGCGGCAATCGACTGCCATCAGCTCGTCGATCGTCGCCTCGCGTCCTTGATTCCAGACTTCCTCGAACCAGCGATGAACAATGGTTTTGTTGCTCGCCATGGCGTCCTTCCTTTGCACCCGCCTCTTTAGAGGCTACCGGCACCGGCGCCGGCCCTGCAACGAGCCAGCACATTGTTTGCAAAGCGTTTGAAGCGGTGCAGCCAAGCTCTTCTAAACTATCGGCTTTTTGCTAGGATGCCGGCATGCCCGGCGAACGCATCTATCTCTATGACACGACCTTGCGCGATGGCGCGCAGACGCAAGGCGTCGATTTCGGCGTGCCGGACAAGCTCGCCATCGCGCGCGAGCTCGATCTCCTCGGCATCGACTACGTCGAGGGTGGCTGGCCCGGCGCCAATCCGACCGACGACGCGTTCTTTGCCAAGCTCCCGAAGCTGGGCCATGCGCGAATCACGGCCTTCGGCATGACGCGGCGCAGCGGGCGCAGCGCCGCCAACGATCCGGGCCTTGCCGCGATCATCGGCAGCCATGCGCGGATCGCCTGTCTCGTCGGCAAAACCTGGGATTTCCACGCCAAGATCGCGCTAGGCGTGTCGCTCGATGAAAACGTTTCGATGATCGCGGATTCGGTGAAGCATGCCGCCTCGACGCTCGACGAGGTCGTATTCGATGCCGAGCATTTCTTCGACGGCTACAAGGCCAATCCGAAATTCGCGCTGGATTGCATCAAGGCGGCGCACAAGGCGGGCGCGCGCTGGATCGTGCTCTGCGACACCAATGGCGGCTCCCTGCCGGACGAGGTCGAGCGCATCGTCCGCGAGGTGGCCACGCAGATTCCCGGCGATCACCTCGGCATCCATACCCACAACGACACCGAGAACGCGGTCGCGAATTCGCTCGCCGCGGTACGCGCCGGCGTGCGCCAGGTGCAGGGCACGCTCAACGGCCTCGGCGAGCGCTGCGGCAACGCCAATCTCATCGCCCTGATTCCGACCTTGATGCTGAAGATGGGCTACAGCACCGGCGTCAGCGAGCAGGGACTGACGCGCTTGACGCATATCTCGCGCTTTCTCGACGAGCGCCTCAATCGCGCCCATGACCGCCACGCCGCCTATGTCGGCGAGAGCGCTTTCGCGCATAAGGGCGGGCTGCATGTCTCGGCCGTCGAGAAGGATCCCAAATCCTACGAGCACATCGATCCGGCGGTGGTCGGCAATGAGCGGCGCATTGTCGTGTCCGATCAGGCCGGGCGCTCGAACATTCTCGCGCGGCTGCGTGAGATCGGCGTCCAGATCGACGCCAAGCATCCCAAGCTCGATGCGCTGCTCGATGAGGTGAAGACGCGCGAGTTTCAGGGCTACGCCTATGATGGGGCCGAAGCGAGCTTCGAGTTGCTAGCGCAACGCATGCTCGGCGGCGTGCCGGATTATTTCAAGGTGCAGCGCTTCCGCGTCATGGACGAGCGGCGCTGGAACGCGAAAGGCGATCTCGTCACCGTCTCGGAAGCGACGGTCTTCGGCGAGGTCGGCGAGCATCGCTTCACCGAAGTCGCCGAAAGCCATGACGGGCCGGTCGATGCGCTGGCAACGGCGCTGCGCAAGGCGCTGGTGCCGGCTTTCCCCGAGCTGCAGAACATTCACCTCAGCGATTACAAGGTTCGCATCCTGACGCCGCAAGCCGGCACCGGCGCGGTGACGCGCGTGATGATCGAGAGCGCGGAAGAGGGCGGCGAGACCTGGTCGACGGTCGGCGTCTCGAGCGACATCATCAATGCCTCATACAACGCGCTCCACGACAGCCTGACCTATAAGCTCTGGCGCGCGCGGCGCAGCTAGTCATGGCCGGGACCGATCATCGCCGCACCGCGCTCAAAGGCGGGCCCGCGATCATCCTGGTCGAGCCGCAGCTCGGCCAAAATATCGGCACGGCCGCGCGCGCGATGTTCAATTGCGGCCTGACCGAGCTGCGCCTCGTCAATCCGCGCGACGGCTGGCCCAATCCGCAAGCGCAGGCGGCGGCGAGCGGCGCCGATCTCGTGCTCGAGCGGGCCAAGCTCTTCGAGACGGTGGAGCAGGCGATCGCCGATCTGCAGCATGTCTATGCCTCGACGGCGCGCGACCGCTACATGGTGAAGCGTATCGTGACGCCGCGCCAGGCAATGACCGAGCTGCGCGGCTTCATCGGCGCGGGGGAGACGAGCGGCATCCTCTTCGGGCCGGAGCGGATGGGACTCGTCAACGAGCATATCGCGCTCGCTGACACGGTGCTGAGCGTGCCGCTCAACCCGGCTTTCTCATCGCTCAACCTCGCGCAGGCGGTGCTGCTCATCGGGTACGAATGGTTCCAGCTGGGCGACGACACGCCGCCCGAGCAGCTCGCCCTCGGCCATTCGGTGCCGGCGAGCAAGGAGCATCTCATCCGCTTCTTCGAGCATCTCGAGGAGGAGCTCGACCGCAGCGGCTTCATGCGCGATCCGGAAAAGCGCCCGTCCATGGTGCGCAATCTGCGCAATCTCTTTCAGCGCGCCGGCTGCACCGAACAGGAATTGCGCACGCTGCATGGCGTGGTGACCTCGTTCTGCGGCCCCCGCAAGCGAAAGGCGGCGGAATGACCCAGCTCATCTACAAGATCCTCTCCACCGCCGAGTGGCAGGAGGCGGAGCGGCAAGGCGTATTCAAGGGCGCGGGCATCGATCTGAGCGACGGCTTCATCCATTTCTCGACGGCGGCCCAGGCAGCGGAGACCGCGGCCAAGCATTTCGCCGGGCAGGCGGGGCTAGTGCTGGTCGCGGCCGACGCAGAGAAGCTTGGGCCGGCGCTCAAATGGGAGGTGTCGCGCGGCGGGCAGCTCTTCCCGCATCTCTACACGAGCCTCGCCACGCGCGATGTTGCGTGGGTCCAGCCTCTACCGCTCGATGCCAGCGGCAAGCATGTTTTCCCGGGCATAGTGTAATCGGCTCGCGCCGGCGAAAAGCCGCGCCGCTTCTTTTCGCCTCTGATATGATTGCGGCTGCGGGCCCGCGCATCGCGGGCTGCGCGTTAAACCGTCAAATTGCGGGAGGATAAGATGGCGAGATGGCATATCGACTGCCGCGAGTATCCGAGCGAGAACAATTGCAGCGTCGCGATCTCCGCCGGAAGCGAGCAGGAATTGCTCGACGCGGCGGTACAGCATGCGGTGACCGTACACAAGCATCAGGACACGCCCGAATTCCGCGCCCAGTTGAAGGGCATCCTCAAAAAAGGCGAAGTTCCCGCCTGAGGCGATGGCGTCGCCGCGCTAGAATCAGGCGCGGCATCATGCCACCATAACCCCTTGCAGCCGCGGTTGCGCGGTGCGAGGGGAGGAAGCATGAAAACGGGCAGAATTGTTCTACTCGCCGCGGCGATCGCGTCGCTCGGCAGCGCTGTCGCGCGCGCCGAGACCATGGACCAGCTCTATCAGAAGGCGAAAAGCGAGGGCGCGCTGCTCTTCTATAGCGGCGGGCCGGTCGAGCCCTATGAGCGCTGGGCGCAAGAGTTCATGGCGAAGTTCCCCGGCATCACCGTCAAGGTCGAGGGCGGCTTCAGCAACGTGCTCGACAGCAAGATCAATCAGCAGATCGCCGCCAAGAAGATGGAAGTCGACATGGCGCTGCTGCAGACGGCGCAGGATTACGTCGGCTGGAAGAAAGAAGGCGCGCTGATCCGCTTCCGTCCCGAAGGCGCGGAGAAGATCGACAAACGCTTCCGCGATAAGGAGGAGATGTTCTGGCCGACCAGCGTCGTGCTGCTGTCTTATGCCTACAACACCAACGCCCTGAAGCCGAATGAGGTGCCGAAAAGCGCACTCGATTTCCTCAAGCCGCAACTCGCGGGCAAGATCGTCACGGCGTATCCAGCGGATGACGATGCGACGCTTTTCGTCTTCAACGACATCGTCAAGAAATACGGCTGGGACTATATGAAAAAATATATGGCCAATAAGCCGAACTTCATTCAGGGGCATCTCGGCGAGCTGAAAAGCATTGCCGACGGCACCAATGCCGTCACCTTCGATGCGACGAATTCGACAACCGGCGCGCTCAAGAAAGCGGGCCAGCCGATCGAGTTCGCTTTTCCGACGAGCGACGTGATGCCTACCTTCTTCATCACCGCCGGCATCTTCAAAGGCGCACCCCATCCCAACGCGGCGAAGCTGTTCCTCACCTGGTATCTCGCCAAGGACCAACAGAGCCGCACCGGCTCGTTCTCGGCCCGCAGCGACGTGCCGCCGCCGCCCGGACTGAAGCCGCTGTCGTCGTACAAGATCGACGCCGGCTATCGCCAATTCGTCAGCGACAAGAACATCGCCGCGTTGCGCAAGCGCTTCGAGAGTTACACTGGCCCGGTGGTGAACAAAGGCGGTGTGCGCTAGCGCCGCATGCGCGCGGCGCAGGTCGCGCCGAAATTCGCCATAATCGCCGAGCATGATCGATTCATGTCACGTGTGATCCTGCTTGCCCTTCTTGCCGCCACGCTCGCCGCGTGCAGTGAGGCGGGGCCGTATGGCTATGGTTATGCGGTCAACGGCCGGCCGAGTCTGACGCAGCTTTCGGTGACGCCGCCTGATTCAGCCAACCCGTTTCACAGCCGGGCGGCGGTTGCTGTGGTCACGCCCGAGGCGAAATAATCTTTAAAATCAATGTATTGTATCGCCTTGGCTTGACTTTGGAGCGCGCCTCTCTATAGTCCGCGCCTTCATTTCCGAGAACGTGGATATCGGTCCCCAGTGACCGGCATCCCGCACGGTCGCCCAGACATCAAGGGGGGGCCGGGCCTATCGGGACAACAACAACGATGATGGATCATCATTCGCGATGAGCAGCAAACGCGTCGGCTCTAAGTTCAAGATCAATCGCCGCCTCGGGGTCAATCTCTGGGGCCGCGCCAAATCCCCTCTCAATCGCCGCGATTATGGCCCCGGCCAACACGGCCAGCGCCGCAAGAAGCCGTCCGATTTCGGCACGCAGTTGATGGCGAAGCAGAAGCTCAAAGGCTATTACGGCAATATCAGCGAACGCCAGTTCCGCCGCCTCTTCACCGAGGCGCGGCGCCGCAAGGGCGACACCGCTGAGAATCTGATCGGCTTGCTCGAGCGCCGTCTCGACGCGGTCGTCTATCGCATGAAATTCGCGGTCAGCCCCTTCGCCTCGCGCCAGCTCGTCAATCACGGCCACATCACCGTGAACGGCAAGCGCGTCAACATCGCTTCCTATCTCGTCAAGGACAACGACGCGATCGAAGTGCGCGAAAAGGCGAAGAACATGGCCGTTGTCATCGAGGCGTCGGCCTCGACCGAACGCGATATCCCGGACTACCTCGAAGTCGATCAGGCCAAATTCAAGGGCACGTTCCTGCGCGCCCCGAAGCTCGCCGATGTGCCCTATCCGGTGTCGATGGAACCGAACCTGGTCGTCGAATTCTATTCGCGCTGATCATCGCGACGCGGCCGGCCGTCAATACGGCCGGCCGTCGCGATGCGTGAATTGCCATTGCCCGTCGGGACCGAGGGCTGCTTTGAGATCATCG
>DATNGE010000087.1:0-7317 GCA_035606035.1 Allostellaceae bacterium
CTCGGCCCCTACAGCAGCAGCCATACCCTGAGCGAATCATCGGTCGCCGAGAAATACTGCGTGCCGATGGTGGAGGGCGGCGGCGCCGCCACGCAGATTTTCACGAGCGGCTATCGTTACATCTTCGGCACCGCCCCGCCGGCCGAGCATTATTTCGGCTCCACCATCGAGATGATGACCAAGCTCGATCCGCCCGTGCATACGCTTGCTCTGTTGACGGCTGATGATGCTTTCGATGTCGCGGTGCGCGCCGGAACCAAGGCGCTCGCCGAGCGTCTCGGCATCGATATTGTGGTCGATGAGGTCTATCCCGAGCTGACGCCGAATTTCACATCGCTCTTGGCGCTGGTGAAGTCGAAATCGCCCGATGCGATCCTGCTCGGCGGGCACGAGGCCGAGACCCTCAACTTTATGCGCGAGGCGAAGTCGCTCGATGTGAAGGGACGCTATCTCACCTCGTTAACCGTCGGCGTTCCCTCGCACGATTTTCGCGCGGCTTTGGGCAAGGATGCGGAAGGCGTCTTTGGTATGACGCCCTGGGTGATCTCGCCGGTCATGCGCGATCGCTGGTTCGGCGACGGGCAGCAATTCGAACAGCTCTTCCGGCGTCGCTTCAAATACGAGCCCGATTACCACGTCGCTTCCGCGGTCGCCGTTATTGAGACCTTCGCGTACGCGCTCGAAGCCGCGGACACGCTCGATCGCGAAAAAGTGCGCGACACGATCGCGAGAAGCGATTTCGAATCGATCTATGCGACGATCCGCTATCAGGAGAACGGTCAGATCGATATCCCGCAGATCGTGATCCAGGTCGAGAATGGCGAGGTTGTGCCGATCTTTACCGATCACTTCCTCAGCAAGCCCAACTATCCCGTGGCCGGCTGGGGCAAGCGACTGTGATTTCGAAGCTTTAGGTTACCCCGAACCTTCCATGTTGCTCGCGCAAATCCTTCTCAACGGCGTCCTGCTCGGGGGTCTCTATGGCCTCATGGCGCTCGGCATGGCGTTGGTCTGGGGCGTGCTCAATATCGTCAACCTCGCGCATGGCGCTTTCGTCATGCTGGGCGGCTATTGCGTCTATTTCGCCTTCGCCGGTCTCGGCATCGATCCTTTCGCGGCGCTGCCGATCGCATTCGTCGCGATGTTCGCGCTCGGCTATGTGCTGCAGCGTTACGCCCTCAACCTCATCGTCCGCTCGGCGCAGCTCAACACGCTGCTCATCACCTTCGGCCTCGACGTGGTGCTGACCTATCTGGCGCAGCTCGCTTTCACCGCCGACTTCCGCACCATCAATCCGAGCTATGCCGGCGCCAATGTCACGATCTTCGAGCTGACCCTGCCGCTGTTGCGCTTCGCCGCTTTCATTGCCGCGCTGATCTTCGCGGCGTTGCTCTGGGTCATGCTGCAGCGGACGCGGCTTGGCCGCGCGATCCGCGCCACGGCGCAGAACTTGACGGCCGCGCGGCTTTACGGCGTCGATCCGGCGCGGCTCTATGCGCTGACCTTCGGTCTCGGCGTCGGGATCGCGGGGGCGGCGGGCGGACTTTACGGCATGGTCTCGCAAGTGACGCCTTACATCGGCGCGACGCTGACGGCGAAATCCTTCGTCATCACCATCATGGGCGGCCTCGAGAATCCCTTCGGCATCGTCCTCGCCGGCATCGTCATCGGCGTCATCGAGGCGCTTGCCTCGATCTATATCGGCCCGACCTTCACCGATGTCATCAGCTTCGGCCTCTTGGTGCTCATCCTGATCCTGCGACCGGCGCGCAGCATGAGGACCGCCTAGACATGCTGCGCTGGGTGGTCCCCCTCGTCTGTGTGATCGCGCTCGCCGCGCTGCCGCTCACCGGGGACGACGTGCTCATCCAATACGGCATCGACGCGCTGCTCTTCGCGACGCTGGCTCAGGCTTGGAACATCCTCGGCGGCTTCACCGGCTATGTCTCTTTCGGCAATTCGTCCTTCTACGGGCTCGGCACTTACGGCACCGCGATCGCGATGGCTCAGCTCCATTGGCCGTTCGGCGTCGGGCTCGCGCTCGGCGCGTTCCTCGCCGTCGCTTGCGCCGTGCTGTTCGGCATTCCGATCCTGCGGCTGCGCGGCCATTACTTCGCCATCGCGACGCTCGGCCTCTCGGCGACGCTCGCGGCGATCATCGCCAATCTCGACATTTCGGGAAAGAATATCGGTCTCATCCTGCCGCTGACGCGCGCCGACAACGCGTTCTACGAGGAAGCACTGCTGTTGCTGATCGCCGCGACCGCGACCGTCGCCTGGATCGCGAAGAGCCGCTTCGGCACGGCGCTGCTCGCCATCCGCGAGGATGAGGACGCGGCGCTGGTGATGGGCATCAACACCACGCGCTACAAGATCGCCGCGCTCGCGCTCTCTGCTTTCTTCACCAGCATCGCCGGCGGAATCCACGCCTATTGGATCACTTTCGTCGATCCGGCCGGCGCGTTCGATCTGACGCTCAACGTGCGCATGGTGATCATGGCGATGTTCGGCGGGCCGGGCACGGTCTTCGGACCGCTGGTCGGCGCCTTCGTGCTCTCGACGGTCTACGATGTGCTGGCGAGCAGCATCTCGACCGCCGCGGCCCTGCTCTTCGGCCTTGTGATCGTCCTCGCGGTGATCTTCATGCCGCGCGGACTCTGGGACCTTGCTGGCGGTTTCCGGCGCGACGGTGCGCGCTATTTCCTGCAGAACATTCGGGCGCACCGGCTATGAGCACTGTGCGCTTGCTACAAGCGATGAGCCTGACCAAGCGCTTTCACGGGCTGCAAGCAATCGATGATGTCAGCTTCGAGCTATGGCGGGGCGAAATGCTCGGCCTGATCGGCCCGAACGGCGCCGGCAAGACGACGCTGGTCAGCCTCATCAGCGGCACGCTCGAAGCCGATGGCGGCAGCCTCTTCTTCGAAGGCAAGCCGATCGATCATTTGGCGCCTTACGAACGCGCCCATCTCGGCATCGGCCGCACCTTTCAGGTAACGAAGCCGTTTCCCCGCCTCACCGTGCTCGAGAACGTCGCGGTCGGCGCGCTCTTCGGCTTCGGCGGCGGCGTGCGCGACCTCAAGGAAGCGCGCGAGCAGGCGCGGGCGCTGCTCGAATTCACCGGCCTCGCGCATCGCGCCGATCAGCAGGGCGATCAGCTCGGCGGTCCCGATCGCAAGCGGCTGGAGCTCGCCAAGGCGCTGGCGCTCCGTCCGAAGCTGCTGCTGCTCGACGAGGTGATGGCCGGGCTCAACCCGTCCGAGATCGACGAGGTCGTCACCGTCGTCAAGAAGATCCGCGACAGCGGCACCAGCATCCTCGTCATCGAGCATGTGATGCGAGCGATCCGAAGCCTTTCCGATCGCATCATCGTGCTGCATCACGGCGAGATGCTCGCCGAGGGCGAGCCGAACACCATCCTCGCCGATCCGCGCGTGATCGACGCTTATCTCGGGAAGCGCCGCGCATGAGCGAGACGCTGCTTGCCGTGAAAGGGTTGCGCGCGGGCTACGGCGCGGCGCCGGTGCTGTTCGATGTCGGCTTCGAGGTGGCGCGCGGCGAGATCGTCGCCTTCGTCGGCTCGAACGGTGCCGGCAAGACTACCTTGCTGCGCGCGATCTCGCGGCTGATCGCGGCGCGAGGCGCGATCAGCTTCGCCGGCCGCGACCTGATGACCCTGACGCCGGAGCAGGTCTTCGCGCTCGGCCTCGTCCAGGTGCCGGAAGGGCGGCAGCTTTTTTCGCGTATGTCGGTCGAGGAAAATCTCCTGATGGGCGGCTATCGTCGGCGGCAGGCCGATCTCGCCAAGAGCTTCGAGCGGGTCTACGACCTCTTCCCGATCCTCGGCGAGCGCCGGCACCAATGGGCCGGCGATCTCTCGGGCGGCGAGCAGCAGATGTGCGCCTTGGGACGGGCGCTGATGGCCGATCCGAAGCTCCTGATCGTCGACGAGATGAGTCTCGGCCTTGCTCCGGTGGTGGTCGATCATCTGCTGATGGTGCTGGCCGCGTTCCGCGAGATCGGGGTCACGGTGCTGCTGGTCGAGCAGGATGTGTTCGCCGCCTTCAGCGTCGCCGATCGCGGCTATGTGCTCGAGACCGGGCGGATCGTCCAGGAGGGCCGAGTCGCCGATCTAGAGCGGGATCCGGCGCTCCGCCGAGCCTATCTCGGTGTGGCATAAGCCACTGGAATATCAGGAATATTTCTTCACCGCTAGGGTGTGGAACGAAATCCCCGTAAGATGGGATTAAAGGGGCAGGAGTTGGGTTTGCAGCGGCGTGTCACCATTCTGGGATCGACCGGATCGATCGGCTGTAACACGGCGGAGCTGCTGGCGGCCGACCGCGAATCCTATGCGGTCGAGGCGCTGGTCGCGCTGCGCAATGCCGAGCGCTTGGCCGAGCAGGCCAAGCATCTGAACGCGCGTTTTGCCGTCATTGCCGATGAGAGCCAATACGGTGCTCTGAAAGAGGCGCTCGCCGGCACCGGCATCGAGACGGCGTGCGGCGTCGAAGCGGTGGTCGAGGCGGCACGCCGTCCCGCCGATTGGGTGATGGCGGCGATCGTCGGTGCGGCCGGTCTCGCGCCGACTTTGGCGGCGGTGCGCCGCGGCGCTTTCGTCGCGCTCGCCAATAAAGAGGTGCTGGTCTGCGCCGGCGATCTCGTCACCGCCGAAGCGAAGCGGCACAATGCGACCCTGCTGCCGGTCGATAGCGAGCACAATGCGATCTTCCAATGCTTCGACGTGAAGCAGCGCGGCGCGATCGAGAAGATCGTGCTGACGGCAAGCGGCGGGCCGTTCCGCACTTCCTCGCTCGAGGCGATGGCGTCGGCGACGCCGGCGCAAGCGGTCAAGCATCCCAATTGGCGCATGGGCGCGAAAATCTCGGTCGACAGCGCGACGATGATGAATAAGGGCCTCGAAGTGATCGAGGCGCATCATCTTTTCGACCTCGACAGCGACAAGCTCGACGTCGTCGTGCACCCGCAATCGGTGGTCCACGGCCTCGTCTATTACACCGACGGCTCGGTGCTGGCGCAGCTCGGCTCGCCCGATATGCGCACGCCGATCGCCAATGCGCTCGGCTGGCCGGATCGTATTCCGGCGCCAAGCCCGCGATTGGACCTCGCGAAGCTCGCGCAGCTGACCTTCGAGGCGCCGGAACCCGAGCGTTTTCCGGCGCTGCGTTTGGCGCGCGCTGCGCTGATCGCCGGCGGCGGCGCGCCGACGGTGCTCAATGCCGCGAACGAGATCGCGGTCGCGGCCTTCCTCGACGAGCGCATCGGCTTCCTCGATATCGCCGCGACGGTGGAGCGCGCGCTCAGTCGCCTGGCCGGGCGGCGCATCGGTTCGCTCGATGATGTTTACGCGCTCGATCGCGAGACCCGCGCCACGGCGCGCGCGCTGATCGGCGAAGATACGCGGCGCGTCGCCAGCGCTTGAGTCCGGATTTCACGAAGCCTGTTTTGGTCACCGGCGCGTCGGGCTTTGTCGGCGCGGCAGTGGCGCGCGCGCTTTTGGCGCGCGGCCGCAAGCTGCGCGTGCTGGTTCGCCCGCGAAGCGATCGCCGCAACATCGCCGGCCTCGCGGTCGAACCGCGGATCGGCTCGCTCGAAGATGGGCCCTCGCTCGCTGCCGCGCTCGATGGCTGCGGCGCGCTCTATCACGTCGCGGCGGATTACCGGCTCTGGGTCAGGGACGAGCGGGTGATGTATCGCGCCAATGTCGACGGCACGCGGCTGCTGATGGAAGCGGCGCTGACGCAGCGCGTCGCCAGCGTCGTCTATACCAGCAGCGTCGCGGTGCTCGGCATCATCGGCGACGGCACGCCGTCGGACGAGACCACGCCGAGCACGCTCGCCGACATGATCGGTCCCTATAAGCGCTCGAAATTCTTGGCCGAGGAGGTGGTGCGCGATCTGGTCAAGACGCGCGGCCTGCCGGCGGTGATCGTCAATCCATCAACGCCTGTCGGACCCGGCGATGTAAAACCGACGCCGACTGGCCGCGTCATCGTCGACGCGGCATCAGGCAAGATGCCGGCTTTCGTCGATACGGGCCTCAATATCGTCCATGTCGATGATGTCGCGGCGGGTCATCTTCTCGCCGAGGAGCGCGGCGCGCTCGGCGAGCGCCATATCCTCGGCGGCGAGGATTTGACGTTGGCCGAGATCTTGAAAAGGGTCGCGCTTTTGACCGGGCGCAAGCCGCCGACGATCCGCCTGCCGATCGCGGCGATCTGGCCGATCGCGGTCGGCGCGGAGGCCTGGGCGCGGCTGACTGATAAAGCGCCCTTGGTCACGCGCGACGAGCTCAGCATGGCCAAGAAGAAGATGTTCTTCTCCTCGGCGAAAGCGGAGCGCGCCCTCGGCTATCGCGCTCGGCCGGCGCAGCAGGCGCTTGCCGATGCGGTTGCCTATTTCCGCCAGATGGGGATGTGCCCGTGATCCTCGTCGCGCTCGGCGGGCTGGTTGTCGCGATCTGGGCCTATCTGCTCCTGGGCCGCGGCTTCTTCTGGAGCACGTCGCTTGCCGCGCCGGCTCCCGAGTCGGCGCAATATCCGCGTGTCGTCGCGGTGATCCCGGCGCGCAATGAGGCCGAAAGCGTCGGCCGTGCCGTCGCCTCGCTGCTCGATCAGGATTATCCCGGCGATTTCTCGATCGTGCTCGTCGACGATCACAGTCATGACGCCACTTCCGAAGTCGCGCGCGACGCGGCGCGGGGCCGCGAGGACCGGCTCACCATCGTCGCGGCGCGCTCGCTGCCCGGCGGCTGGACCGGCAAGCTCTGGGCGCTGAGCGAAGGCGTGCGCCAGATCGCATCGCAGCCCGATCTCTATCTCTTCACCGATGCCGATATCGCGCATCACCGGACAAATCTACGCGAGCTCGTCGCCCGCCTCGAAGCCGAGCAGCGCGATATGGTCTCGCTCATGGTGAAGCTCCATTGCGAGAGCCTCGCAGAGAAATTCCTCATCCCGCCTTTCGTCTTTTTTTTCGCGCTGCTGTATCCGTTCTCGTGGTCGAACAATCGGCGTAGAACGACGGCGGCGGCAGCCGGCGGCTGCGTCCTGCTGCGGCGCAGCGCTTATGAGCGGATCGGCGGCTATGCCGCGATCAGGGACGAACTGATCGATGACTGCGCGCTTGCCGCGATGGTGAAGAAAAGCGGCGGCTCGATTTGGCTTGGCCTGACACCAGGCACCGAGAGTTTGCGACCCTATCCTGAGATCGCCGATATCTGGAACATGGTAGCGCGCACCGCCTATACGCAGCTCCAGTATTCGCCGCTGCTGCTGGCGGGCACGGTGCTCGGCC
>DATNGE010000088.1:0-33545 GCA_035606035.1 Allostellaceae bacterium
TCTTCGCCGAATCCTTCGCGCTGCGCTGGGATGCGAGCCAGTCGACCCGTGTCTTCCTCGTCGTCGGCATCTGCGGCGGCTACACCACCTTCTCGACCTTCTCGCTCGATATTGTGACCCTGATCAATCGCGGCGAAGGGCTCGCCGTCGGCGCTTACATCGTCGCCTCGGTCGTGCTCGGCGTGCTCGCCCTTTATGCCGGGCTTCACGCGATGCGGCTGATCTTCACCTGATCGGCATCCGCGAGGGCGCGCAGTTCGGCCGCGACATCGGCGACTACAGGCGCCCAGCGGCGCGACGCATCCTGACGGAAGAGCTCCGCCGTTGGATACCACGGGCTGTCGCTGCGCCTCTCGAGCCAGCGCCAATCGGGCGCGTAAGCGTGCAGGATCCAGACCGGCTTGCCGAGCGCGCCGGCGAGATGCGCGACCGACGTGTCGACGCTGATGACGAGATCGAGCGCCATGATCGCCGCGGCGGTGTCGGCGAAATCGCCGAGCAGCGGTGAGAGGATTTCGAGCCGCATGCCGTCGGGCGCGTGCTCGGCCTCGCCGACGGCAGCGCCTTTCTGCAGTGCGTAGAAAGCGACGTTCGGGATCGCGGCGAGCGGCGCGAGCGCCGCCAAATTCATCGAGCGATGGCGGTCGCGCTTGTGCTCCGGCCGCCCGGCCCAGACCAGACCGACTTTGAGCGCGGGGCCGGCGATGCGGCGGCGCCATTCGGCCACCGCGTTGGGCTCGGCGCTGAGATAAGGCACCTTGTTTGGCACGTTCCGCAGTGTCGTATTGAACGCGAGCGGCAGGCTCAAGAGCGGGCATTGCCAGGCGAAATCCGGCAGAGGATCGCCGAACGCCACGACCTGCTCGACGCCGTCGAGGTGTGCGAAAAGCCGGTGCAGCTCGGCCGGCGCTTCGAAGATCACGCGCCCGCCGCGCGCAGCGACCAACGGGATGTAGCGCGCGAAATGGATCGCATCGCCGAAGCCCTGCTCGGAATGGATGAGGATGGCGGCGCCCTTCAATTCCTCGCCGCGCCATTCCGGCGTGCCGAAACGTTTGGCTGCCGCGACATTCCAGCGCCAGCGGCGGAAGCCTTCAGCGAGATCGCCCTGCAGCAACAGCGCGAGCCCGTCATTCCAATGTGCGCTGTCATGCGCCGGATCGATAGCGAGCGCGCGCTCGTAGCTTTGATGCGCCGCGCACGCTTCGCCCTGCTCCAAAAGCACATTGCCGAGATTGATATGCGCGTCGATCCCATGCGGCTGGAGCGCGATCGCGTCGCGGAAATGCGCGATCGCCGCGCCGAGCTCGTCGTGCTGCGCGAGGACGCGGCCGAAATTATTATGCGCGGCGGCGTTCGCCGGCTGCAGCGCGAGGACGCGCTGATAGCAGGAAACCGCCTCGTCCCAGGCGCCGAGCTCGGTCAGCGCGCCGCCAAGATTGTTGAGCGCATCGATGTGGTTGGGATCGAGCGCCAGCGCCTGGCGAAAATGCTCGACGGCTTTCGCATGCTCGTCGCGGGCGGCGAGCACATTGCCGAGATTGAACCAGGCGGCGGCGTAATCCGGTTTGGCTTCGAGCGCGCGCTCGAGCGCGCGCTGCGCCGGCGCAACCTCGCCCTTCTGCAAGAGCGCGATGCCGAGATTGTTGAGCGCGGCGGCGAAATCGGGCTTCATCCCGACCGCGTGGCGATAGCAGGCGATCGCCTCGTCGAGCTTGCCGAGCGTGCGATAGACCGTCCCGAGATTGTTGTGATAGTTGGGCTCGCTGTCGTTGAGCGTGATCGCCCGCTTGATCGATGCGAGCGCCGCTTCGTGCCGGCCGAGCTGATGCTCGACGAGGCCGAGGAGATGATGCGAGCCGGGATGCTCGGGCGCGACGTCGAGCACGGCGCGGTAGAGCGTCTCCGCTTCGACGAGCCGGCCCTCCTGCTGCAGGCGGAAGGCGGTGTTGAAACTCTCGACAAGATCGATCATGGCATGGCTCCCGCGGAACGAGTGGAGCCATAGCAAGCGCCGGGCCAGAGAAAGCGCGGCCTCGATCAATGGTTTAGGAAAGGTGTGGCGGAAACGCCGGCAGATTCTGCCGGGCCGTTTCCGCCGCCGAGCGGTTTAAGACGGGCGCGCCATCTTGTGGTCGATCGCGCCGAAGATCGACTGGCCCTGCGCGTCGAGCATCTCGATGCGGACGCGGTCGCCCCATTTGAGGAACGGCGTCTTCGCCGCGCCGCCAGAGGTTTCCTCGACCGAGCGCGCCTCGGCGATGGTGGCGAAGCCGCGCTTCAGATCCTGATTCGACACGGTGCCGCCGCCGACGATGGTGCCGGCGCTCAAGGCCTGTGTCATCGCGCAGTAAGAGATCATCACGTCGAAACCATGCACCGCCTCGCCGGCATTGGGATCGCCGAAGAGCTTGCCGTTGACTGAACAACGGATCGGCAGATGGAGGCGATTGTCGTGCCAGGCACTGCCCAACTCGTCCGGCGTCACGCAGACGGGCGTGAAGACGGAAGCGGGCTTCGAGCGGGTGAAGCCGAATTGCTTGCCGAGCTCGATGCCTTGCACGGCGCGCAGCGACACGTCGTTGACCAGCATGACGAGCTCGATCTTCGAGGCGGCGACCGAGGGCGAGGCGCCATAGGGCACGTAATCCGTGACGACCGCGACCTCGCCCTCGAAATCGATGCCCCAATCCTCGCTGCCCAAGGGGACGTCCTGGGTCGGCGCGAGAAAGCCGTCGGAGCGGCCTTGATAGACGGCGGGCTCTTTCAGGAACCATTCCGGCGCCGGCCGGCCGCGCGTCATGCGATAGCGATGCGATTCATAAGCCGTGCCGTCGAGCCATTGGAAAGAGCGCGGCAGCGGCGAATGACAGCGCGCCGCATCGAAAGACTGCGCGTTGTTGAGGCCGCCGCTCATCAGCTGGCGATAGCGCTCTTCGAGCCGCGGCTTGTTGCGGCCCCAATCGTCGAAGGCGACGCGCAGCGACGGTGCGATGTCCGCCGCGCTCGCCATCTGCTTGAGATCGCGAGAGACGACGACGAGCTCGCCATCGGGATGATTGGTGCGCAATGTCGCGAGTTTCATCGCCGTCGCTCCTGCCTTGATGCTTGCCCGAGTTCAGCCGATTGTCTCGGCGAAGAAATCCTTCATCGCCTTCCACGAGCGCTTATCGGCCTTCTCGTTATAAGCCGCGGGCATGCCGGGCGGCGGGTTCGTCGGCAGATTCCAGTTGGTGAAGGTGTGCATCGCGCTGCCGTAAGCGATGAGCTGCCAATCGATCTTGGCATCCTCCATCTCTTTCTCGAAAGCGGCGACTTCGGCCGGCGGCACCACCGGATCGATCGCGCCGTGGCAGATCAGCACCTTGCCCTTGATGTTCTTGGCGTCGGCGGGGTTGGGCGTCGAAAGCTGGCCGTGGAAAGCGACCGAGCCTTTGACATCGGCGCCGCTGCGCGCGAGCTCGAGAACGACGATGCCGCCGAAGCAATAGCCGATGGCTGCCACCTTGCTCGCATCGACATTCGGCTGCTTCACCAGCTGATCGAGCCCGACCTTGGCGCGGCGCCGCGTCAGCTGGCGGTCCTCGTAATAGGGTTTGGAGATCTTCTCGCAGTCCGGGAAGCTCTGCGCGCGGATGCCTTTGCCGAAAACGTCGAGGGCGAAGGCGACATAGCCCAGCTCCGCCAGCATCTGGCAGCGCTTGTGCATATATTCGCCGCAGCCGCCCCATTCATGGGCGACGAGAACGCCCGGCCGCTTGCCGGATTTCGCATCGTCATAGGCGAGATAGCCTTCGCAAACGGTGTCGCCGTCGCGATATTCGACGATTTGGGTTTTGATCATGCTGCCCTCCCGCTGGCTTTGAGCCCCACCCCATTTTCCTGGGGCGCCTTTCGGCTTGGCCCTCTCCTAGCATCAAGCGAGGCCAGGGAGCAATCAGGCGGGCGATCGCGGGGTCAGAGCGCGGCGAGCAGCGTCTTGGTCATCTGATCGGCGGTGCGGAAAACGCTGGCCGCCGCTTCATAAGCGGTCTTCGCGAGGATGAGATTGATCATCTGATCGGCGAGATCGACGCTCTGCCCGGTATCGATAATGGCGCCGACCGCGACGCCGGGATTCATCGCGACGAGTTGCGCCTGCTTCGCCGTGAAGCCGGGGGTTGTGACATTCGCGACATTATCCGCGGTCACGGCAAGGCTGATGGTTTGCGCGGCGAGCGCGGAGCCGGCGATGCTGAGAGCATCGATCATCCCGCCAGTGAAACACGAAAATCGCGCCGGCGCGCGAAGTAATGCCACGATTTTGCTTCAAGCTTTAGGGATCGGCCGCAGTTTTAGGGGAGGCCTTCATGCCGGTTTTTCGCCTGCCGCTCTCTGGGAACGTCACCCAAACCATCAATCCGTGGAACTGGATCTTCAATCCGAGCGGCGGCCAGTTCGGCCTGGTTAATATCGCGCTCGGCCAGTCCTCCAATCCGGCTGTCGAGGAGGAGGTGCTGAGCGACGTCGCGAGTTACGGCAAGCAGCTCGGCCGGATCGAGGACGCGTTGCTCGTGCTGCTGGCGCATTTCCGCCCCGAGCGTGCTCTCAGCGCGGATGAAGAAAAGGCCCTGGCCGCCCTCAAGGAAATGACCGACGAGATCGCGGCAGTGAAAGCGAAGCACGGGGCGGAAAAGCCGCCCGCGCCTCTACCCAAATCCCGGCGCAAGCGCTAGGATGTTCCTCCTTCGTTCCAGGAGGTTTCGTGGCCCGTCGCGCCGGAAGCGCCGATCTGCCGCTGCATAATGGCCGGGTGCCGCCCTGGCTGGCGCAGCGCATGGCGAAGCTCGGCGCGGTGATCGCCGAGGCGATCGTCCTCGAATACGGCCGCGACGAATTCCTCGCGCGTCTCGCCCATCCCTTCTGGTTCCAGTCCTTCGGCGCGGTGATGGGGATGGATTGGCATTCCTCCGGCATCACCACCAGCGTCATCGGCGCGCTGAAGCGCGGCCTCGCGCCGCGCGCGGGCGAGCTCGGGCTTCATGTCTGCGGCGGGCGCGGCGCCCATTCGCGCCAAACGCCGCATGAGCTCGTCGCCATTGGCGAGCGCATCGGCTTCGACGGGGATGCGCTCGCGAAAGCAAGCCGCCTCGTCGCCAAAGTCGACAGCGCCGCGGTGCAGGACGGCTTCGATCTTTATCTCCACGGCTTCATCGTCGCCGACGATGCGAAATGGGTCGTGGTGCAGCAAGGCATGAACGGCGATACGCGCACGGCGCGGCGCTATCACTGGCAATCGGAAGGCCTCGCCAGCTTTGTCGATCAGCCGCATGCCGCGATCGACGGCGAGAATCAAGGCACGATCGTCAACCTCACCGATCATCGCGCGGCGCCATCGCGCGCGCGGCAGCTTGATCTGCTCAAGGATCTCGGCCCCGATCGCGTCGTCGGCGAGATCGCGCGCCTCGAAGGCAAAGCGATCGAAACCCCGCCGCCTGCAGCGCCGCTGCTGCCGTATCTGGTGATGCCGGCGCATCACGATGTGCGGCCCGACGATGTGATCCTCCGCCGCCTCCACGGCGCGCTCGCCGCCGCGGCCGATCGCGGCCCCGAAGATTTTGCCGAGCTGCTGCTGGTGCCGGGCGTCGGCGCGCGCACCGTGCGCTCGCTTGCGATGGTGGCGGAGGTGGTGCATGGCGCGCCCTGCCGCTTCGCCGATCCGGCGCGCTTCTCGCTCGCGCATGGCGGCAAGGACCGCCATCCCTATCCGGTGCCGATCAAGGTCTATGACCAGACCATCGCGGTGCTGAAAGCCGCAGTCAACCAGGCAAAGCTCGGCAATGACGAACGGCTCGCCGCGCTGAAGCGGCTCGACGCGCAAGCGCGCCAGCTCGAGCGCGTTGCGACCGGCCCGTCGCTGCCAGCGCATATCGCGGACGAGTTCGAACACTCGCACGACTATGGCGGCCGCAGTGTCTTCGGCTGGGAGCCGGCGCCGGAAGCGCCCGCCGTTGCAACTCCCGCGAGGCCCGCACAGAATCGCCGTTAACCGGCGGTATGCGGGAGATCTCGGTGCAACAAGTGGCGAATCCGATCTACGGCGCCAATCGCTTCAAGCTCGGCCTCTTCAATGCGAATTGCGATGGCGGCTTCGCCGTCAGCACGGCGCCCGAGCGCTGGGCGGCGGAGTGGGACGATATCGTCGCCGTCTCGAAACTGGCGGACGAAGCCGGCCTCGATTTCATCCTGCCGGTCGCCAAATGGCGCGGTCTCGGCGGCGAGGCCGATAATCTCGGCCGCTCTTACGAAACGCTGACGCATAGCGCCGCGATCGGCGCGATGACCAAGCGCATCGGGCTTTTTGCGACCGTGCACGTCTCGGTCGTGACGCCGGCCTTTGCCGCCAAGGCGATCGCGACCATCGATCATGTCACGCATGGCCGCGCCGGTCTCAATATCGTCTGCGGCTGGAATCAAGACGAGTTCGACGTCCACGGCGTCACCATCGACAGCGAGCACCGCTATGACCAGGGCCTCGAATGGTTCACGGTCTATGCGAAGCTCTTGGACGGCGGCCCGCCCTTCGATTGGGACGGCACCTATTATCGTCATCTGCGCGGCCTCACGACCGCGCCGCTGACGGTGCAGCGGCCGCGTCCGCCGATCATGTCGGCCGGCTTCTCTTATCGCGGCCGCGATTTCGCGGCGCAGGCGGCGGATCTGCTGTTCACCACGGTGTCCTCGCTCGACCGCGCGCCGGCCATCGTGCAGAGCGTGCACGAGTATGCGGCGCGTTACGGGCGGAAGATCGACGTCTACACCTCGGCGCAGATCGTCTGCCGCAAGACGCGGCAAGAGGCGGAGGATTTCTATCGCTACTTCGCCAAGGACAAGGCCGATCTCGCCTCGCTCGATCACATGCGCAAGCAGAAGCAGGCGACCGCCGGCAGCGACATGCCGATGGCCGAGCGCATGGAATATAATCCCGCCCTGCACGCGCGGGCCGGCGGCCCGATCTACCCGGGCACCTTCCCCGGCGCCTACACCTTCGTCGGCACGCCCGACGATGTCGCCGGCGAGATGGTGCGGATGAGCGAGGCCGGCCTCTGCGGCGCCTCGGTCGCCTTCCTCAACTACCGCGACGAGATGCCGTTTTTCCTCGACGAGGTCCTGCCGCGGCTGGAGCGCGCCGGGCTGCGCGGCTGAAAGCCGGCGGTTATCGCGCGCTGATCCTACAGTCCCCCATTGAGGCGCAGCGCGGCCGCGCGATCAGCGCAGCGGAACTCGAGCCGGTCGGGCGCGAGCGGCCAAGGTCGTCCCCATCGCGCCCAGACGGTCGCGTCGAGCCCGGTCGAGCGCTCGCGCAGCGCAACGCGATAAACCGCCTGGCCTCGCGACGTCTCCCACAAAGAGAAAAACGGACCGAGCCGCAGATGGCGGTATTGCAGTTCGAGAACGTCGTAGCCCGCCTTCTCCAGCGCGGCGCGAACAATGACGCGGGACTTCCTCATCCGCAGCATGCCCCAGGCGAGCAAGCCGAGCCATGCCGCCAGCAAAGCCGCGACGGCGACCCGCGCCACGCCGATCGCTGCGGCGGCGACGAGGATCGCGACAGCCAGGATGATCAGCCGGATTCCTGGCACGCCGCGGATTGGTCGTGTGGCTCCCGCGGCTTCACGTCGCCGCAATCGGCGCCGAGCCATTTGCCCTGGATTGCGGCTTTCATGTTCATCGTCTTGCCGCCTTCGCCGACCGCGGCGTCCCATTTGCCGACCATCGCTTCGGCGCTCGTCGCCTCGAAGCGATAGCTGCCGGACGAGTTCTCGCGGCCTGTGCAGGAGAAGGTCCCGGCGCGCACCGTCGCGGTTCGCTCAGTCACCGTGCGGGTGCATTGCCCGCCACCCATAGCGAAGCCCTCGAAGCCTTTGTCGATGTCGGCTTGGGTGACGCACTCCTTGGTTATCCCATGCCGCGGTGCCATCGACTGCTGCATGCTTGCTGCCAGGCGGGCGCGCTGTTCCGGGGTCATGCGCGCCAGGGTTTCGTCCGGGATCGGCAGTGTGCCGCTGCGTTCGCTGTCGGTCGTCATCTGCCAAAGGCCGGGCTTCACTTTGAAGGACGGGGTGTCGGCGGCGAGGGCCGGCAGCGCCGCCGCGGTGCTGAGAGCGAGGGCGAGGCAAGTGGCGCGTCTCACGAGCATGCGTCGTCTCCAAGGTTCGCCGCGGGATGCTGTCAGCATAGCAATTTCTCGGGCCGACACGCCACGAGGCAAGCCTATCGCGAGCACACGCTGGGCGCGGGCGAAAGGCTTCGAACCCTCGGCCCGATCAGGCCTGTCGGTCGGACTCCGGCGGGTTGCTAGCGACTGAGGACGATGTGCGTGGCGTGCTCGGTCGGCTGACGTTCGGTGACGCGATAGCCGAGCGCCGGCAGGTCGATGCCGGCGAACATCGCCTCGCCTTGTCCGAGCACGACCGGCGCCACGGCGAAATGCAGCTCGTCGATCGCGCCGGCGCGGAGATATTGCCGCACCGTCTCGACGCCGCCGCCGATCTTCACATCGCGTCCGTTGGCGGCGGCTTTCGCTTGCTCCAGCGCCGCCGCGATGCCCTCGGTCACGAAGATGAAGGTCGTGCCGCCGGCCATCGCGATCGGCGCGCGCGGGTGGTGCGTCAGCACGAAGGTCGGCGCGTGATAAGGCGGATTGTCGCCCCACCAGCCCTTCCAGCTCTCATCCGGCCACGGGCCGCGGATCGGCCCAAACATATTGCGGCCAAGGATGAAGGCGCCGAACCCGGCCATCGCGCGATGGGCATAACTCTCGTCAACGCCGTCCGAGCCGCCGCCCGCGCCGATCATCGCCCGGAACGTGCGCGTACCGAAGAACCATTCATGCAGCTCCCGCCCCCGCTTACCGAGCGGATTTTCCAGGCTTTGCTCGGGCCCCGCGCCGAAGCCGTCGAGCGAGACCGAAAACCCGGCGACGCGTACTTTCGCCATGACCGCCTTCCCTGATTGCCATCCACAATCGGTCAATCAACAACCCGACGGGCGCTTCGGTCGCCCCGATGGATCGGCTTGCCCCAAACAAAAAAACCGTCGATTTCCGACGGTTTTCGAGGGCCGATTGGAGCGGGCGAAGGGATTCGAACCCTCGACCCCAACCTTGGCAAGGTTGTGCTCTACCCCTGAGCTACGCCCGCATCCGAGGGGCCGGATATTAGGGACCCAGCCCTAGGTTTTCAATTACTGACCGAAGTGTCGGCGGGTAACATTCGTTAAGCCCGCACCTTGCTTAAACCTCCCCGCGCCGCCATTTTTAGGGGGGCTCCAAGGAAAACAAGACGGCACATGGAAGCGATCATCGGCGGCGCGGCTCCGGGAGCCGACCCCAACCTCATCAAGACTAGCTCGACCGAGACCTTCATGGCCGACGTGATCGACGCGTCGCACGACGTCGCGGTCATCGTCGATTTCTGGGCCGAATGGTGCGGTCCCTGCAAGCAGCTCGGGCCGCAGCTCGAAAAAGCCGTGCGCGACGCCAAAGGCGCCGTGCGCATGGTCAAGATCGACGTCGACAAGAATAAAGAGCTGGCGGCGCAGATGCGCATCCAGTCGATCCCGACCGTCTATGCCTTCCGCGACGGCCGGCCGGTCGACGCCTTCCAGGGCGCCATTCCCGAAAGCCAGGTGAAGCAATTCGTCGCCAAGCTCGCGGCAACTGCGGCGCCCGGCGCCAATCCCATCGCCGAAGCCGTGGCGCTTGCCAAGGAAGCGCTCGCTGGCGGCGACGAGCCGCGCGCCGCCAATATCTTCGCGCAAGTCGTTCAGCACGATCCTGGCAATGTCGACGCGCTGGCGGGCCTCGCCAAGATCGCGATTAATAAGAAAGAGCTGACGCAGGCCGCCGACATCCTCGCCAAGATCCCGGCCGAGCATGCCAATCACGCCGATGTCGCCGCCGCGCGTACCAGCCTCGAGCTGGCGCAGGAGGGCACCAAAGCCGCCGGCGCCATCGGCGAGCTCAAGGCGCGGCTCGAGAAAGATCCGGCGGATCACCAGGCGCGGCTCGATCTCGCCTCGGCGCTCTTCGCCTCGGGCGAGCGCGAGCAGGCGATCGATCAGCTTTTGGATCTCGTGCGCCGCGATCGCGAGTGGAACGAGCAGGCGGCGCGCAAGCAGCTCGTCAAATTCTTCGAGGCGATCGGGCTCACCGATCCGGTCACCGTGCAGGCGCGCAAGCGCCTTTCCTCGATTCTTTTTTCATGACAGGCCTTTTCTCATGAGCTTCGAGCCGCGCTTCGATGAGCTGCCGCGGCTCCTGCCGATCTTTCCCCTAACGGGCGTGCTGCTGCTGCCGCGCGGCCGGCTGCCGCTCAACGTCTTCGAGCCGCGCTATCTTGCGATGACGCTCTATGCGCTCGCGCATGACCGCATGATCGGGATGATCCAGCCGCAGGAAGGCGCGGGCGATGCCGGCGATCCCGCGGTCTACAAGACCGGCTGCGCCGGGCGCATCATCGAATTCGGCGAGACGCAGGACGGCCGCTTCCTCATCACCCTGAAAGGCATCGCGCGTTTCGATATCGCCGAAGAGCCGCCGCGCAGCAATCTCTTCCGCCTGGTGACGCCCCATTGGCAGCGCTGGCGCGGCGATCTCGTCGAAGACGACAAGGATGTCGATCGCGACCGCATGGTTGCGGCGCTCAAGCCCTATTTCGAGCGCCACGGCATCAACGCCGATTCCGAAATCCTCACCTCGGCGCCGATCGAGCATCTCGTCAATTCGCTGGCGATGGCCTGCCCCTTCACGCCGCGCGAGCGCCAGGCGATGCTCGAAGCGGCGACGACGCGCGATCGCGCCGGCATTTTGACGGCGCTCGTCGAAATGTCGGTCGCCTCGAGCGTCACGCCGACCGGCGCCGCCAGGAATTAGGGGACACACAAATGGCCGATCCGCCGGGCGAAATCGATCGCAAGCTCCTGGAGATATTGGTCTGCCCCATGACCAAGGGCCCGCTCATCTACGATCGGACCCGGCAAGAACTGGTCAGCGCGCAGGCCGGGCTCGCCTATCCGATCCGCGACGGCATCCCGATCATGCTGGTCGATGAGGCGCGCAGCCTGGACGATACGGAAAAGGCGGCGCTTTCCGGCAAACCGTGAGCAACACGCATACGCCGCCGCAAGGCACGGCGCGCTGGCCCACGGAGCTGCGGCTAAAGCGCGCTGAGAAACGTCTCGAGATCACCTATGACGACGGCACCAGTTTCGCGCTGCCGGCGGAATATCTGCGCGTCGAAAGCCCCTCGGCTGAGGTGCAGGGCCATGGGGCCGGCCAGAAGCAGACGGTCGCCGGCAAGGCGCAGGTCGGCATCGCGCGCATCGAGCCGGTCGGCAATTACGCCGTGCGCCTCATTTTCGATGATGGGCACGATACCGGCATCTATTCCTGGACCTATCTCCATCAACTCGGCCGCGAGCAGCAGAGCCGCTGGGCGCGCTACCTCGAAGACCTCGCGAAAGCCGGATTGACGCGCTAGCCTCCTCGCAAACGGGAGGAGCGATGCTCAAGACATCGACCGCAGGCAGCTTGCCGAAGCCGTTCTGGCTGGCGAAGCCGAAAATGCTCTGGGCGCCTTGGGCGCAAACCGGCGAGGCACTCGCCGAAGCCAAGCGCGATGCGACCTTGCTCGCCCTGAAGGAGCAGGAAGACGCCGGCATCGACATCGTCACCGACGGCGAGATGTCGCGGCAGCATTTCGTGCACGGCTTCCTCGAGCGGATCGACGGCATCGATTTCGGCAAGCGCGTCAGCATGGGCATCCGCGCCGATCGCTATATTGCCGAATGCCCGACCGTCACCGGGCCCTTGAAGCGCCGCGAATCGGTTCATCGCAGCGAGGCGGTGCTCGCCCGCGCGCATACCAAGCGCACGCTGAAATTCACGTTGCCCGGGCCGATGACGATCATCGACACGATCGCCAACGAGCATTATCCCGATCGCGTCGCCATGGCGATGCGCTTTGCCGAGCTGCTGAACGAGGAGGCGCGCGAGCTCGATGCGATCGGCGTCGATGTGATCCAGTTCGACGAGCCGGCTTTCAACGTCTATGGCGATGCCGTAAGGGAATGGGGCGTCAAGGCGCTGGAGCGCGCGGCCGCGGGGCTGAAATGCAGCACCGGCGTCCACATCTGCTATGGCTATGGCATCAAGGCGAATATCGATTGGAAGAATTCGCTCGGCGCCGAATGGCGCCAATATGAGGCGATCTTCCCGGCGCTCGCCAAGAGCAAGATCGATCAGGTCTCGCTCGAATGCATCAATTCGCGCGTGCCGCTGGCGCTCTTGAAGCTGCTCGGCGACAAGCAGGTCGTGCTCGGCGCGATCGATGTCGCGACCGACCGCATCGAGACGCCGGAAGAAGTCGCCGCCACCTTGCGCCGCGCCCTCGCTTATGTGCCGCTCGAGCGCATGGAAGCCTCGACCAATTGCGGCATGGCGCCGCTTGATCACGCCGTCGCGACGGCCAAGCTCGCCGCGCTCGCCGCCGGCGCCGTGATCATCAATAAGGAGCACGCATGACTCTTCCGCCCGCCACCCGCACGCAGCCCGGAAGCGATATCAATCATTCGCTCGGCACGAACGGCCTCATCGTCGTCTGCAAGCGCGACGGTTTCGTCGAATTCCACGACGGCAAGAACTTCGCGCTCCAGGAAGAGATCAAGCTGCCCGATTTTCCGCATGAGGTCGTGCTCTCGCCCGACCGCCAGAAGGCCTATATCTCGATCTATGGCAACGGTCAGGTCGGCACCAATACCGAGCCGGGCACGCGCATCGCCGTGCTCGATATCGCCGCCAAGAAGCTCGAGGGTTTCATCGAGGTCGCGCCCTTCCTCGCGCCGCATGCGATGACTTTCGACAAGGCCGGCCTCCTCTGGGCGACGGCGGAATCGAGCCATGCGCTCGTCTATATCGATCCCGCGCGCGGGGTGGTGCTGGGCCATGTCGAGACCGGCACCAACCGCTCGCATTTCATGGCGGCGAATGCCGACGGGTCGAAGATCTATGTGCCGCATCGCCAGCTCTCCTTCATGTCGGTGATCGACACGGCAACGAAGCAGGTGACGAAGCGGATACCGGATTTCCGTTACGAGTGCCAGGGCGTCTGCACCGCGCCCGATGGCAACCGCGTTTATCAGGCGTCGTCGGCGCGGCCCGAGATCAGCATCATCGAGGCGGCGAGCGACACGGTCGCCGGCAAGTTCAAGATCGAGGGCCTCGGCGAGGATTTCCCGCCGCAGCTCAACCGGCTGCGCGTCAGCCCCGATAATCGCTATCTCGTCGTCTCCTACAATCAATCGCGCGCCGCGGCGGTGATCGACACCGAGGATCCGGCGCGCCAGCATCTCTTCAAGCTCGAGAAAGGCCCGATGGGCATCGCCTTCGGCGCCGATATGAAACACGCCTTCGTCACCAATCACGACGAAGGCACGATCTCGGCGATCGATCTCGGCGCGATGAAGCTCGACCGCGCCTGCCAGACCCATCTCGGCCCGGAGACGATGGCGTTTTATTGATCCCTCATCGTCATTGCGAGGAGCGGAGCGACGAAGCAATCCAGCGCGCGCGGGGCCCTGGATTGCTTCGCTTCGCTCGCAATGACGAGTGTCTTTCGTGTTTAAAGGCTTTCGCCCTTCACCAGCCGCGGCAGATCGCCGGTCACGCCCATGGCGTGGCGCATGAAGAAGCGTTTGAGGCCGGGCGCGTGGTTCACGGCGGCGAGGCCGAGATCGCGCGCCAGCTTCAGCGGCGGGAAATCATTGGCGAAGAGCCGGTTGAGCCCGTCGGTCACGGTCGTCAGCGTCAAACTGTCGAAGCGCCGCCAGCGCTCGTAGCGGCGCAAAAGCTCGTTGCTGCCGAGATCGATTCCGAGGCGATGCGCATCGACCAGGAGCTCGGCGAGGGCGGCGACGTCGCGCACACCGAGATTCCAGCCCTGGCCGGCGATCGGATGGATGACATGCGCGGCGTCGCCAATGAGGGCGAGGCGCGGCGCCGCGTAACGCTCGGCCTGGATCAGCGCCAGCGGATAGGACCAGCGGCCGGGCTCGGGCGCGACGCGGCCGAGGAAATCGCCGAAGCGGCTTGCGAGCTGGCGCGCGAAAGCCTTGTCGTCGAGCGCCAGGAGGAGCGGCGCCTCGTGCTCGTCCTCGGTCCAGACGATCGACGAGCGATTGGTCCCATCTTTAACGGTGGCCATCGGCAGGATCGCGAATGGCCCCGCGGCGCGGAAATGCTCCACCGCGACGCCGTGATGCGGCTTCTCATGCCGCACGACGCAGACGATCGCGATCTGGTGATAGGATTTGCGCCAGGTCGTGATGCCGGCGGCTGCGCGCATCGGCGAGTCGCGGCCATCGGCGCCGACCACGAGCGCGGCGGCGATGCGCCCCCCATCGCTCAAACTCAGCCGCGCTTGCAGGGCGCCGAATTCGACCTGCTCGACCGCGCTCGGCGCCTGGAGCGTGAGGCTCGGCAGCGCTTCCGCGCGCGCTTGGAGCGCGCCGCGCAACAACCGGTTCTCGACGATATAGCCGAGCGCCTCGGCGTCGATCTCGGCGCGGTCGTAATGCAGGAACAAAGGCGAATCGCCGTCGACGACGCGGATCTCGCGGATCGGTTCGGCGTGGGGAGCGAGGGCGTCCCAGACACCGATGCCTTTCAGCGCTTGCTGCGAGCCGTAAGCGATCGCGGTGGTGCGCCCGTCATAAGCCGCGTCGCGGAATTTCGCCGGGTCGGCGCGATCGATCACCGCCGTCTCGATGCCGGCTGCGGCGCAGGCGATGGCGAGCGCCAAACCGGACAACCCGCCACCGACCACGGCGATGTCGGCGCGAATGTCTTGCGGGCGATCGGGAGAATTATTCGGACGCTGCCGCGGCATATGCCGAGAGTGAAACGCGCGGCCGCTGAAGACAAGCTCGGGGGGCGCCGGCGTCCGTCTTGGCGCTAATCGAATTCCATGTTGATGCGCCGGCCGACGCGCTGCCCATGCGGATGCGCCTCGAACAAGGCACGCGCGCGTGGTGCCGGCGCGCGCCAGCCGCGCGCCCGCAGCCGGTCGTAAACCGCGCGCGCTTCCGCCGGGAGATGGTCCGCACAAATGCGGATTTGCCTACCGTTCTCGGCGTCGGTGGCCATGATCACCGCCGGCGCGCCGCAGATGGCACAGGGGAAGGTCTCCACCCATCGGCTGTCGCGCGGTGGCAGGGGGATCGAGGAAAGCGGGACTGGTGAAGCGGCCATACCCACTCAACACCTACGCCCGGGCCTGGATGCGCAGGCGCCGAAATGTCGCGGCGCAGGGCGCGACCCGTTAGCCGCAACGACAATCTCTGCTCAGAATTTGAGCAGCAGATCCGTTCTTGCTCAATTTCCCGCCACTCACATGCTGCATTGCACCCGGAAGCCCAACATTTCCGGCCATTCCCTGGCCCGGGGCGGTTGGCACGAATCTTGTTCTTCCCTCCGAGGGGTCCGGTGGGGGCCCGGCAGAATTGCTTGAAACGGAGGTCCGTGGGTCATGAGATTCCGCAGGTTTTGGTCGCTCGCAGCGCTGATCGTGCCGCTGCTCTTCGCCGGCGCTGTGATCGGCACCAATGTCGCTTACGCGCAGGCTCAATCGGCTCCCGCAGCGGCGGCGCCAGCTGATCAATCCGCCGCCCCGGCGGCGGCCGCGCCGCCGTCTTGCGATGCCAAAACACTCGAGGCCTGCTCGCCGAATTCCGGCGATACCGCCTGGATGCTCACCTCGGTCGCGCTCGTCCTCATGATGACCGTGCCGGGGCTCGGCCTCTTCTATGGCGGCATGGTGCGCAAGAAGAATGTCGGCGACACGGTGATGACGAGCTTCGCCATTACCTGCCTCATCACCGTGATTTACACGGTCTGCACCTACAGCATGGCGTTCACGCCGGGCACGCCGTTCGTCGGCGGGCTCAGCCGCGCCTTCCTGCAAGGCATCCTGAGCGATATCGGCAAGGGCATCGGCAATCCCAATCCGCTGGCGCCGACGATCCCCGAGAGCGTCTATTCGATGTTCCAGCTTACCTTCGCGATCATCACGCCGGCGCTGATCGCGGGCGCTTTCGCCGAGCGCATGAAGTTCTCCGCGATGCTGTGGTTCATCGGCCTCTGGGCGATCTGCGTCTATGCCCCGGTCGCGCATTGGGTGTGGGGACCGGATGGGTTCCTCAACAGCACCAACGACAACGCCGTCGTCAAAGTGCTCGACTTCGCGGGCGGCACCGTCGTGCATGTCAATTCCGGCGTGGCCGGGTTGATGTGCGCCATCATGCTCGGCAAACGCCGCGATACGGGGCCGGCGCATAACGTCGTCCTCACCTTTATCGGCGCGGGCCTGCTCTGGGTCGGCTGGTTCGGCTTCAACGCGGGCTCCGCAGTCACCGCCAATTTGCAAGCCGGCATGGCAATGACCGTGACGCAGATCGCGACCGCCACCGCGGGCCTCACCTGGATGTTCGTCGAGTGGATCCATCGCAGCAAGCCGACCGTCATCGGCATCTGCTCGGGCGCGGTCGCGGGCCTCGTCGCGATCACCCCGGCATCGGGCTTCGTCGGCCCGGCCGGTGCGCTCGCGATCGGCGTCGCCGCCGGCATCGTCTGCTATTGCGGCGCGGTCTTCGTCAAAAGCATCTTCCACTATGACGATGCCCTCGACGCGTTCGGCGTGCATGCGATCGGCGGCGCGACCGGCGCCATCCTCACCGGCGTCTTCGCGATCAGCGAGTATGGCGGCACGTCGGGCCTCATCGAAGGCAATGTCGCGCAAGTGCTGAATCAGATCGAAGGCGTGCTGATCGTCATTGTCTACGACGTCGTCGTCTCGCTGATCCTCTTGAAGATCATCGACGCGGTGATCGGCCTGCGGGTCGATGCCGAGATCGAGCAGGACGGGCTCGATCTCGCGCTCCACGGCGAGACGGTCCAGTAAGCGAGGTTCGTTGAGGTAACGCCTCGTTCGTATCGACTACCGACTATTTCTCCAGAAACTTGGGGATGCCGCAACGGCATCCCCATTTTCTTTGTTCCCAAAATAGTTGCGGCAACAAAGCGGCAATTACGCCGCAGGCCTCGTCATAAAATCGGCGCGCTCGGTGGCTAGCTTCTGCCGGCAGAACGTAAATTCAAAAGCTGCGCGAGTTTTGCAATGACCCCTTTGATGATGCTGGGCCTGACATTCGTTGTCGGCTTTGCCGGCGGTTACGGTCTTCGAGCCCGAATGTCCTTCCGCCGGCGCCAGCGCTCGTACTACAGCCGCGCCTGACGCCCATCCGATCGGCGCGCTAAACTCGGCGCATGGCCGAGCTATCGTCGCGCGCGACGCACGTCCGGACTTTCATCCGCGTTCCAGCTCCGTTTCGAGAAGAAATGGCCGCGCGGACAACAGGCGGAAACGCAAGCGAGCCGCAGTCGGCCGAGCTCTCTCGCCGGGGCCATCCGCGCGAACCACTCGCCATTGCGCTGTGAACTTCGCAACCCGCGACGTCGCTCATGTCGACTTCTAGCGTGAGCGCAATTCCGCTTGGCACGAGCCGCCCTGATCTCCAAAATGCAGGCGTATCGAAGCGCAGGAAGAGCGCCGGTCGTTGCCCGATAAAAACGTGAGTCCAAGCGTGCTGAAGCAGCCCTCGGTGTCTGTCCTGGTCCGAGTCCGCAACGAAGCGCCCGCCCTGCGCCGGCTCCTCGCCTGCCTGCACCGGCAGAAGCTCGATCGCCCGTTCGAGATCGTCGTGATCGACAACGAATCGGACGATAATTCGGTCGACGTGGCCCGGCAGATGGGCGCGCGCGTATTCACCTTTCCGCGCTCACTCTTCGGATATGGGCGCTCGATCAATGCGGGCATGAAGCTCTGCAGCGCCGATTTGGTGCTGCTCTCGGCACATGCTTGGCCCCATGGGGAAGAGTGGCTGGCGCAGATGGTCGCTTGCATCGAAAGCCGTGCCGTGGCGGCGGCCTATTGCCGGCAGATCCCCGACCGCGACGTCACGCCGCAGGAGAGAGCGCGGTTTAAGGTCTTTAGCGAGCACGATTACGAACTCGACGCGCAAGAACTCGTCCGCCGCTGCGCGTTGGGCGAGGACGTCTATGAGGCCTGCGCATTCTCGAACTCGGCGGCCATCCTGCGGCGCGACGTGGTTCGCCGCCTGCCGTTCCGGGACCTGCCCTTCGCGGAAGATAGGGCCTTCGCCCTCGATTGCGTGATGGCCGGCCACGCGATCGCGTATCTCGGGACGCCGTGTGTCGCCTATCGGCAGCCGGTTTCGTCCGGCAATTTCTATCGCATCGGGCTGGCTTGCAATATCGCGAAGCATCTCATCCGCGAACTCGGCAGCGAGGCGATCGGCCTTGATCTGCGAAAACCGGAGTTGGCGCGCAAAATCATGCGCCTGCTGTTCACGCCTTTGGAGATCATGGGCCGCGCCGTGGAGGCAGCGCTGCGCGAGCCATCGCAGGTATGGCGAGCAGGCCGCTACGCCGCCATGCGGGGCGCGATGGCACTCGGCTCGGTGGTGGGCGAACTTACCTGGCAACGGCATCAAGCGGCGACGCGCTGCGATGTATCAGCTCTCCTGATGGCGGAGAGAAGCGTGACGATGGTGGTGCCGGAGACATCGACCTGAGTTCGCTGCGCTTCGTCTTCTTCAGTTCCTGCTCCCACCCTTGGGGTGGGAGCGAAGAGCTTTGGGCCGGAGCGGCCGCATACCTTGCCGAGCGCGGGCATTCCGTCACGATCTTCAAGACCTGCGTCGACCCGGAGCATCCGCGCATTCGCCGGCTGCTGGCGCTCGGCTGCCGCATTCGCGACTTGCACCGGATCGGCCTGCCCGCCGCTCTTCCGTTTCCGGCGGCGCTCCTCCGGCTGACCGCCAAAGGTCCGGCCCAGCGCGCCATACTGCCGCTCGTGCGCGCCTATCTGGCGAAGCTCGAGCCCGATCTCGTGGTCATTTCCCAAGGCACGAACTTCGACGGGATCGCCTACATCGACCTTTGCCGCAGCGCCGGGCGGCCCTACGTGGTCATTTCGCAGAAGGCGATCGATCATCTTTGGCCGCCGGATCGGGACCGCAGCATGATGCGGGCCGGATTGCAGGCGGCGATGCGCTGCTATTTCGTCTCGCAGCACAATTTGCGGCTCACCGAGTCGCAGATCGCCGCGACACTCGCGAACGCCGAAATCGCGCACAATCCCTTCCTGGTGTCCGGGAACGCGCTGCCGTGGCCTCACGCCGAGGATGGGGCGATCAGGCTCGCTTGCGTCGCGCGGCTGGAGACCGGCGAGAAGGGCCAGGACATTCTCCTGCATGTGCTGGCGCGGCAATCGTGGCGCGCGCGCAACCTTTCAGTCTCGTTCTTCGGCGCGGGCGTCAATCGCGAGGCATTGCGCGGACTTGCCGGCTATTTGAGTCTCGGCAATGTCGCATTTCCGGGGTTCGCCGACGACGTCGACTCGATTTGGCGAACGCATCACGCGCTGGTGCTGCCCTCGCGCAGCGAGGGACTTCCGCTGGCGCTCGTCGAAGCCATGCTATGCGGCCGGTTCGGGATCGTGACCGCCGAGGGGGGAAGCGCCGAAATCGTCGAAGATGGTCGCACCGGCTTTATCGCGAGTGCTGCGCAAATCGACGCGGTCGACCGGACCCTCGAACGCGCATGGGCCGCGCGCAGCGACTGGGAGTCGATCGGCAAAGCTGCGCGAGAAGCGGTCACAAGGATGATTCCGAAAGATCCGCTGGCCTTGTTCGCCGAGAAGCTGATCGGGCATGCCGGATCCCGGCTCGCCGCGAGCTGATCGGCGTGCTTGGCATGGACACGCGCATAGACGATCAAGATCAACTGGGGCAGGCCGTTGTGCGCGGCATCGATTTTCTTGCCGCGATGCAGCAGCCTTCCGGAACTTTCAATATCTATTGCTGGCCGCATCCGTTCCTGGAAGAAAAAAACTATAAGCCGGATTATTCCACGTTTCAGACGGCGCAAATCGCCTACTGCGTGGATTTCGCGAGATCCGAAAAAGCCCAGGCGATCATCGACCATGCGATCGGGTTCCTGGTCGCGAACATGCAGGATGGCTGCGTTTGGCGATACGCCTGCCCGCCCCAACCCGGACTATCTCGCTCCCGATGTCGACGACACGTCCATCATATCGGCGCTTCTCCGGCGCCACGGTCGACCGGTTCCCGACAACATTGATGTCCTTCTCGGCAACCGCGACTCGCGCGGGCTTTTCTACACGTGGATTCTTCCCCGCCTGACCTTCACGACACGCGCGGCTTATTGGCGGGTCGGGTTACGCCAATTGCGAAAGCTGCGCGCGCTGCACTGGTTCTACTCCGTCACCGAATGCCGCCCGAGCGACGTTGACCTAGTCGTCAATGCGAATGTCCTCTTTTATTTGGGTGAAAGGCCCGAAACCGGAGCAGTCATCCGCAGCCTCATCAAAACCGTCGAGGACCAAGCGGAGGAGACATGCGATCGATATTACGGCAGCCGCTTTGCGTTTTACTATTTCGTGTCGCGGACCCGCGCCGCTTGTGTCGGCGCTTTCGAGGCCGTGCGCGACACGATCGCGGCGCGGATAGATTCCTATGCGAATTCCGACGGAACGATCGGCGATCACATCCTGCACACCGCGCTGGCCGCATGCGCGTTGATGGATTGGCAGGTTCGTTCGACGGTCCTCGACAACGCGATCGCTGCGATCCTTCGCGCCCGGCAGCCGAGCGGCGGCTGGCAACGATGTCCGTTCTACTTTAGCGGGCCGTCGAAGAAACTGGCCTGGGGTTCGGAAGAGCTGACCGCCGGATTTTGCATCGAGGCCCTGGCGCGGTATCGCGACCGGCAGGGCTGATTTTCATTGATCCTGCGCCGCGGTGGTCGATCCGCCGCCGGACAGACCCGTCCGCCGCATCAGCACGATCTCGTGCACCAGGTAGAGGCTCTGGCGCGAGAACAGCATCGCATGAAGCAACAGCAGCACGAGCATCAGCGGCTGCTGCCACGCTGCGGTCAGCAGAAACGCCAGGGGAAAGAGGACGATGTAGTATTCCGCCATGGCCATGCGGACCGCCGGATGGGGCGTGATGACCGCGAGGCCGATCCCGAGAAGCTGTCGCCGCGCCAGGGCGAACAAGCCGTAGAGTGCGAGGAAGCCGGCCGCGAGAGCGTTGCGCGTGAGCCAAAGCATGGCGGCAAACGCCGCGGCTTCGACCCAGAAGGCAATGACGCCGACACGCTGCGCCGATTTTGGGCCATGCAGGCCCGCGAAGGTGCGCAATCCGATCCGTTCGTCACTGGCGAAGTCCTCGAGCTGGTGCCAGAGGATTCCTCTCATGCCGGCGGCGAACGCCCAAAGTGTAACAGCGATCGTCCATGCGCTCGGGCCTTCGCGTGGCGTCCAGTGGTAAATCAGGATGACGGCGAACAGTGTCGGAAAGAGATGAGCGCCGCATGCGTCCGCGAGCACGCCCCAGACGCCGCGCACCTTGAGACGGATCGGCGCCACCGAATAGAGGGCAAAGCTCAGCCACGAGAGGAGGTACACGGACGCAAGCAAGGGGTCGTTTCGCAGGACGATCAGAACACCGATGCCGGCCGCGATGCAGGCGAGCAGGCACAGCACCGCACCGACGGTGGATCCATTCCAGCGATCGGGCTTGCCGCTGGCCCGATCCTCCTTCGCGTCCGTCAGATCATTGAGAACGCTGACATAGCTTGCGCAAATCGCGAGGGCGAGCAGCGCAAACCCAGCCTCACGCCACAGCGACGCGAATGGAACCGACAACAGGGCCGCGGCCGCGTAGAGCGTCGCCAGAACGGGTGAGAGCTTGTGCTCCCACCACGAGCTCAGGCGCAACCGTTCGATAAGCCTCACAGCCGGCGATTGCGCGCTGTCGTGGCCGTCAACGCGCCAGCCACGGCATGAAGCGATCCTGCAGCATAGCGGCGTTCACTCCTCTCCTGCTCGGCGCTTGCGATCACCGCTGGCTGGATATTATCGATGGCGAGCGCGCGGCGAAAGCCAGCGCAACGGCGCCTGACGCACGCACGATGTCGCGCTAAGCTCGGCGCATGGCCGAGCTCTCCACACGCGCGGAAAAAATCCGCACCGTCATTCGCGTCTCCAGCGGCAACTTCCTGGAGATGTATGACTTCTTCGTCTTCGGGTACTACGCCAAGATCATCGGCGACACTTTCTTTCCGAAGGGCAACGAATTCCTGTCGCTGATGCTGGCGCTCATCACGTTCGGCGTGGGCTTTTTGATGCGGCCCTTGGGCGCGATCGTGCTCGGCGCCTATATCGACCAGCATGGCCGCCGCGCCGGGCTGTTGTTGACGCTGGCTTTGATGGCGGTGGGCGTCGCGCTGATCGCTTTCGTGCCGGGCTATGCGACGCTCGGCATCCTCGCGCCGATCATCGTCGTGGTCGGCCGGCTGGTGCAGGGCTTCTCGGCCGGCGTCGAACTCGGCGGCGTCTCGATCTATCTCAGCGAGATGGCAACGCCGGGCCACAAGGGCTTTTACGTGAGCTGGCAATCCGGCAGCCAGCAGGTCGCGGTCATGGTGGTGGCGCTGCTCGGCGTCGGCCTCAGCCTTGCCCTCCCGCCCGAGAGCATCGCCGCCTGGGGCTGGCGCGTGCCGTTCTTCGTCGGCTGTCTCATCGTGCCGATGATCTTCCTCCTCAGGCGCAATCTCACCGAGACCGAGGCTTTCGCCAAGCGCAAGCATCGCGCGACCGCGGGCGAGATCTTCCGCGGCGTCGCGGCGAACTGGCCGCTGGTGATCGCCGGCATGATGATGACGACGATGACCACGGTGTCGTTCTACTTCATCACCGCCTACACGCCGACTTTCGGCACGCAGCAGCTCCATCTCTCCTCGACGGCGAGTCTCTTGGTGACGCTCTGCGTCGGCATCTCCAACCTCATCTGGCTGCCGGTGATGGGCGCGGTCTCCGATCGTATCGGCCGCCGGCCGCTGCTCATTCTCTTCACCCTGCTGGCGCTCGCGACCGCCTATCCCGCGCTCGCCTGGCTGATCGAGGCGCCGTCCTTCGCGCGCCTGCTCACCGTCGAGCTGTGGCTGTCCTTCCTCTACGGCAGCTACAACGGTGCGATGGTCGTGTTCCTGACCGAGATCATGCCGGAATCGATCCGCACCTCAGGCTTCGCGCTCGCCTATAGCCTCGCGACCGCGACCTTCGGCGGCTTCACCCCGGCGATGAGCGAATATCTCATCCATATCAGCGACAATCGCGCGATGCCCGGCCTGTGGCTGAGCTTCGCGGCGCTCTGCGGGCTCCTCGCCGCGCTGGCGCTGAGACGCGCGGCGGCGCCGGTCCCGGCCCCCGCTTGATCCTCGATCCTCAGGCGCAAATTCTCAACCGGAGGCGCGCCAGTCGCGGACGAACTCGCTGAGCTTTGACGCTTCGAGATCGGACACGGCCCAAAACTCCATGCCGTTATCGCTCCAATGCACGGTGTTATAGCCGTTGCGCGTTGCGGTTCGCGGCGCCGGCCCGCTGCTGCCCCCCTCCTTAGAAATGGGCCACACATAGAGATCGATTAGATGCTTGTCGCTGCCATAGATCAACGCGGCAACGGCGCGGTCATTCACATAATCGAGCCGGCCGCCGAGCAGCGGGAATTGCTTGGCCGCGAGATCCTTGACCGGCGGCGCGAAATCGATGCGGCCGTCGAACCACGGTTTCACCGTGTGCTGATCGGTCGAGACCACGTCCTCCAAATGGCCGGGCTGCAGCGCGCGCACATGGCTCGCGACAAGCTGATCGAGCAAGCTTTGCTGCGCCGGCGCGATGATCAGCAAAGCAATCGAAGCGGCGAGCGCCGCGCCGAGGCCAAAGCTCATACCATCGCGCCACCAGGAACGCGCGGGCCGCGGTGACGGTGTGGACGCGCTGCGCGTCACGCTGAGACCGGCGCGGATCGCGCGGCTGAGGCTCTCGGGCGCCCGATAGCGCGGCGCGCTCTCGGAGAGCAGCGCATGCGTCGCCGAAAGCTGCGCATAGGCGTCGCGGCACTCGGCGCAGCCCTGGCGATGTTGCGCGGCGCGCAAAGCCTCGGCGGCATCGAGCTCGCCGTCGAATTCGGCTTGCACCAGCAGAATATTCTCGCATTCCATCGCTATCGTCCTTCCTCGGCCTGTACCGCCGCTGACAGCATCCGCCGCGCGCGCCACAGCCGCGACATCACCGTGCCGATCGGTGCCTGCGTGATTTCCGCGATCTCCTTGTAGGAAAGCTCCTCGATCTCGCGCAGGACGAGCGTCTCGCGCAGCTCGACCGGCAGCGCCGCGAGCAGCCGCTTGAGCCGCGCGTGATCCTCGCGCTTGCGCAGCGCCATCTCGGGATCATCGCCGCGATCGATCAGCTCGGGCGCGGTCGGCGCGCCCGGTTCCTCGCCCGGCAAGGCGACGGTGACCGCGCCGCGCACGAGGGCGCGCGACGCGTAAGCCGTGTTGCGCACGATCTGGAGCAGCCAGGCGCGCGGATTGGCTCCGCGAAATCCGCTGAAATAGGTCGCGGCGCGCAGCACCGCCTCCTGCATCACGTCTTCGGCATCGACCGGGTTGCGGGTGAGATAGCGCGCCAGATTGTAGGCGGCATCGAGATGCGGCAGCACCGCCGCCTCGAATTCCACGCTGCTCATCGGCCCCTGCTTTTGCTTGCGACCATCCAAAGGCTCGCCGCGCTCATCCCAGGGTAGATCGCCGGCGGCGCCGGTTTATTCCCGTCCGCCACGCAGCCCTGCGTCGAGAATAAGCGCGCGCCGCCCTCGATCTACCCCGCTGAACGTATCGGCAATCGGGAGAGGTGGCGAATGAGCGGCAATGACAAGATCGTAACGGCGGGCGCGACGCGCCGGCGCGTGCTGCAATGCATGGGCTGGGGCACGGCTGGGATCCTCTGGACGGTCGCGAGCGGAATCCCGCGGGCGCGGGCCTTGGATGCGGCGCCGGCGGCGGCCGGCGACTTCTTCTTCGTCCAGGTCAGCGATTCGCATATCGGCTTCACCAAGGATCCCAATCCGACGCCCGACGCGACGTTGCGCGAGGCCCTGCAAAAGATTGCGGCGATGCCCCGGCGTCCGGCTTTCATGCTCCATACCGGCGACGTCTCGCATCTCTCCAAGCCCAGCGAATTCGAGGCGGCGAGCGGCATCATGCAGACCGCCCAGCTCGAGACTTATTACGTGCCGGGCGAGCACGACACGATCGGCGACAACGGCAAGGAATTCTTTGCCCGCTTCGCGGCGAAAACCGCAAAGCCCGGCGGTTGGTACAGTTTCGACCAGAACGGCGTCCACTTCATCGGCCTCGTCAATGTCCTCAATCTGAAGGATGGCGGCCTCGGTAATCTCGGCGACGAGCAGCTCGCCTGGCTCGCCGACGATACGCGCGCGCTCAGCGCCTCGACGCCGCTCGTCGTCTTCGCGCATATGCCGCTCTGGTCGCTCTATCCGCAATGGGGCTGGGGCACGGATGATGCGACGCAAGCCTTCGCGACGTTGAAGCGCTTCGGCTCGGTGACCGTGCTCAACGGCCATATCCACCAGATCGTGCAGAAGGTCGAAGGCAACGTCACCTTCCAGACCGCGCGCTCGACCGCTTATCCGCAGCCGCAAGCCGGCCAGGCGGCCGGCCCCGGACCGATGCACGTCGCGGCCGAGAAGCTGCGCAGCGCGATCGGCGTGCGGCGCATCGATTTCACCGGCATGACGCCGGCGGTCGCCGACAACGCGTTGGCGTCGTGAGGCGCGCGATGATGAAAATCGTCTTGAACGTTGGCGTTGCCGCCTTCGTCACCGCCACGCTCGGTCTCGCCGCGCTGCGCCATCAGCGCCAGCGCGTCTGCGTGGTCAGGCGACGCAGCATGAAAGCGATGTTGTGCGTTGCAGCGGCCGGCCTGCTGGCTGGTACCGCTACGCCAACTGTCGCCGACGAGATCGCCAGCATGACCATGGACATGCCGGGCATGCCCGGCATGAAGATGAATGCCACGCCGGTGGACGTCGCGCCGACCGAGCCCAACGCCGTCAACATCAACAATTTCGCCTTCTCGCCCAAGGAGCTGACCGTCGCGGTCGGCACCACGGTGACCTGGACCAACAAGGACGAGGAGCCGCATACGGTGGTCACGCCGGGCGGCGGGCCGGCGGCCTTCAAATCGGGCGCGCTCGATGGCGGCGATCAGTTCAGCTTCACCTTCACCAAGCCAGGGACCTATCGCTACTTCTGCTCGGTCCATCCCTTCATGACCGCCACCGTGGTGGTGAAGTAGGGAAGAGCGCCCAGCCGTCGGCGTTCTGCCGCCAGCGGCGCTCGCCCAGCGCCCGAGCCCAGGCTGGCGGCGGAAAGCTGATTGCTGCTCGCTGACAACCTTTATGGTATGACTCTCCCGTCACTTAGACGGTGGTCTTAGACTTGCCTGTCAACCCGCGCCTCAACGCTCTCGTCGACAACCCCTTCACCAAGCTGCGGGTATTGCTCGACAGCGTTCAGCCGCGCACCAACGAGCCGCTTCTGGCCTGGGCGGTGGGCGAGCCGCAGCACGATCCGCCAGCGCTGCTGGCCGAGACGCTGGCGAAAAATGCCCATCTTTGGAACCGCTATCCACCGCCGGTGGGCACGCCCGCATACCGCGCCGCTTGCGCTGCCTGGCTGACGCGCCGCTATCGCCTGCCGGCGGGAATGATCGAGGGCGAGCGCCATGTGCTGATCGCCAATGGCACCAAGGAAGCGCTGTTCCTCGTCGCCCAGCTCGCCGTGCCGCCCGAAAAGGCCGGGCGCCAGCCGACTGTGCTGATGCCGAATCCCTATTACAACGTCTATAACGGCGGCGGCACGCTCGCGGGCGCCGAGACGATCTACCTCGACTGCACCCAAGCGACCGGCTTCCTGCCCGATCTCGATGCGATCCCGGAAAGCGTGCTCGCGCGCTGCGCGCTCTTCTATCTCTGCAGCCCGGCCAATCCGCAAGGCGCGGTCGCGAGCCTCGATTATCTCAAGAAAGCCATCGCCCTGGCGCGCGCTTACGATTTCGTGCTCGCCGCCGATGAATGCTATTGCGAGCTTTATGATCGCGCGCCGCCGCCGGGCGCGCTTGAAGCCTGCGCCGCGCTCGGCGGCGGGCTCGAGAATGTCCTCGTCTTCCATTCGCTCTCGAAACGCTCGAACGCCGCCGGCCTGCGCTGCGGCTTCGTCGCCGGGGATCCGCATCTGATCGAGCGTTTCACGCATTTGCGCTCCTATTCCGCGGCGCAAGTGCCGCTGCCGATCCAAGAGGCGGCAATCGCGCTGTGGAACGAAGAGACCCATGTCGAAGCCGTGCGCGCGCTTTATCGGCGCAAATTCGACATTGCCGAGCACTACCTCGCCGGCCGCTTGGGCTTCTACCGGCCCGAAGGCGGCTTCTTTCTTTGGCTCGACGTCGAAGACGGCGAGCGCGCGGCGCTGGCCCTCTGGCGCGAGGCGGGCATCCGCACGCTGCCGGGCGCTTACACCGCGGTCACCAATCCGGGCGCCGAAAATCCGGGGCAGCGCTACATCCGCGTCGCGATCGTCCACGACGAGAGCGTGATCGAGGACGGGATGAAGCGGCTGCGGCGCGTTTTGATCTAAGGGGACAGTATGGCGAGCATCACCGAATCCGGCCGCAAATATTCATCGGGCGACAAGCGCAGCTGGACACGTTTCGCGGTCCTGACCTCCGGTCTCGCCTGTCTCGCGCTCGGGACGTTCCTGATCGGCGCTTTGATCAGCCACGATCCGGGCGATCCGTCCTGGAATCAATCCATCAACCGCAGCGCCATGAATTTGATGGGCCTGCCCGGCGCGCGCGTCTCCGATCTGTTGCTGCAATGGATCGGCTTTGCGGCGTGGCTTTTGCCGCTGGTGCTGATCGATTGGGCGGTGCGCTGCATCGGCGGCCGCGGCCTGAAGCGCTTCTGGCTGAAGCTCGCCGTCCTGCCGCCGCTCTTGCTCGCCGCGCCGCTCGCCATTTCGATCGTGCCGCCGCCCGCGAGCTGGGCGCTCAAAGTCGGCCTCGGCGGCGTCATCGGCAAGCTCGGCCGCGACGGCTTCGCGCATATCAACATCGCGCCGCCGCTCGCCGCGATGGCGGCGGCGATCGTCGTCGCGCTGATGCTGCTTTATCTCATCGGCCTCCCGGCGCTGGCTTTCACGCCGCGCGCCGGCGAAGGCAAGAAGCACTATGTCCGGCCGCAGAACCGCCGCGACTTCGAGACCGAGGATGAAGCCGACGCGCTCGACGAGGAGGCGGCGGCGAAGCCCGGTCTGATCGCGCGCGTGCGCGGTCTGCTGCCGATCCCACACTTGCCGTGGAAGCGCGGCGGCGATAACGACGCCCCGCTTTCCCGCGATCGCCGCGAGCCTTCGCTCGCCGGCATCGCCGGCGATGATGACGATGGACCGCTCGAGGATATCAAGCTGCCGCCGGTGCGGCGCTCGGCGGTGCCGGTGGATATGCCGAAGAAGGCGAAGAAGCGCGAGGCGCAGCGCCAGGCGCTCCTCGATCTCGGCCCCTCCGGCGAGCATCTCCTGCCGGAGCTCGAGTTGCTCAATGAGGTGCCGCCGGCGCGTTTCGCGCAGATCAGCGAAGACGCGCTGCAGCAGAATGCGCGGCTCCTCGAATCGGTGCTCGCCGATTACGGCATCCAGGGGCAGATCGTGAAGGTGCGGCCCGGCCCGGTCGTCGCGCTTTACGAGCTCGAGCCTGCGCCCGGCATCAAAGCTTCGCGCATCATCGGTCTCGCCGACGATATCGCGCGCTCGATGAGCGCGATATCGGCGCGCGTCGCCGTCGTGCCCGGACGCAACGTCATCGGCATCGAGCTGCCTTCGGCGCGCGCCGAGACGATCTTTCTGCGCGAGCTCCTGGCATCGGAGGATTACGAGCGCAGCAACGCGAAGCTCACCCTTGTGCTCGGCAAGGATATCGGCGGCACGCCGGTGATCGCCGATCTCGCGCGCATGCCGCATCTCTTGATCGCGGGCACAACCGGCTCGGGCAAATCGGTCGGCATCAACACGATGATCCTCTCGATGCTCTATCGGATGTCGCCCGATCAATGCAAATTCATCATGATCGATCCGAAGATGCTCGAGCTCTCGGTCTATGACGGCATCCCGCATCTCCTGGCGCCGGTCGTGACCGAGGCGCGCAAGGCGGTGGTCGCGCTCAAATGGACCGTGCGCGAAATGGAAAACCGCTATCGCGCGATGTCGAAGCTCGGCGTGCGCAACATCGAGGGCTACAATCAGCGCCTTGCCGAAGCGAAGTCGCGCGGCGAGATCCTGAAGCGCAAGGTGCAGACCGGCTTCGATGAAGAGACCGGCAAGCCGATCTTCGAGGAGCAGCCGCTCGCTTCGACGCCGCTGCCGCTGATCGTCGTCGTGGTCGACGAGATGGCGGATCTCATGCTCGTCGCCGGCAAGGATATCGAGGCCGCGGTGCAGCGCCTGGCGCAAATGGCGCGGGCCGCCGGCATCCACATCGTCATGGCGACGCAGCGCCCCTCGGTCGACGTCATCACCGGCACGATCAAGGCGAATTTCCCGACCCGCATCTCTTTCCAGGTGACGTCCAAGATCGACAGCCGCACCATCCTCGGCGAAAGTGGCGCCGAGCAGCTCTTGGGTCGCGGCGACATGCTTTATATGGCGGGCGGCGGGCGCATCCAGCGCGTCCACGGACCGTTCGTCTCGGACGAAGAAGTCGAGCGCGTCGTGCGCTTCCTCAAGGAGAATGGCGGCCCGCCAACTTATGTCGAGGAAGTCACCGAGGACGAAGACGGCGACATGCCCTCGACCTTCGGCGGCGATGGCGAGGGCGGCGGCTCGGGCGATGATCTCTATGATCGTGCTGTCGCGCTGGTATGCCGCGAGCGCAAGGCCTCGACCAGCTTCGTCCAGCGCCATCTCCAAATCGGCTACAACCGCGCCGCCCGCATCATCGAGCGGATGGAGGCGGAAGGCGTCGTCAGCGCCGCCAATCACGTTGGCAAACGCGAGGTCCTGGGGCGCAATATCGACGAGCGCGAATAGCCCGGAGCCGGACCCCGCCACCTGTCACGCTGGTGAAACCTTTTTAACCGGCGCGGGTTGGTTGAGCGGCCTATTCTCGCCCGTTCTATGATGGGCGTATCCCGGAACAAGGAGCTCTTTCCATGTCGTTGACGCGCCGCGATCTCCTCGCCGCGATCCCTGGCCTTGGCGTTCTTTCCTTTGCCATGGGCGCGCTCGCGCCCAGCCTGGCGCGCGCGCTCACGCCGGCGGACACCGCCGATCTTCAGCGCGTCCAGGATTACCTCAACAACATCCATACGCTGCAATCGCGCTTCGAGCAGGTCTCGAACGACGGCGGTGTCGCGACCGGCACGATCTATCTCTCGCGTCCGGGCAAGATGCGCGTCGAATACGATCCGCCGGTTCCGATCCTCCTCGTCGCGACCGACAACCGCATCTGGTACTACGACAAGAAGCTGCAGCAGGTGAGCTTCTTCGATCTGAAGGACACGCCGGCCTGGTTCCTGCTTCAACCGAATGTCCGCTTCGGCGGCGACATCAACGTCAGCAATCTCCAACGCGATCCGGGCGTGCTGCGCGTCACGGTCAATGAATCGAAGAATCCGAGTTTGGGCCAGGCGACGCTCGTGATGAGCGACAAGCCGCTCGAATTGCGCAAATGGCAGATCGTCGACGCACAGCGCAAGCAGGTGACCGTCACGCTCGACGATCCGCATTACGGCGCGCCGCTCAATCCCCAGCTCTTCTATTGGACCGATCCGCGGCCGCCCAACGCCCGCAACGGCGGCTGAGCTTTCTTAAAACCGTTTAATCCCTTTCCTTTCAGAGGTTTAAGTACCGCCGCCCGCGCGGCGGCAGTAGAGTCTGGCGGTCTTCAATTCGGTATCGCTGGAGACAGCCCATGACGATGAAAATACTTCCCACCACGCTTCTCGCCGGCGTCGCCTCGGTGGCGTTCGCCGGGACGGTCGCAGCTCACACCCTGACCTTGCAGCTTCCGGGCGGCGCGACCGAGCAGATCACCTATTCGGGCGATGTCGCGCCGCAAGTGTCGATCCTGCCGGCACCAGTCTCGCCCGCGGCCGATTGGGCTTTGGGCCCGCAGTCGCCTTTCGCGCTGATGCAGCAGATCGCGGCGCAGATGGATCGTGACGCGGACGTGATGATGCGGCAGATGCAGGAGATCGCGGCGCAGCCCCTGGCCGGCCCCGGCCAGCCGATCCCGATCGACATGACGAGGCTGCCGCCCGGGACACAGAGCTACAGTTTCGTCTCAACCCTCTCGCCGCGCGGCGTCTGTAGCCAAAGCACCGAGATCATCGCCAAAGGCGCGGGACAAAAACCGCAGGTGATCACCCACCGCTCGGGCGATTGCAGCGCGCCCAGCGATGGCGCGGCAGCGACGGTGGCACGGGACAACTCGCCGGCAACGCAACCTGCCCAGCCGCATCTGCGAAACTATCAGACGCGCTTCCATCAGACACAGCCGGCTGACCATCCGGACTATCGCAGCATGTTCAGGGAGGCGAGCTGGTAGGCCGCTCGCTGGTGACGAGAGCGGGAATAGCCGTATTGCGCAGAACGTTTGTTCCTTGAAACGCTTCCCGCTCTCGGTCATCGTTCCGTCATGTCGCTCATCGCTGATCACCCTGAGCTCTTGTCACAGGGTCCGCGAACCCGCCCGCTGGGGCCGGCCGAGCCGCTTGCCGTCATCGGCATTCCCTGCTGCCGGCGCGATATCGCGACGCCGACCGGCAATCATCCCGCTCATGCCGTGATGAAGAAATATGTCGACGCCGTGCTCGACGGCGCGGGCGGCATGCCATTCCTGATCCCCGCGGAGGGCGACGCCGCTTGGGCCGATGCCTTCATCGCGCGGATTGACGGGCTGCTGATGCCGGGCTCGCCTTCCAATGTCGAGCCGCATCACTACGCCGGGCTGCCCAGCCTGCCGGATACGCTGCACGATCCGGCGCGGGATGCGATCGCCCTCCCCCTGCTGCGCGCGGCGGTAAAGGCTGATCTGCCCGTGCTCGCCATCTGCCGCGGTATTCAAGAGCTCAACGTCGCGCTCGGCGGGACGCTGCACCAGAATATCCATCTCGTGCCGGGCCGGCTCGATCATCGCGCGCCGCAGCGCGACACGGTCGCGGAGCGCTATGCGCATCGCGCGCACGGCGTCGCGCTGACCGGCGGCGGGGCGCTCGAGAAACTTGCGGGCGGGCGCGAGCTCACGGTGAATTCGCTGCATAGCCAAGGTATCGACCGGCTGGCATCTTCGCTGGTCGTCGAGGCGGTTGCGCCCGACGGGCAGATCGAAGCCGTGTCCCTGCCGGGCGCGCGTTTCATCCTTGGCGTGCAGTGGCACCCCGAATTCCGTTTTGCCGAGGATCCGTTCTCGGCCAAGCTCTTGGCCGCTTTCGGCGCCGCCTGCCGTCGGTACGCCGCGGCGCGGCTCGCGATTGCCTGAGCTTCAGCCGATCCGCTGCAGCAATTCGATCAACATCGCGCGCTCGCGTACCGAAAGCCGCTGCGCGATGCGGGCCTCATGCTTTTTCACCAGCCGCGCCAGCGCTTCGAAGCGGCTCTGCCCTTGGCGCGAGAGTCTGAGCGCATGGCTGCGCCGGTCGTTCGGCCGCGCGGCGCGCTCGACCAGGCCTTGGCCCTCGAGCTTGTCGATTACCGCGACCAAGGTCGAGCGATCGATGCCGAGGATCGCGGCTAGCCGCGTCTGGCTCAAGCCGGGATTGGCCTCGATCAGCGCCAGCACACCGAATTGTCCCGGCGTCACATCGGCGCCATTCATGCTGGCGGCGAAATCCTGGAACACGGCGGATTGCGCACGCCGCAAATGATAGCCAAGGATGTCGGGCAGCAAGCCGAAATCGGCTGGTGTCTCGGCCTGCGCCGTTTTCGTTTTCGCCATGGCGCGAAAATAGAGCCTGCACCTCTCGCATGCCAGGATCGCGCATGCAGCAAGCCCGGGCCGCGACTTTTTTCGAGGGATTCCAAGCGCCTGTTCACAGACGCACACAGGCGCGTGATTCGCGCGAAAAAATGGATTGAAAATGCTCTGCCGGTCACCACCTACAAACCAGAAGCGCGGCGAGTCCGCTCGTCGCCGGCCTGTAGGTGTTCCCCCGAGCCCAACAGGTCCCCAGGCAAAGGGGCTTCGAGCGCCCGGTTACCCCCCTAGCCGGGCGCTTTTTCTTGCCCTGATTTTGGGCGCGGTGCCGCGCAAAGCCGCCCCTTCCTCATCAGGGCCAATCCTCCGCGATATGGCTTTCCACCCCGGGTCGCCGCGCTACCCGGCCGCAGGCTTTGACAGCGCGCGCTCGGAGTGCGATTGTTGGGGTACCAAACAATCTTTTGGGCCGCCATCGCGTTCTCGAAGAAGGCGTTGCGCTTGTCA
>DATNGE010000089.1:0-15679 GCA_035606035.1 Allostellaceae bacterium
GAGCGCCTCGCGGACCCATGCATCGAACAAAGCCCTATCTTGGCTTCGATCATCGGGCAGGCACGAGGCCGAGGGGGTCGCATGGCATACCGGATGCCTGAGGCCGCCGCAGAGCGCATCCCGCTTCTCACGCAATAGCGATCCGATCGCACGGGCGCCTTGATCACGGCACCGCTCCGAGGCATGACTCGGCGCGTTGCGAAAAATTTTGTCGCCCCGAGAGGATGAAGCCATGGGTCAGTTTGGAGTGGGACAACCGGTACCGCGCGAGGAAGACCCCTATTTGCTGCGTGGCGCTGGGCGCTATGTCGATGATGTGCGGCTGCTCGATCTGGCGCGTGCCGTCGTCCTGCGCTCGCCGCACGCGCATGCGCGCATCCGCTCGATCAATATCGACGCCGCCAAGGCCGCGCCGGGCGTGCTGCTGGTGCTGACCGGCGAGAGCCCCGAGGTCGCCGCGCTTGGCCTGCAGATGCCGCGCATGCCCCGCAAGCGCAAGGACGGCTCGCCTGGCTTCATCGCGGCGCAGCCGCATCTCGCGCCCGGCGCGGTGCGCTTCGTCGGCGATCCGGTTGCCTTCGTCGTCGCCGAAACGCTGAACCAGGCGAAGGACGCGGCCGAGCTGATCGAGGTCGATTACGAGCCTCTGCCGGCGCTGGTCTTGACCGCGGCCGCGATCGAGCCGGGCGCGATCAAGATCTGGGACAACTGTCCCGACAACGTCGCCTTCTACCACGAGGCCGGCAACAAAGCCGCGGTCGATGCCGCCTTCGCGACCGCTGCGCACATCGTCAAGCACCGCATGGTGATCAACCGGATCACCGCGAACTCGATGGAGCCGCGCGGCAGCCTCGGCCAATATGACGAGCGCGAGGACCGCTATATCATCCGCTGCACGCTGCAAGCGCCGCATCGCAGCCGCGCGATCTTCGCCCAGCTGCTGAAAGTGCCGGAAACGCAGGTGCGCGTGATTTCCGAGAATGTCGGCGGCGGTTTCGGCATGAAAGGCACCCTCGGCTCGGAATATGTGCTGAGCGCCCTCGCGGCGCGCTTGTTGCGCCGGCCAGTAAAATGGGTCGAGGAACGTTCGGAAGCGCTGCTCGCCGACGAGCATGCGCGCGACAACGTGACCGATGCCGAGCTTGCGCTCGACAAGGACGGCAGGTTCCTGGCGCTGCGCACCAAGACGCTCGCCAATATCGGCGCCTATCACACCTCGGACCGCGCCGCCGGCCCGCCGCTCTCCAATCTCGGCTCGCTCGCCGGTACCTACACGACGCCGGCGATCTATTGCGAGGTGCTGGGCGTGATGACTCACACGCAGCTCACCGGGCACTACCGCGGCGCCGGCCGGCCCGAAGCGTCGTATGTCATCGAGACCATGGTCGATCTCGCCGCGCGGCAGATGAAGATCGATCCGACGGAGCTGCGCCGCCGCAACACCATTCCGCCGATCGCCGCGCCCTATAAGACGGGCCTCACCTTCGTGCTCGATAGCGGCGATTTCGGCCGGAATCTCGGCGATGCGCTGAAGCTCGCCGACTATGCCGGCTTTGCGAAGCGCTTCGAGGAATCGAAAAAGCGCGGCAAGATTCGCGGCATCGGCGTCACCAACACGATCGAAGGCACGGCCGGGGGCTTGCTGGAGCATGCCGAGATCCGCTTCGATTTCACGGGCACGCTGACCTTGATGATGGGAACGCACGATCACGGTCAGGGCCATGGCACGAGCTACAAGCAGGTGCTTGCCGACAAGCTCGGCATCGAGCCCGACAAGATTCGCTTTCGCAACGGTGATACCGACGAGGTGCTGACCGGCACGGGCACGTTCGGCTCGCGCTCGATGGCGACCGGCGGCTCTGCCCTGGTCATCGCTGCCGATAAGGTGATCGCCCGCGGCAAGAAGCTCGCCTCGCATCTCCTCGAAGCCGCCGACGCCGACATCGTTTTCGAAGGCGGCAAATTCACCGTCGCTGGCACCGACAAGGCGATCAGCCTGCTCGACGTCGCGAAAGCGGCCTCGACGCCAGGCCGGCTGCCGCGCGGCAGCGAGATGGGCCTCTTCGAGACCGGCACATATGACGGCGGCGCGCCGACTTATCCCAATGGCTGCCATATCTGCGAGGTCGAGATCGACGAGGCGACCGGCACCGTCGAGATGGTGCGCTATGTCGCGGTCGATGATTGCGGCCGGGTGATCAACCCGCTGCTCTTGGAAGGGCAGATGCATGGCGGCATCGCCCAGGGCGTCGGCCAAGCGCTGATGGAAAATCTCAATTACGATCCCGCTTCCGGCCAGGTGATGTCGGGCTCGTTCATGGATTACGCCATGCCGCGCGCCAGCGATTTCTGTGCCATCGAGATGGAAAGCAACGAGGTGCCGGCGAAGACCAATGCGCTCGGCGTCAAAGGCGGCGGCGAGGCGGGCACGGTCGGCGGGCTGGCCGCGATGATGAACGCGATCAACGACGCACTGGCCCGCGCCGGCGCCGATTATCTGCAGATGCCGTGCACGCCGGAAAAGGTCTGGCGCGCGCTCCAGGCGTCCACGGCGCGGCGCGCGGCGTAGAGGAATATCAGGCCGCGCTCGATTCTTTCTTCTTACTGCGGCGCGTCGCGAAGGATCGGGTGATCCGGTGATGCATGCGGGTGCGCAACGGCACCCGCTGCGCGCCAGCCGGGCGGCGACGCATCGTCAAGCGCGCTCCCGACTTCGTCTTCACCAGATGCAGGGTGCGGTCGTGGAAATTCTCGAGTCCGGGTCGATGGGCGACGGAAATCACCGTTGTCCAGCGCAACTCGTCCTTGAAGATGTTCATCATCGCCGTTTGATTGTCGTCATCGAGTGCCGCGGTTGCCTCATCCATGAAAATCCATTCCGGCTTATGCAGCAGCGCGCGCACGAAAGCGATACGCTGCTGCTCACCGCCGCTCAAGACCCGGTCCCAGCGCTCGTTCTCGTCCATGCGATCGACGAGATGCGCGAGGCCACAGCGCTTTAGTGCCGCCTCCATCGCCTTACGGTTGAAACGCCGCGGCGAAGCGGGATAAGCGATCGCGGCGCGCAGCGTGCCGAGCGGCAGATATGGCCGCTGCGGCATGAACATGATCTTGCTGCGCTTGGGCAGAAGGATCGCGCCGCTGCCCCACGGCCAAAGGCCCGAAGCAGCGCGCATCAGCGTGCTCTTGCCGCTGCCGGATTCGCCGGTGATCAGCACTTTCTCGCCGCGCGCAATCGTCGCGTTGGTTTCGGCGATCACGACATCGCCATCGGCAAGAGTGATCTCGAGGTCCTCGAAAGCAATTCTTTCCTCATTCTCGTTCGCGGCTTCCTCGATGAGCTCGATTTTCGTCACATCGCCGCTTTCGGTCGTAGATTCGATGGTTGTTTGCAGCATGTCCTCGAATTCGAGCAGCCGCGTGACGTGCGAGCGCCATTCGGCGATGAGCGGGAAATTGTCGACGAACCAGGTGAGGCTCGTCTGCACCTGGCCGAACGCGGCAGTGATCTGCATCAGCCCGCCCAGGGAGATCTGATCGGCGAAATAGCGCGGGCTCGCGACCAAGGTCGGATAGATGATGCCAAGCATCGCGTAGCCGTTCGTCATCCACATGAGCCGGCGCTTGGCGCGCATCAACACGAGTTGGGCCGCCATCACAAGACCGAAATTGCGGTTGAGCCATTTCTGCTCGTCGGCCTCGCCGCCGATCAGCGCGATGCTCTCGCTGTTCTCTCTGAGCCGCACCAGGGCAAAGCGGAAATCGGCTTCGGCAGCATTGTGCTGGACATTCGCCGGCACGATCGGCCGGCCGACCCAATAGGTGAGCATCGAGCCGATCGCCGCGTAGATGAGCGCCGCCGCGACCATATAGCCGGGAATGTCCAGCGTAACGCCGAAAAGCGGGATGCTCAGCACGCCCGACAGCGACCACAGGATGCCGATGAAGGACATGAGCGTCAGCGCCGCGTTGACGATGCCGAGCGCGAAATCGACCGCCATCTCGGTCGCGCCGCGGATATTCTCGGCGATGCGCTGGTCGGGATTCTCGATGCCTTCGCCCACGAAATTGAGCTGGTAATGCCGTCCGCCTTCGAGCCAGCCGCCAATCAGCCGCGCTGTGAGCCAGCGCCGCCAGCGCAATTGCAGGAGCTGCTTCACGTAAACCTGATAGACCGCGACGCCCATGCTGATGCTGCCGAGCGCGGCGAAGATCGCCATCTGGCTCAGGAAGTTGGCCCAATTGTGATATTGGAGCGCGTCGAAGAAATCGCGGTTCCAGATATTGATGCGGATCTGGATCCCGACCTGCAGCAAGGTCAGCAGCAGCACCCCGGCAGCGAGCAACCGGGCCGGCCAGCGCTCGTCGCCCGCCATGAAAAAGGGTCCGGCCAGCCGCAGAAAGCGGCGAAACAGGCCCGTTTCGGGCGAAGAAGGTGCTGGGTTATCCGCCATGGACCGGGTCCCGTACGAGGTTTCCGTAGCTAATAACCCCGAAAGCGAAGGAGCGTTCGACGGCGCAATGGCGGGACGCTTGGTTGCCGTTCGGAGCCGCGCTATGGAAGCGGGAGGGAGGACGTCATGGCAGAGCGTGCGAAGCGGGAATCGGGCTTCATCGGCATCGATGCGGTGATTTTCGGCGCCAAGGATATGGCCGAGGCGCGCAAGCTCTTTGCGGATTTCGGCCTCGCCAAGAAAGAAGACACGAAAGCGCGCCTCGTCTTCGCCACCGAGATCGGCAGCGAGATCGTGATCCGCCCGAGCGGCGCGAAAGATCTACCGCCACCGATCAATCCCGGGGCGCAATTCCGCGAGGTGATCTGGGGTGTCAAAAGCGCGAAAGACGTCGCGCGGATCGCCGCCGACCTCGCGCGCGATCGCGCGGTGCGCCGCGACCGCGACGGCACGATCCATTCCGTCGATGATTCCGGCATCCCTTTCGGCGTGCGTGTCTGGCGGCACCGTGCCGAGCCGAAACGCGCAACAGCATTGCCACTCAACGCGCCAGGCGCGCGGCACCGCGTCGATGCACCGAGCCCGATGTATGAGCGCGCCAAGCCCTTCCGTATCGGCCATATTGTTTTCACCGTGCCAGATGTGCCGAAGGCGGAGCGCTTTTATCTGAAGCGGCTCGGCTTTTCGCTCTCCGACCGCTATGCCGGCGGCGCCGCGACCTTCCTGCGCTGGGCGGCGCGCTCAGATCACCACAATCTTTTCATGTTCCGCCTGCCGAGCCGCATCGTCGAACTCAATCACCTCGCTTTCGAGGTGCATGACATCCACGAGGTCTTCGGCGGCGGGCTGCATTTCACCGGGCTCGGGTGGAAGACCGCGGTCGGCCCCGGGCGGCACCCGATCTCCTCGGCCTATTTCTGGTATTTCACCAATCCGCTCGGCGGCATGCTGGAATATTTCTCCAATCCGGATTTCGTCACCGAGGCTTGGAAGCCGACGAACTTCCGCGTCAATCGCTTCTCGGAATGGCATCTCGTCGACGGCATCCCGGTGCCGCGCGAGACGATCGTGCGCCCGTCGCTGAAAGCGGCCAAAGCCGGCGCCGAAGCCTGAAGCAACGACATCTGGAGGGGGACGCAGATGAGGCTGATCTCATATCGCAGCGGCAACCAGCCGGGCGTCGGCGTGATGGTGGATCAAAGCCGCTTCATCGCCCTGCGCCGCCTGTTGCCCGATCTGCCGCCGAGCCTCAAGGAGATCATCGCGCAAGGCGGCGCGCTGAAGCGCATCGCCGAAGCGATCAAGGGCAACGAGGGCGATCTCAAGATCGAGCAAGTCGAGCTCGACCCGGTCATCCCCGAGCCGCATGCGACCTGGGCACTGGCGCTGAATTTCCAGATGCATATCAACGAGACCGGGCTCACCACCTCGCCCGATTATCCGCAAATCTTCCAGCGCATGCCGATCAGCATCGTCGGCCACGGTGACGCGCTGTGGTGCCCTAACCCGGCGATTGCAAAAACCTTCGATTACGAGGGCGAGCTTGCGGTGATCATCGGCACGCCTGGCAGGCATATTCCGCTCGCGCGCGCGCTAAGCCATGTCGCCGGTTATGCCTGTTACAACGAAGGCTCGGTGCGCGAATTCCAGGGCCATAATCGCCAATTCGGGCTCGGCAAGAATTTCGAGCGCTCGGGCAGCTTCGGCCCGTGGCTCATGACGGCCGACGAATTTGGCGATCCCAAAACGCATCGCGTAATCACGCGCCTGAACGGCGTAGAGAAGCAGAATGAGTCGCTCGAGAAGATGCTGTTCTCGGTCGAGCAGGTGATCCATTACCTCTCGACCGGGTATACGCTGCAGACCGGCGATGTCATCGCGATGGGAACGCCCGGCGCGCTGAAGCCGCCCGCGGCCTATGTGGCGAGCCCTTACGATTCGCCGCGCATTCCTGGCCGCACACGCATGAAGCCAGGCGATCGATGCGAGGTCGAGCTCACCGGCTACGGCGTTCTCAGCAATCCGATCATCGCCGATCCGACGCCGCTGCAAGGTTGAGATCGCCGGCGCGAAGGCGGCACCAAGCGGTGCCGCCTTCGCCGTTCGAATGTGCGTGATGTTTTAGTTCTCGTTCGGAAGCCTGACCTGGGTCCAGCCGCCAAGCGGAAAGCCGTGTCGGCCGACAAAGGCATCGCCTTGGTCGTAGACCCCGGTCGTCGGCACCGTGATGCTGGGGTTCACGCCCGCCTTGAAGGCGTCATAGGACGATTGCGCGGTCGCTTGAGCCATTTGTCCGGGCTGAAGCGCCTCCTGCGGGGGAACCACGTTCTGTGGCGCGGCCAAGGTGATGCCGGCCGGCAGGGTGAAAACGAGCGCCAGGGCGGCAAGGGACTTTCTCATCAATCTCTCCTCAATAAAAAGCGGGCGACAGGACGGTCTCATGACCGCTCGTTCGCCCGACGGGAGGGAGATAGTGATCCCTTGTGCAAACGCGAAATCACATCCGCGCGACGCGGCTATGCAATTTTCTAACCCCTCGCCACATAAGGACTTTATCTACGATAACGTCACCTTCGCGCGACATTGCGTCGCAGCAATGCTGGCGACGCTTAGCCTGCCGCGAGCTGCGATGTGCAATGCGGGCAGCGGGTCGCCGCTTTCGGGATCGAGGATTTGCAATAGTCGCATTCCTTCGCGTCGGCCGGCGCCGGTTCGGCGGGTTTCGGCATGAAGCGATTGACCTGCTTCACCAACAGAAACACGGCGAAGGCGACGAGCACAAAATCGATGATGTTGTTGATGAAGACGCCGTAATTGAGCGTCGCCGCGCCCGCCGCCTTGGCCTCGGCCAGCGAATTGTAATGCGTGCTCGAGAGATTGATGAATAGGCTCGAGAAATCGACCTTGCCGAGCAACAACCCGAGTGGCGGCATCAGCACGTCATTGACCAGGGACGTGACGATCTTGCCGAAGGCGGCGCCGATGATGACGCCGATGGCGAGATCGATGACGTTGCCGCGCATCGCGAAGTCGCGAAATTCCTTCCACATCGCCCGTCCCCTTTCCGTAAGCGTTGCCGTACGTGTTTTGTGGTCTAAAGGCCCAACTTCTTCAAGTGGTTATATCCGGCGAGCCGGATGCCTATCGTATTCTCACCCCTTATTGCGATGCGGCAAAGAAAGGTCTAAAGACGGCGCCGTTTTGCACACCGGGAGTGCCGCATGGCGCAAACCGCTGCCGCAGAACACCGGCATCAAGGCTCGGCCCAAACCGGGCGGCAGAACCTGATCATCGGTGCGCTCGGCGTTGTTTACGGCGATATCGGTACTTCGCCGCTCTATACCGTCAAACAATGTTTCGTCGCCTTGGGCGGGATCACACCCGCGTCGATCTATGGCGTGTTGTCGCTGATCACGTGGGTGCTGTTCGTCGTCGTGACGCTGAAATATGTCAGCGTCGTCATGCGCGCCGACAACCGCGGCGAGGGCGGCGTGCTCGCCCTGACGGCGCTGGCCCTGCGCACGGCAAAGCCCGGAACCAAACTTTATTGGTGGATTCTTGCCGGAGGCTTGCTTGGCGCTTCCTTGTTCTACGGCGATGGCGTGATTACGCCGGCGATATCGGTCTTGAGCGCGGTCGAAGGCCTCAAAGTCGCGACGCCGCTGTTCGACCCCTTCGTTGTCCCGATCGCCATGGCGATCCTGCTCGTCCTTTTCATGCTACAGCGCCGCGGCACCGCGCGCGTTGGCGGGTTCTTCGGTCCGATCATGGCGGTCTGGTTTCTCGTCATCGGGCTCTTGGGCGCGATCGAGATCGCGCAGCACCCGGATATCCTCTTCGCGCTCAACCCCTATTACGGCCTGCGTCTGTTATGGCGCGATCCCGTGCATGGTTTCGTGCTGCTCGGCGCGGTGGTATTGGCGGTGACCGGCGCGGAAGCGCTCTATACCGATATGGGCCATTTCGGCCGCCGGCCGATTCGCGTCGCCTGGCTCTCCTATGTCTTTCCGGCGCTGCTGCTCAATTATTTCGGTCAGGGCGCGCTGCTGCTGCATAGCGACGTCGCCTTCGACAACCCCTTTTTCCATCTCACGCCGGATTGGGGCCTCTATCCCATGGTCGTGCTCGCCATGGTCGCAACGGTCATCGCCTCACAGGCGGTGATTTCGGGCGCGTTCTCGATGACACGCCAAGCGGTGCTGCTCGGCTATCTGCCGCGCTTCGAGATTCGTCACACCTCGGAGCACGAGATCGGGCAGATTTATGTGCCGAAAGTGAATCTCTTCCTGCTGATCGCGGTCGAAGCGCTCGTTCTCGGCTTCCACAGCTCGGACAATCTGGGCTCGGCCTATGGCATCGCCGTCACCGGCACGATGTCGCTCGATACGATTTTGGCCCTGATCTACATGGTCGGCGTCGCCGGCTGGAACAAAGGCGCGGCGGTCGCGGTCTTCGGCTTCTTCCTCACCGTCGATCTCGCGCTGTTCTCGGCGAATGTCGTCAAGATCCACGAAGGCGGCTGGTTCCCGGTCACGGTCGCGGCGATCCTCTTCACTCTCATGGTCACCTGGCTGCGCGGCCGCGAGACGCTGCTCGCCGAGCGCTGGCGCGAAGCGCTGCCGCTCGAAACTTTCCTCGCGACCCTCAAGCCCGACCGGCCGCCGCGCGTGCCTGGGACCGCCGTGTTCATGGTGCCGAACGATCGCGTCGTGCCGACCGCGCTGCTGCACAATCTCAAGCACAACAAGATCCTCCATGAGCGCGTCGTGCTGATGAAGGCCGAGACCATGGACATTCCGCATGTCCCCGACGACCAGCGCATCGAGGTGAAGCATCTCGAGCACAATTTCCACACGGTCTCGGTCAATTACGGCTTCATGGACGAGCCCAACATCCCGCGCGCTTTGGCGCAGCTGCGGCTGATGCATTTCCGCTTCAACCTGCTCGAGACCTCGTTCTTCGTCGGGCGCGAGAAAGTGGTGATCGGAAAATTCGGTGGCTCATTCTGGACCTGGCGTAAGCGACTCTTCATCTTCATGCATCGCACGATGTTGAGCGCCACCGAATATCTGCGCATTCCGAGCAACCGCGTGGTCGAGCTCGGCGGCCAGATCGAGATCTAACCGCGAATCCTAGGAAGTGGCCGCCGAATTCAAGCGATTTTGGCGGTCTTGATGTCGCGCCAAGCCGGCGCGGTTGCCTCGAGGCTGAGAATCTCGCGCTTGCCGATGCTGTGATGGGCCTGCGTATCGAGCGCGCGGATCTGCGGCGGAAACACTTCCTCCGACATATAGGCGGTGCCGACCATGACGATGCCGCCGTCGCTGCTGCCGGTCGTCAGCGGCAAGAGCAGATGATGCGCATCGAGCCGGCCCTTGACGCCCCAGCGGAATGTGCTGTCGGCGAAAATCGGCGCCGCTTCGGCGTAGCTCAAGCGCACCATGCGGGCGAGGAAATCGAGGTAATCGCTCCTTGGCAGATCGGCGAGCCATTTGCCGGTTGGATCGTAGCCGAGGCGCTTGACCAGGAGCGTGCCGACGAGGCGGAAACGGATGCGGCTGCCGCCATCCGCCAGCTCGCACAGCATAAGATGCGGCAAAAGCCGCGGTCCCATCTCGATCGGGTCGATATCGCGGCGCGCCGGCATCGCCCGCCCGCCGCGCTTCTCGTCCCAGTAGCGGAACAGCGCGCTGAGCGTGGCGTGGTTGAAAACCTCTGCTGGCATTACCACAACGACCTAATTCCTTAACCGCCGGTCAACACTTCGCGCCCGTTTTGGTTAATGAATTGCTAACGGCCCGGAGCGACCGAGCAGCCGAGTCTGGTGCGTCCCTCTAAGTCACTGAAAACGGGGATGTATCGGCAGCAAAACGAGCCGGCTGAAAAGGTTAACGCTGCCGCTTTGGTTTGGTTTTTATGGTTAACTTTCCCGCGATTCGCGGGACGCCAAGGCGACGCCCGGCGCGGCGATTAGGCGCGACGGTGGCAGCCAGAGGGTCGCCGTCGTGCCGCGTCCGACCGTGCTTTCAAGTTGCAGCTTGCCGCCATGCAACTCGATCATCGATTTCGTCAGCGGCAGGCCGAGCCCGGTGCCCTGATATTTGCGCGTCATGCGGCTGTCGATCTGGCCGAAAGGCTGCAGCGCCTTGGCCAGGTCATGCTTCGCGATGCCGATACCGGTATCGCTGACCGCGATCTTGAGGCCGCCCGCTTCGGGCAAGGTCACGCGCACCGTCACCTGTCCACCGGCCGGCGTGAACTTCACGGCATTGGACATGAGGTTGAGGAGGATCTGTTTGAGGCGTCGGCTGTCGGCCTGAAGCTGGGGTAGATCGGGCGGGGTATGCGCAGTGAGCTCGATTGCGGCTTGATCGGCGCGGTCGCGCATCAGCCGCATACATGAATCGAGGATACTGGGCACATCGACGGTTTCCTCGACCAGCTCGACCTTGCCGAACTCGATCTTCGAGACGTCGAGCAGATCGTTGATAAGGTTCAGCAAATGCTGGCCGCTGTCGCGGATGTCGGCGGCGTATTCGCTGTAATGCGGATCGCCAAGCGGGCCGAACACCTCGCTCTGCATAATTTCGGCGAAGCCGATCACCGCGTTGAGCGGCGTCCGCAGCTCGTGGCTCATATTGGCAAGGAACTCGGTCTTGGTGCGGCTGGCGAGCTCGGCCTCTTCCTTGGCGCGGCGCAGATCCGCCTCGAAGCGCTTGCGCTGGGTGATGTCGAGATAGGTTGCAAGCAGACCGCCGTCCGGCATCGGTGTGAGACGGCGCTCGACGACGCGGCCGTCGGCGAGGATCAGCTCTTCCACCGGCGGCGGCGCCTCGCGCAGCTCTTTCATGCGCTCGGCGACGAGCCGCTCGGGATCGCCCGGACCGAAAACGCCGCTCTCGGCGAGGATGCGCATGGGAAGCGAAGCGGAATCGCCGACGCGGTGCTTGCCCGGCACGAGATCGTGAAAAAGGTCGTAGATCTTCTCGTTCCAGATGCGCAGACGCAGGTCGCTGTCGTAGACGACGAGGCCTTGCTGCATGCTCTGCAGCGTGGCATTGAGTAGCGCCGATTTTTCCGCGAGCTCGCGTTCACGCCGTTTCAGCGCGGTGATTTCGGTTTGCACGACGACGCTGCCGCCATCAAGCGTGCGCTTCTCGCTGATCTGGAACCAGCGATCGCCGAGCTGCGCCTCGCCGACACTGGGCGCACCCGACCGGAAGCGCTCCGCGAGCGAGATCGCGGCGGGCCGCACGGCGCCGCGCTCTTCGCTCGCGCGATAGATATCGGCGAGCGGCGTGCCGCCGACGAGCCAGGGCGCGATCGCGGCATTCACCTCGCGATAACGACTGTTGCACAGCACGAGCCGATCCTCGGAATCGAGGAGCATGAAGCATTCCGGGATCGATTCGATCGCCTCGATGAGACGCGTCTGCGCGAACGCTGCGTGCTGCTCGGCGCGCACCAGCAAGGTGAGATCGCGCCCAATGCCGCGATACCCCATGAAGCGCCCGCCTTGGCCGAACACGGGCAAGCCGGAGAGCGAGATGTGGTGCTCAACACCGTTGCTGTCGCGGCAACGGAAGCGCGTGTCGCGGAACGGCAGCCGGACCTCGATCAGATCGGCGAGGCCGCGCCAATCGCCGCGCTCGTCCTCGGAAATGGCGAGATCGACGAGACGCTGGCCAACGAAAAAATCGATCGTATTGCTACCGGGGACCTGCGTGCTCTCCGACATCGAGGTGAAGCGCAGCGTCGCATCCATCTCCCAGAACCAATCGGCGGCGGCTTCGGCATAATCGCGGAGCTGCTCGGTCTCCTGCCCGGATTGCGGCTCGACCGGCGTTTCGGCCAAAAGGAAGCGCTGCTCGCCGGTCTCGGTCGCTTCCAGCGCCGAAAGCGTGTAGCGCAGGCGCTGAATGCCTCCGGTGCGCGCAACCGAGCGCTCGCCGCGCATGATCTCGCCCGCAGCGAGCCGCGCCAGCGCCGCTTGTCTGCCCTCCTCATCGACGAAGAGCGTGGCAAAGCGATCCGGGCCGTCGAGCGGCTCGGCCACGGACCAATCCGCCGCAGCGCGATTGCGCATGACGATGCGGCCGGCGGCGTCAAACACCGTCGTCAGGATCGCATCGCCAGCCAACTCGGTCGCTTCGCGGGGCTGGTCCGGCATCCCCATGGATGCGCGCACCGCCTGCCTGCGTAACGTCACTGCTGCCGGACCTCCACCATCGCCGGCAGCCTAGGAAAACGGCGTTAACATTCCGCAAATCGATGGTAGGGAATGGCTAATCTTTCGCCAGCATCCGCCCGAGCGGCCGCTTGCCGAAGATGTGGACGTGCAAATGGGGCACTTCCTGGTGGGCGTCACGCCCATGATTGGCGAGGATTCGGTAACCACTTTCCGCAACACCTTCTTGGCGCGCGATCTCGCCAATGGCCCGAACGAAAGCGGCGATTTCCTCCGGCGAGGCTTTGGCCGAGAAATCGTCCATCGACACGTAGGCGCCCTTGGGGATCACAAGGATGTGTAGCGGCGCTTGCGGGTTGATGTCGTGGAAGGCGAGCACGTGCTCATTCTCGAACGCCTTCTTGCACGGAATTTCGCCGCGCAGAATTCGGGCAAAGATGTTGTTCGGATCGTAGGCCATATCGATACCTTATTACCGCTAGCCCTTATTGCTCCGCGCGGCTTTTTCCGCGATTCCCGAAACGCCGATGCGCGCTTCAAGCGCCGCCCAAACCTCGGCAGGCGCGAGACCGGCATCGGCCCACAGCACCAGCAGATGATAGAGGAGGTCGGCGCTCTCGCCGGCGAGGCCGGAGCTGTCTTTGACGGCGGCAATCACTGTCTCGATCGCTTCCTCGCCGAGTTTTTGCGCGATGCGCCCGCGACCCTCGCTGAAGAGCTTGGCCGTGTAGGACACGCCGGGATCGGCGCCACGCCGCGCGGCGATCGTCGCAAAGAGCCGGTCGAGGATGGAGCCGTCGAGATCAGCCATGCTGCTTTCTCACTGCGCGATCATGCGCCGGCTCGGTCGCCGGCATCGCAAATGCCGTTGAAATACATTTCCCAGACGCGAAGGTTGACGTCGAGCGCGTGGATAACGTCGTCTTCCATGTTGAACCGCTCGGCATGCGCCGCGACCGCCTTCCAGGCGATGTCGGAATGCTCGAGATCGGCGGCCGAATGCATCTCCCAGAATTCGACCTGATCGTCCGTGAGATTGAACAGCTTCTTCCATTGCGGTCGCTGCGCGCCGGCCATGCCGACCTCGCGCGCCACACCGAAGCCGTAGCCCGGCACGTTGGCGCGCTCGGCGCAGGCATTGGCGACCACGCCTTCGAGCCAATGCTTGTTCGCCATGAGTCCTTCCCACGCCGCCCAGGCGATCTCGGTCGTCGGCAGCGGCGTCGCGTTCTCGATGTCTTCGCGGGTCATGCCGATGGCAAGGCCCATTTCGGTCAGGATCTGCCAATGCGGCTTGCCGTGACCGAACTCATTGTCGGCGATGATTTCCTGGCTGCACGCCTTGATGACCTTGAGCTTCATGTCCCAATCGGGGATGTTGGTCGCGACTTTAAGCTTCAGCACCGAATTGCGGCGCCGCGTGTTCATGCGGTGCTGGCGGACGAATGTGCGGGCGCGGCCCGGCGTCAGCGGCTCGCTCTGGAAGCGGTTGCGTTTGCAGAACGCGTCGACGATCTCGTCCATGCGCTTCAGGATGGCTTGGCTGTCCATGGCTTAATTCCCTTGATTCGATTGAACCGCTCGAACCGCGTCGTCGACCAGCGACAGATCGGCGTATTTCGATACATCGAGTGTGGCTTTCAAGAAGCCTTGCTCGTGCTGCGTGTCGATATTCGCCTGAAACGCTTTCATGTTCGGCCGATCGTCCGGATCGTGATAATAGTCGCCGTCCTTGGTGAAGAGCCAGCTATCGAGGCTCGTCGCCGGTTGTTTCGAGAACTCGGCGGCGATCTTCACGGCGTCGGCGTGATTGGCGGGATCGGTGAAGAAGCGCCGCACGCGGATCGTATCGGCGAGCAGGTCGACGAGCGCGGCGCGGTTCTTTGCGATGAAGCCGGTACGCGCCGCCCAGAGGATCATCTGCGATGGGCCGATCGCGTCGGCCTGGGTGAAGAGCGTGCGTGCGATCTTGCGCAGCTCCGGATCCTTCGAGAAGGGAATCGCGGTCGTGACGATGTCGCTCTTATGCGAGGCGAGAGCGGCCCGCTGATTGGCGAGCGAGACCTCGACGATCGAGAGGTCACGCTTATCCTCGAGCCCGTGCTTCTTCAGCATCACGCGGAGCGCAACATCGACGGCGCCGCCGGCACCGTTGCTCGAGGCGACCTTGCCTTTGAGGTCTTCGACGGTTTTGATCGGGCTGTCCTTCAGCACCATAATCTCGTCGCTATAGGAGCCGTTGACGCCATCCTGGAAATCGTCGGCGAGGGCGCGCAGATCCTCCATGCCGGCATTCTCGATCGCATTCGCAAAAGCGGCGTAGGAGATGCTGCCGATCTCGATCTCGCCGGCTGCAAGGGCCGGGATCATGGTCGGCGTCGAGGCGAAATGCTGCGGCTGGAGATTGTAAGTCTTGCCTTGATTGCGCATCAGCTCCGGCTTCGTCAGCAGGATCGAGGCGAAATTCGCGACCGGCGCGACCCAACCGACCCGGATCGGCACCGGATCCGCCGCCCGAGCAATGCTTCCAGCAAAAAGCACAGCCGCAAAAGCCAGCGGCATGGCTGGTCTCAGGCGCATCGTGACCTCCCTAGCGAGGTCAGAGTCGCACCGGGAGGCCCGCCTTGGCAAGATGCGCCTTGGCCTCGGCCAGGCGATAGATGCCGAAATGGAAGATCGAGGCCGCGAGCACCGCCGTCGCATGCCCGTCGCGAATGCCTTCGACGAGGTGATCGAGCGTGCCCACCCCGCCCGAGGCGATCACCGGAATGCGCACCGCATCGGCGACAGCGCGGGTGAGGGCGATGTCGAAACCGGCTTTGGTGCCGTCGCGATCCATCGAGGTGAGGAGGATTTCACCGGCGCCGAGCGCGGCCATGCGCCGGGCCCAGCCGATCGCTTCGATGCCGGTGGCGTTGCGTCCGCCATGGGTGAAGACTTCCCAGCGGTCCGCGCCGACCTGCTTCGCGTCGATCGCGACGACAACGCATTGGCTGCCGAATTTCTCCGCCGCTTCGCGGACGAAATCGGGCCGCGA
>DATNGE010000090.1:0-7055 GCA_035606035.1 Allostellaceae bacterium
GACGCGCGCCATCACCAGCATGGTGTTCAACGGCACGTCGCGCCGCTTTCCTAATATTCGCGTGATCTGGTCACATGCCGGCGGCACGATGCCCTATCTCATCGAACGCTTCACCCGCATGGCCGAATTAAAGCAGTACAAGCCGATACTGCCGGAAGGCTTCCTGCCGGAAGCGGGCCGCTTCTTCTACGACACGGCACAAGTCGCCAACCACACGACGCTTTCCTGCGCGCGCGAGGTCGTGCCCGATACGCATTTCGTTTTCGGCTCGGACTTCCCTTATCGAACGTCCGGCGAGCACGTCGTCGCGCTCGAGGCCTGCGGCGTGTTCGACAGCGCACAGCTCGACGCGGTGGCACGGGGCAATGTCGAGCGGTTGCTGCTGCCGAAATACGCGACGCGGTAGGTTCGGCGCGGAGGCACAGAGAAAGCGTCCCTCGCTCTTACCCAAATTAATCGTCACCCCCGCGAAAGCGGGGGTCCAGACGCATCAGACTGGATGCCCGCTTTCGCGGGCATGACGGTTGGGCTTTTTGGTTCTCGTTCTCCTCCGAGCCCCCGCGGTGAATCTTAAGCCGCTTCTTCCGCCGGCAATGGCGCGCGGCCGCGGATCACGTCGGCGGCTTTTTCGGCGACCATCATGACCACCGCGTTGATGTTGCCGCCGGTCAGATCGGGGAACACGGAGGCGTCGACGACGCGCAAGCCTTCGACGCCGCGGACGCCGAAATCGAGCCCGACGACGGCGCCCGCATCCTTCCCCATGCGGCAAGTGCCGACCGGGTGATACACCGTGTCGAGCGTCTGGCGGATGAACGCATCGATCTCGGCATCGCTCTGCACTTGCGTGCCGGGCGCGAGCTCGCTCGCCATGATCGACGCGAAGGGCTCGGTCGCGACGATACTGCGCAGGATCTTGAAGGCGCTGCGGAGCGCGCGACGATCGGCATCGGTCGAAAGAAAATTGTTGAGCACGCGCGCCTTCACCGTCGGATCGCTCGAGGCGAGCGTCACCGCGCCGCGGCTCTCGGGCCTCAAATGGCAAGCGCGCATCGTGAAGCCGTCATAGGCCGGCGGCCGCCATACGGGGAACCATTCGCGCGCAATCAGCGCCGCGTTGCTGATGAAGAGCTGGAGATCGGGGATGTCCTGCTCCGGCGCGCTTTTGACAAAGCCCGTCATGCCGCCCGGCGGATCGGCGGCGAAGCCGGTGCCGATGAAGATCGCTTGCAGCATGCTGAGCGTCAGGCGATCGAGCCGCAGCTCGGTCCGAATCCGCGACGGGGTTTTGCGCGCATAAGCCAAGCGGATCGCGGTGTGATCCTGGAGATTCTTGCCGACCCCCGGCAAATCGACCCGCGGCATGCCCCCGACGCGCGTGAGCTCGTCGGCGGGGCCAATGCCCGAGAGCAGCAGCAGTTGCGGCGAATTGAGCGCGCCGCCCGACAAGATGATCTCGCGCGCCCGCGCCGAGCGGCGATTGCCGTATTGCAGATATTCGACCCCGACGGCGCGCTTGCCCTCGAAGAGCAGCCCGGTCACAAGCGCGTTGGTCTCAAGCGCGACATTGCCGCGCGCGATTGCCGGATGGAGATAGGCGCGCGCCGCGCTGTAGCGGCGGCCATCGCCGGCGGTGAATTGCACGCGCGCGATGCCATCCTGGCTCGCTCCGTTGTAATCGTCGTTAACGGCATAGCCGAGCTGAGGCGCGGCTTCGCGCAACGCATCGAACACCGGGTCCTGCGATCGGCCTTTTTGCGTGCGCAACGGCCCGCGGCCACCGCGATAGGCGCTGCCGCCCTGCTCCCAACTCTCGGCGCGCTTGAAATAGGGCAGCACCTCGGCATAGGACCAGCCGTCGAGACCTTTCTGCCGCCAGCGATCGAAATCGCGGCGGTTGCCGCGGACATAGGCCATCATATTGATCGAGGACGAACCACCGACCACCTTGCCGCGCGGATGATAGATGCTGCGATTATCGGCAAAGGGCTCAGGCTCGCTTTGATAGGCCCAGTTGAAGCGCGGCGCGTTCCACACATTGGCGACGCCGATCGGCAGGCGCAGCAGCCAATGGCGATCATGCCCGCCGGCTTCGAGCACAAGGATGCTCTTGCTCTGATCTTCGCCGAGGCGATTGGCGAGCACGCAGCCGGCCGAGCCCGCGCCGATGATGATCGTGTCGAATTCCGCCGCCGCCATCCCGCTTCTCCCCGCTCCCATGGCGCGTTTTATGCCGCGCGCGCAGCGCTGACAACCGCGCCCCGCATGCGCGATTATGCTAGAAGGCGGATCGGAAAGCCGACTCCCTCTCTTTCGTCATTGCCGGGCGTCGATCCGCTCTTCGCGTCTCGACCCCGGCAATCCATGGGCCCGCGGAACAAGTCCGCGGGTGACGAAAAAAGGAAAGCGTCGCTGTAAGGAGCGCGTGAAGTTTCTCGCCGACATGTTCGGGCGCTGGTGGCGACCGGCGGAAGGCAATGCTGGGCCGCCGCTCGGCCTGCTGATGGGCATGTTCTTCACCTATATCGGCATCGGCATGGTGTGGTCGATCCTCACCGTCTACGCGACCTCCCTCGGCGCGAGCGCGGCGACGGCGGGCTCGACGATCTCGGCGTTCGGCGCCTCGCGCCTGCTCGTCAGCGTGCCGGCGGGCCTCATCTCCGAGCGCTGGGGCCGCGTGCGCGTGATGGTGGTCGGATTGCTGCTGGTCGCGGCGTCATCCTTCGTCGCGCTGACCGTGAGCAGCATGACGACGCTGATCCTTTGTCTCGTGCTGCAAGGCGTCGGCTCGGCGTGCTACGGCACGGCAGCGCTGAGCGCCGTGACGGATCGCGGCACGCCGCAAACGCGCGTGCGAGATATGGCGGCCTATCAAACGGCGACGCAAATCGGCTTGTCGCTCGGTCCGGGCCTCGGCGGCTTCGCCGCGGCACTCTGGGGCTATGGCGCGCCTTTTGCGTGCCAGGGCTTGATGGCGATGATCGCGTTGCTGGCCGTGATGCGCATTCCGAGCGAGCGGAAGCCCAAGACCGTCGGCGAGGTGCTGCCGCGCGCCGGCGGCATCTTCGCGCTGATCGCCGGTGTCGCCGGGCTCAGCTACGCGCTGTTCTTCGGCCGCGTCGCCTCGTCTTGGATCTTGATGCCGCTCATCGCGCACAACATCATGGGTCTGGGAATCGGGACCGTCGGCGCACTGCTGACCGCGAGCTCGATCGCCAACCTCACCATCCTGCGCTTCATCTCGATCCTGGTGCGGCGTTTCGGGCGCCGCACGACGATGATCGGATCGACGACGATCATAATCGCCGCGCTCGGCGTGCTCGCAATCGCGCATAGCGAGACGATGCTCTGGGTGTTCACCATCCTGATCGGCGCCGGCATGGGCGTCTCCACGGCGCTGGTCACCTCCTACGCAGCCGATGCCGCGCCGCCCGGCCGCGTCGGCGCGGTGATGGGCTCGATGCGCATGACGACCGATCTCGGCGCGATCACCGGGCCGATCCTCGCCGGCTTCTGCGTTGATCAGGCCTGGCTCGGCGTCAGCGGCGGCATCGGGCTGTGCGGCGCGATGATCGTCATCACCGCGACAATCTTCTTTACGACGGCAAAGGGACTAAGCGCCGCCCGTTGAGCCGGGACGGTCGGCTTCTTCGGCACGGCGCTTACCGGCGATCATGCCCTGCCCCGCATCCGGCGCGAGCTTCATGAAGATCGGCAAAGCCAGGATCGAGATTAGCCCGACGCCGATGAAGGCCGGGGTGAAATCGGCCGGGCCGAGCTCGTCATGACTGCGGAAGAGCAAGGTCATGTGCAACAGCAAGGCGCCGGTGCCGATACCGAGACTCATCGCCAGCTGCTGCGCCATGCTGGCGAAGGGCGTGGCGCGGCTCATCATGTTCGCCGGTACGTCGGAATAGCCGAGCGTGTTGACGGCGCTGAATTGCAATGAGCGGAAGAAGCCGCCGAACAGCAGCACGATAAAGATCAGCACGAGCGGCGTGCCGGGGCGCCACAGCGCGTTGACGCCGAGCAGCGCCGAGGTGAGGAAGGCGTTGAAGAGCAGCGTGTTGCGATAGCCGAAGCGGCGGATGATGTAGGTCGCGGCGACGCGGTTGCTCATCGCACCGGCGGCGCTGGCGAAAGTCAGCAAGCCGGAGACGATCGGGCTGTAGCCGAAGCCGAGCTGCAGCATGAACGGCAGGAGGAAGGGCAGCGCGCCGATGCCCATGCGGGTGAGCGTGCCGCCGGTCACGCCGATGCGGAAGGTCGGAATCTCCAAGAGCCGCAGATCGAGCACCGGGAATGCCGCCCGCCGCGCGTGCCAGACATAAACCGCAAGGCAGAGCACGCCGACCGCGAGCATCGCGATGACGACGCTGCCCGCCAGCCCGCCGCGGCCCACCACCTCGAAGCCGAAGATGAGGCACGAGAGGCCAACGGCCGTCAGCGCGAAGCCCGGCCAATCGATCGGCCGGATATTTTTCTCGCGCAGATTAGGGACGAAAAGCGTGACGAGGGCGATGCCGATCAGCGCGATCGGCACGTTGATGAAGAAGATCCAGCGCCAAGAGAAATAGGTCACGATGAAGCCGCCTAGCGGCGGGCCGAAGACCGGACCGAGCATCGCCGGGGTGGTGACGACAATCATTGCCCGCATCAGATCCTCTTTCGGCACCGAGCGCAGCATCACGAAACGCCCGACCGGCGACATCATCGCGCCGCCGAGGCCCTGCACCATGCGGGCGACGATGAATTCCACCAGCCCGTTCGAGAGGCCGCAGGCGATCGAGCCGATCATGAAGACGCCGATCGCGGCGCGGAACACGGTGCGTGCGCCGAACCGGTCCGCCATCCAGCCGGAGAGCGGGATGAAGATCGCGAGGCTCAAGAGATAACAGGTGATCGCGAGATTGAGGCGCAGCGGATCGACATCGATGTCGCGCGCGATCGTCGGCAGCGCGGTCGCGATGATCGTCGAATCGAGCTGCTCCATGAAGAGCGAGCAGGCAACGATGAGCGGAATGAGCGCTGCGGGGGCTCCGGCCATGGCGCGGCAATGTTCTCCCTTGCCTCGAGTGTAGGATACCCGCTCCAGCGCGCGCGTTATAGTATCGCCGCCGCTTCACGGGGATAGTCCTTCAGGAAAGAACAGCGATGCTCATCAACCGGTTTCCCATCCACGTCGAATGGGGCGATTGCGATGCCGCCGGCATCGTGTTCTATCCGCGCTATTTCGCCTGGTTCGACGCGGCGACGTTCCACCTCTTCGGCCGCACCGGCCTGCCGATGCGCGTGCTCTGGGAGAAATACGGCGCGATCGGAACGCCGCTCGTCGATGCGCGCTCGCGTTTCGTCATCCCCTCGCGCTGGGGCGAGGATCTCGTCTGCGAATCCGGCGTGAGCGAATGGGGCGAGAGCAGCTTTTCCGTGCAGCACCGCATCCTCAAAGACGGCAAGCTCGCGGTCGAGGGGCTCGAGAAGCGCGTCTGGGTGGTGCCGCATCCGAGCGAGAAGGGCCGCATCAAGAGCGCGCCGATTCCCAAGAAGATTGTCACCGCGCTCTCGGACGCGACCGGCGCGACGCAGATCGCGCCCTGAACGCCTCGTATCGGCGAAGAGGTCGACCTCAGAGGACTTCAAATACCTCGTAGAGCACGCCAGCCGGCGGCCGATGGCCTGTGGCAACCGCGACGATGCGATTCAGCCACCCGTATTTGGCAGCGGACGTCTCGAAGAAGACGGCGGTGCGAAAATAATATTCTGATGCATCGACTGCGTCGCCGCGATTGAGCCGTTCGATCACCGGCGCGGGACCATGACGAAAGCCACGATAGGTCATACCGATGAGCTCGCCGTCATCGGTCTTGAGAGTGAGCCGGACATCGAGCTGAAACGCGCCGTCTGGCCGCCCCAGGAGCCAATCCGAACCGCCGCGAAGGACGCTTCCCTTCAACCTGGCGCCCTCGAAAGTGCCGCCATCGACCACGGCAACGCGGCGATCCCCCAAAGGCGTTTCGCCGAGATTCTGCAGCTCCGAGATTTTCAGCGATAATGAGAAGAGATGCCTCGTACGAATTTCGGCCATTCGATCCCCATAGATCGCGCTAGATAGCTACGCCGCCTTCGTCTCGCGGATCGCACGCCAAATGCGCTCGGGCGTCGCCGGCATGTCGATATGCTTGACGCCGTATTGGCTGAGCGCATCGAGCACGGCGTTCATGACCGATGGCAACGAGCCGGCACAGCCCGCCTCGCCGCAGCCTTTGACGCCGAGCGCGTTCGTCGTCGCCGGCACCGGATGGTTCTCGATGTCGAACATCGGCGCGTTGTCGGCGCGCGGCATCGCGTAATCCATATAGGAGCCGGAGAGGAGCTGGCCGTCGCCGTCGTAGTAAGTGCGCTCCATCAGCGCCTGGCCGATGCCTTGAACAACGCCGCCATGCGCCTGGCCGGCGACGGTGATCGGGTTCACGATATTGCCGAAATCGTTGACCATCGAATATTTCACCACCTCGACCACGCCGGTATCGGGATCGAGCTCGATCTCGGCGACGTGGCAGCCATTGGGGAAGGCCGACGGAGGCGTCTCGGTGACGAGATTGACGTCGAGCGAATCCGGCGCGCCCTCCGGCAGCTTCAACCCGTCGCGCAGCTTGGTCGCGAGATCCATCAGCCCGACCGAGCGGTCGGTGCCGACGATGGTGAAGCGGCCTTTGCCGAATTCGATATCGGCGGGCGAGGCTTCGAGCACGACCGCGGCGATCTGCTTGCCGCGCTCGATGACTTGGTCGCTCGCTTTCACGAGCGCGTTGCCGCTCGACATGATCGAGCGCGAGCCGCCGGTGCCGCCGCCGAAGAGCAGCTCGTTGCTGTCGCCCTGGATGAGGCGGATCTTGTGGAAGGGAATGCCGAGCCGCGAGACCAGCACCTGCGCGAACGGCGCGTGATGGCCCTGGCCATAATCGAGCGTACCGGTGACGATGGTGACGCCGCCATCCTTGTCGAAGCGGATGCCGCCCATCTCCTTGCCTTGCGGCGCGGTCACCTCGAGATAG
>DATNGE010000091.1:0-2912 GCA_035606035.1 Allostellaceae bacterium
GCAGATCGCGGTGCCCTTCCACGCCCAGCGCGGCGGCGGATAGCGGATCCAGGCCTTGCGGTCGCTCTCATACATGGCCTCGACATGGACGCCGCCGATCCAGTTCGAGAGATAATGGTATTGCGCAGCTGCAACCGCCGGCGGCAGATGATCGAGGCCGAGTTTCTTCAATCCCGGCAGGAAGCGCTCCTGCTGCTGGCGGCGAAACACCCGGAACATGAACTCGGCGGCCTCGCGCGTGCCGCGCCGCGTCACCACGGTGAGCGTCAACCCCGTGAAGAGCGCGTGATAGAGCTCGGCGACGCTGCGCCATTTCGCCCATAGTGCTGTTTGTACGTTATCGTTTCCGCCGGTCATTTTCGCTGCCGATCGCCTCTCGCGACTTAGATTGTCATTGCGAGCGAAGCGAAGCAATCCATTAGCGCCGCGAGGACTCTGGATTGCTTCGTCGCTTAGCTCCTCGCAATGACGTGGCGATATCCTAAAACGCCGCCGCCAGATCCTTTGCGCCCGGCAATTGCTGCTCGCGGTCCATCACCGCGTCGGTCGCCGACAGCAGCGCCGCGACCGTGTTGTTCTTTCGCGCCACCGGGTTGTGCTCATAACCCAACTGCGTGAAGAAATTCGAGGTCGGCACCTTGCTCCGCATCGCCTGCGGCATCGTGACCATGTCGAACCCGCTGCCGTCCCCGGTGAGGTTCATCATCTCGAGCTCGGCCGCGGTCAGGCTTGCGGAATATCCGCTTCGCTTCGCGAAATTGACCGAGTTGATCAGCTTCTGCGTCTGCAGGAGCGGGCCGATATCGATGTCGAGATTGAGGGCGTGGATGCCGAGCCCCTTCGGCGTGCGGCCGAGCCGCTCATGCACATTCCAGTCGTCGCGCACCGAGCGCGCAATGGTCACCATCTTCTGCAGGACCGCGATCTTCCTCTCCAGTGCGGCCTTCCTCACGCCGGATGCCTCGGCCGCACGGCTCTTCAGCGTCTCGACGAACTGCCGCCCCTGCTCGGCCAGGAGCTCGACGCTATTGGTCGAAAGCAACTGGTTGTAGCCGAGCGCGGTCGTGATTGCCGGCGCGTTGGGGTCGAACTCCTGTCCGGCAACGAGGTCGTATTTGCCGTTGCCGGTGGCCTCGAACGCATAGACCCGCACGGCCTGATCCCTGCTCAGCCCGGCTGCGGCGGCGACGCGCGCATAGGCCTTTTTGAACTCGATCTCGCTCGTCGGTTTCTCCGGCGCGAAGTCGAATTGTTGTGCGGCGTGCTGCAGGTAATCGGTGACAACGGGCACCTCGCGGGCGCTTGACGCCGGATTGACCGGCTTCTTCGGCCCCGTGTATTCCGGCGGCTGCGTCAATACGTAATCATCGAGCGTGATCTCGCGATGCGCTCGCTGCTTGGATATCCGTGACGCGCGTTTGGCCTTGACCGCCGCCCAATAGGGCGCGGCGCGCACCTGATAGGCCGCCCGCGCCGCGTCATATTCGGCGAGCCTGACGAGATATTCCGCCATCTGTGCCGGCGTGGCCGTTGTCCGCGCGCACACGGCCGGCGCCGGTATCGCGGCAAGCAGGGAAACGAGAGCGAGGGACGCCCACCGCATGCCGCTCACACCCGGAAATGCTTGCTAAGCTTCAGGCCCTGCGCCTGGTAGTTCGAGCCGATGCGCTGGCCGTACATCGCGCTCGGCCGGGACAGCATCTTCTCGTAGACGAGCCGGCCGACGATCTGGCCGTGCTCGAGGATGAACGGGACCTCGCGCGAGCGCACTTCGAGCACCGCGCGCGCCCCCTCGCCGCCCGCACCGGCGTAACCGAAGCCGGGATCGAAGAAGCCGGCATAATGCACGCGGAATTCGCCGACCAGCGGATCGAATGGCACCATCTCGGCTGCGTAGTCCGGCGGCACCTGCACCGCTTCCTTCGAAGCGAGGATGTAAAATTCGCCGGGATCGAGGATGAGGCTGCCATCCTCGCGGGCGCGGATCGGCTCCCAGAACTCATCGGCGGCATAGCCGCTGCGGCGATCGACGTCGACCACGCCGGTGTGGCGCTTGGCGCGATAGCCGACAAAGCCGTTTGCGTTCTTGCCGGAGAGATCGACCGAGAGCGCAACGCCGCCCTTGAGATCGGCATCCTCGACATCGACGAGACGCTCTGCCTCATGCAGCGCATGGAGCTCCTCGGCCTTGAGGATCGCGTCACCCGTGCGAAAGCGCACCTGCGACAACCGCGAGCCCTCGCGCAGCAGCACCGGAAACGTCTTCGGGCTGATCTCGGCATAGAGCGGGCCATGATAGCCGGCGCCGATCATGTCGAAGCGGCGCGTGCCGTCGGCGATCACGCGGGTGAAGACGTCGAGCCGGCCCGTCGAGCTTTTCGGGTTCGCCGCCGCGACGATCTCCTTCGGCAACGCGAGGCTCTCGATCAATGGCACGATGTAGACGCAATTGGTCTCCAGCACCGCGCCGTCGGCGAGCGAAATCTCATGCAGCTTCAGCTCGTCGATGCGCTCGGCGACGGTGGCGCCCGGTCCCGGCAGAAAGCTCGCGCGCACCCGGTAGGCGATGTCGCCGAGCCTGAGATCGAGGCTCGCGGGCTGAATCTGGCTTTCGACAAAGGGATATGCCGGCAGAATCAGGCCGGAATCCGCCATCGCCGCGATCATGCGGTCGGGCAGAATGCCGTTGGCGTGCCTGGGCAGCGAAAATGGCAAGTCCAGATCCTGCAAGAAGTCCCCTGAAACCCCCATAATAGGGCATTTTACGGGTTATCCGATGGCCGCCTTGACGGGAAGCTCGGCGGCGAATAAGAGCATGACTTATCCCGTGGTGATTTGAGCCGGCCGGCTTGCAGCCACGTTAAAAAAATCGCTAAACAGGCCGGGGACACGTGTGATCCCGGCCTTGAGGA
>DATNGE010000092.1:0-8284 GCA_035606035.1 Allostellaceae bacterium
CGGCGCCGGCAGCCTCGCCGATCAGCGGATTGACCTCTTGCCAGCGCCAGATATGCGAGGGTACCAGCGGCAGATTGGGCCGTAGCTCCTGATCCCACATCGCGATGACATTCGATGCCGCGAATTTGTCGCGCAGCTCGGCCATGCCGTTCCTCCCGCTGTTGCGCGTTTCGTCCGAGTACTGATTGTCCCGGCTTCGCGCGCCGAAAGCAATGCTGGATCGCGCCGCGGCGGCGATCGGCTGATACCCATCGTTGACCGCCGATGAAGCCCACCGTACCGTTCTTGCCATGAGCGGCGCGCCACTTCCTGTCCTGATCGCCGGCGGCGGCCCGGTCGGGCTCGCGCTTGCGATCGAGCTCGGCATGGCCGGCATCGAGTGTCTGGTGGTCGAGCGGCGCGACGGCACCATCTCGATCCCTAAGATGAGCGGCCTCTCGATCCGCTCGATGGAATTCAACCGCCGCTGGGGCATCGCCGAGATCGTGCAGAATTCCGGCTGGCCGAAGCACCATCCGCAGGGACTGATCTATTGCACCAGCATGGTCGGCTTCGAGCTCGCGCGGCACCACGTGCCGGCCTATATCGACCAGCAGCTTGACTACACGCCCGAGCCGCGCGTCGCCTGCGCGCAGATCTTCTACGACCCGATCCTCTTGGCGAAGGCGCGCTCGCTGCCCGCAGTGACGATCCGCCTCCTCACCAATTTGGACAACTTCGAGCAGGACGAGGATTGCGTCGCCGCGACCATCACCGATCGTCAGAGCGGCAAGAGCGAGACGATCCGCGCGCGCTATCTCGTCGGCTGCGACGGCGCCGACGGCACCGTCGTGACGAAGCTCGGCTTCGGCTATGAGGGGCTCGGCCTCGTTGCGCACAGCGTCAATGTCTTCTTCCGCTCGGCGGCGATGATGAAGATCCACGACAAGGGCTGGTCGCGCTTCTTCCGCTTCACCGATGCGGGCGGCACCTGGGGCGAGATCATCGGCATCGACGGCAAGGAGCTGTGGCGCCTCTCGGTGCTGAAGGCTGATCCGAACTTCGATGCCGATCGATATATGCGCCGCCTCATCGGTCGGAACGATGTGCCGTACGAGGTGCTCTCGGTGATGGATTGGGAGCGGCGCGAGCGCGTCGCCGAGCATTATCGCGACGGCGGCGTGTTCATTTGTGGCGATGCCGCGCATCAGAATTCCCCGACCGGCGGGCTGGGACTTCATACCGGTCTCGCCGACGCGGTCGATCTTGCCTGGAAGCTGGTCGCGAGCTTGAAAGGCTGGGGCGGATCCAAGCTGCTCGACAGCTACGAGGCCGAGCGCAAGCCGATCGCGCTCTACAATGTGCAAGCCTGCACTGACGAGTTCGTGCTCTTGGCCGATCTGCCGGGCGGGCCGGAGATCGCCGAGGATTCGCCCGGCGGCGCGGCTTTGCGCAAACGGTGGGCGGAGGCCTATCGTAGGGCCAATGGCGCCAACGGCCCGACCTTCACCGAGAATTTGCGCCTCGGCTATTACTACGAGAACTCGCCCATCATCGTCCCCGACGGCACGCCGCCGATCCCTTATGAGACGGTGCTCTTTGTGCCGAGCGCGCGGCCCGGCACGCGCGCGCCGCATGCTTGGCTGGAAGGGAAGAAGCGCTCGACGCTCGATCTCTTCGGCGACAACCGTTTCGTGCTGCTGCGCTTGGGAGCCGAGCCGCCCGATCCTGGCCGGCTCGCCGATGCCGCGGCGACGCGCGGCGTGCCGCTCGCGGTCATCGAGCTCGCCGATCCGAAGCTGCTCGAACTCTATCAGCGGCGCTTGGTGCTGGTGCGACCCGACGGCCACGTCGCCTGGCGCGACGATGCGCTGCCGGCGGATGTGCTCGGCCTGATCGACCGAGTCCGCGGCGCGTGAGTTCGCCCATCGAGATAACGCGCGAATTTATCGCCGCGAATGCCGCGCGCTTCGACGACGCGCTCGAAATCGCGAAAAACGAATTCCGATTGCTCGACTCCGACGCGCAGTACACCAACGCCTTCGCGCGGCTGCTCAAATGGGACCCGCTCGAGCGCGTCGCCATGCTCGGCACCGATCAGCGCGAATTATTCATTCCCGTCCTCAAGGATCTCATTCGCGCGCAGCGCCGCGCGGCGTCGGGGAGCTTCAGCTTTTTCGACATCGGCTGCGGCGATGGTCAGACCTTCGTGCTCGCCGCCGAGGAATTGCCGGATGGCGCCACCGGCGCGATCCTCGATCCCAACGCCTATTACCTCACGCAATACGAGGCGGCGGTCCGCGCCGCGGCCCGCTTGCGTCTCGGTCAGTCGATCTGCGCGCCCTTTCTGCCGAACACGGCGGTCGACGCGCCCGGCGGTTTCGATCTGATCCTCGCGATCCACGTGCTTTATTATTTCGACGAATTGCTGCCGTCGCTGGCGCGGATTTACGAGCTCTTGAAGCCCGGCGGCGCCGCCTTCATCGTCTTCGCCGACGAGAAGACCGCTTACACGGGCCAAGCGCTGCGCGCTTGTCATCGCGCCGCCGGCGATAGCGCGTGGCTCGCGGCCTTCGACGAGACCTGCGAGCGCCGGCGCCGGCTGTTGTTGCCGGGGGCCGACGGACACGCGGATGTTCAAACGCAGCTCGATGATCGCTTTCCCGAGAGCCGCGCTGCATTGCGCGGGTGGGTGCAGGCGAGTCGACTTTTCGGCCATACGCTCGTGGACGTCATCGCGCTCAGCCTGATCTCGGGCCTCGATCGGGTCGAGACACCGGCGAAATTCGACGCGGTGATGGAGTTGATCCGCACGCAGCCGGAACTCATCGGGCTGCGTATCGAGCGCGGCGGCCATCCGGCGCGCGAAGGGATGCTGAGCGTCGTCCAATCGCAAGTGGTGGTCGAACTCCGGCGCGAGGCGCGCTGAGCGATCGCGGAAAACCGCGCGGGGCTCAGCCCTGGAAGATCAGCATCAAGAAAGCGGCGAACAGCACGACGTGGACCGCACCTTGGAGGACGTTGGTGCGGCCGCTGGCGAAGGTCACGACGCTGACGGCCAGCGTCAACACGAGCAGCAGATCGTTTGCGGCATTGAGGCCGAGATAAACCTCGTGCGCGGTGAAATAGCTGATCGCCAACATCACCGGCACGGTCAGGCCGATGGTCGACAGTACCGAACCGAGAAAAATGTTGACCGAGCGCTGCAGGTGATTGGCGAGGGCAGCGCGCGTGGCGCCGAGAGCCTCGGGCGCCGCGACCATGACCGCGATGATGACGCCGCCGAGCGGCGGCGGCGCCTGGAGCGTCTCGATGAAATAGTCGATCGGATGCGCGAGCTGTTCGGCGAGGAACACGACGGGCGCGATATAGAGGATCAGAAGGATGGCGTGCGGTAAGAGGCGCGGCGGCGTGCGCGGATGATGCGCGGCGTCCGGCTCCTCGAAGCGAAAATAGCCGCGGTGGCGGCCGGTCTGGATCGCCAGGAACGCGCCGTAAAGCCCGACCGACATCACGACGATGAATAGCTGCTGGCCGAACGACAGCGTTGGACCCGCGGTCGTCGTCGTGAAATCCGGCAGGCTCAGGGTGAGCACCGACAGCGGGATGATGACGCCGAGATAGGCGTTGGCGCCTTGCAGATTGTATTGCTGCTCGCGATGGCGCCAGCCGCCCATCAGCAGCGATCCGCCGACCATCATGCCGAGCACGATCATGATGATGGCGAACAGCGTATCGCGCACCAGGGTCGGATTGTTCGCGCCATGCAGCATCACGGCCGTGATGCTCATCACCTCGATTGCCGTCACCGACAGGGTCAAGACGAGCGTGCCAAACGGCTCGCCGAGGATTTCGGCGACCTGATCGGCGTGATGGACAACCGCCAAGGCCGATCCCATCACCGTGCCGAAGAGCCAGAGAAAAATAAGCGCCAGCCACAGCGGATTGCTCAGCGCGGCAAAAAGATTTTCCCCCGCCAGCGCGAAGCCGAGCGTCGTCGCGAGGCTGATGCCGAGAAACCACTCTTGGCGGAGCGCGCCGCTCGCGAAGCTGGCGGGTCGGATGCGTGCGTCCTGATGTTGCGACACGAGTTTGTGCGGCCCAAAGGCGGTTGCGGTGGCGATCGGCTGCCACCCTAACGTGGCGCGCGGTCCCCGCAAAAGGGAAAAAGGTCCCAAACCGGCTCGGTGCTTCTGTCTGCGCGTCGGCGTCGCAGCGCTGCCGGCTATCGAGGCACCGCTCGGAGAATGGGTTATTTCGCGGGAAGCCGTAGAGTCGCGAGGTCCGTCCCGACAATCGTGGTGCCGATAAAGCCGCCTGCCGCCGCCGCCGCGCGGTAATCGGCTTCGCTCAATGGACCGCCCGGCACATCCCACTGATTGTGGCGTGCGGTCCCGAGCGCCGGCGCCAGATGCGTCAGCATCAGATACTTGGCGCCATCGCGCTGGGCCATCGCGCCGAGGTCGCTCGCGGTGCTTTGCCGATAAAAGCTCATCACGGGAAATCCGCTGCCGCGATCAGGCCCCAGCACCGGATGTATCGTCGAATGCACAATAATGTCGGCGCCCTTGGCCAACCTTTCCACCTGGTCGGATGTCGAATGGGCGCGTGGCGGTGCGGGCGTGTCACTGCTGGCATCGCCGCCGATCACGACGCTTCCGGCCGGTGTATCGACGCGATAGGAGGCGTGACCGGCAATGTGCGTTGACCGAATCGCGCTCACCTTCACGTCGCCGGAAGACCAGACGAGTTGCGGCTCGTCTTTGGGTTCGAACGTCATCACCTTCGCCAAGGCGGCGGGCCCGCCTTCCGCGCGTCCTTTGTCTTCGGAACGGCGCTCGGCGATCTCGCCGGATTCGATAAACGCGTCGGCGATATGCTCGACGAATTTGCGACAGCTGTGGTTGATCTCGAGCGTCGAAACGGCATCCGCGCTGCAGACGATGTCGACAACCGGGCCTTTCAGGTACCAGCGCAACATCATAACGTCGGCGAGGCCCTCGGTATGGTCGCCGTGCATATGCGTAAAGAAGATCGCATTCAGCTGCGGCGGTGACACGCCGATCTGCGACAGCCGCTGATTTGTTCCGCGGCCGGTATCGAACTGCAATTTTACCGCGGCACAGTCGTTGCTGTCGTCGCCATATCGCACCAAGGTTCCGGCGCCTGCCTGACCGTTAAAGACCGTAGGTCCGCCTTGAGTACCGGTCAGGGTAACGATCAAGCAAGGAGCGCCTTGCGCGATTGGCGAGAAAGTCAAAAGCGCGCTGGTCACGAGCATTCCCAGCGTAAACGAGCGCATGACAATCCTCCGTCGCGTCATAACTGCCTACTGCGAGACAGCCTATGCGCCCGGCGGGAAATAAAAAAATACATAGTAGATGCATTCCTATAAACTATGGTTATGCATCTGGAAGCACGCTTGCGCGCGTTTGCGGCATTTGCCCGGTGCCGCTCGTTCTCGGCGGCGGCCGCCGAGCTGCACATCAGCCAGCCGGCAGTTTCGAAGCATATCGCCGATTTAGAGCGTATGCTGGGGCTGAAATTGATCGAGCGCGCGCGCCGCGACGGCGCGCTGACCAGCGCCGGAGATTTTGTCGCCAATCACGTGTTGCGCGCGGAGTCGCTCCTCGCCCAGGCAGCCCGCGGCGCTGCGCAGTTCCGTGATAGCGGCTCGGGCTCGCTGGCAATCGTCGCCACTTGGCTGACGGGCACCTATCTCTTGCCCAAGATCATTGCCGAATTCCAGAACGCGCGTCCGGGCGTGCGCGTATCACTCGAACTCGGAACCGCGACAAAAGCGCTGGAGTGGCTTCGCGCGCATCGCGCTGAGCTGGGTTTCATTGCGGACGCGGCTGGCGGACCGGAGATCGTGGCGGAGCCATTGCTGGAGAACGAGATTGCCGTCGTTGGCAATCCTGCCTTCGTGCCGCGGCGTCCATCGCGCGAACGTCTGGAAGAGCTGACCTGGATTTCCCGCGAAGAAGGCTCGGCGACGCGCAGTCTTGCTGATGCGGCGATGGCGCGCCTTGGCATCGTGCCGAGGCGCCGCCTTCAGCTGCCGTCCTACGAGGCGGTCGTCTATGCGCTGAAAAGCGGTTACGGCATTGCCGCGATGAACCGTTACGTCGTGGCCGAAGAGCTGCGCCTGGGGTTACTGGCCGTCATCTCCGTTCGCGGCTGGAATGTTCGCTCCGTGCTCTCCGTACTTCGGGTGCGAGACGCGCGCGTTACACCCTTGGCCGATGAATTCCAGACCCTGGTCCGCAATCGGCTCAATGAGATAGTGCGCGCGCGGGCGCGCGAAAGGCGACGGTGAGAGCTGCGTCAATCATGCGGACGGCTTGCGCGGACTTGCCAGCGGATGGCCGGTCAGGCCAAGATCGCTCGTGAAAGACGGATGGCGGCGCGCGTTGCCGCAATGGGGAGGAAAATCCATGAAGCGAGCAATTCTGGCCGCGGCGGCACTGCTGGCGGCGAGCGGTATGGCGGGCGCGGCAAGCGCGCAGGCGGTGAAGCCGCCGATGTCGCCGGAGCTGCAGAAGATCGTCGATGGCGCGAAGACCGAGAAGGTGGTGCTGAGCAGCACCAACCCGCTGGTCTTCGGCGGCCAGGCGAATCTCGATGCGGCGAGAGCCTGGATCAAAGAGAATTACGGCGTCGATCTCGAATTGAACTTCACCAATGGCGGGCCGTTCGGCATCATCGGCGCGAAGATCTCGACCGAGTTCCGCGCCAACCAGCCGTCCTCGGTCGACATCTGGACCGCCGGCATCGCGCAATACGATCCGCTCCTTAAGCTCAACATGTTCACCCAAGTGCCGTGGCAGAAGCTGTGGCCCGAGCGCATCGTGCCGCAGCAGATCGGCGCCGACGGCTACAGCCTCGGCATTTCCACCGGCACTCCGGGCGTGCTCTACAACGTCTCGAGCGGCGCCGATTTCGCCCAGGTGAAGACGATCGACGATTTGTTGAAGCCGCAATACAAGGGCCGGTTCGGCACCACGGCTTTCGTCAACGGCTTCGATGCGATGTCGGCGAAGGGCTGGGAAGGCGAGGCCAAGATGGCCGATTACATCCCGAAGCTCGGCCGCCAGGCACAGGGCGTGCTCAATTGCGGCGGTCAGGACCGTGTCGCCTCCGGCGAGTTCCAGGCGCTGGTGCTCGATTGCACCGGCGGCTATCCGAATATCGATGCGTATCGCGGCAAGCTCGCCCTCGCGGTGCCGGCCGACTCGGCGCAGCTGCAATACTACGAGATCTTGATCCCGAAGAACGCGCAGCATCCCAACGCCGCGATCCTCTTCGGACTCTATCTCATGACCGAGCAGGGCCAGCGCGGCATTTGCAATGGCGGCGGCATCGATCTCGATTATTTCCCCGAGACCAGCATGCACAAATTCGTCGCCGACAACGAGGCGAAGGGCATCCACTTCCACCGCATCGACTACAAATTCTGGAAGGACAATCCCGGCATCGATACGTCGAATGCCAAGCTCACCAAGGCCCTCAAGGACGCAATGGGCGGCTGATACGTGCGGTGGAATTGAGATAGCGGCGGCACGATGAGCGCGATCAGCCTCGCGGCTCGGCCGGCACGGCGTAAAGCCGAGCGGCCGAGCGGCTGGGCGATCGGCATGGCGGCGGTGGCAGGGCTCGCGAGCCTCGTTGTCCTCATCCTGATTGCGCTCGTGCTCTGGATGAGCCTGATCGACGGCGAGCCCGGTGATCCTGACCTTGCCTATACGATCGGGAATTATGTCGATACCTTCGGCGATCGCTTCGTGTGGCGCGTGCTCGCCAACACCTTCGCCTTCTCGGGACTGACGCTCGTCGTCGCGATGGCGATCGGCGCGCCGATAGCCTGGCTCGTCGAGCGCACCGATTTTCCGGGCAAGACCGTGGTCTTCTCGACCATGACCATCGGCCTTTTGGTGCCGGGATTCGTTACGGCGATCGGCTGGGAGTTTTTGCTCCATCCGCGCATCGGCATGATCAACACCGCGCTGATCGCGCTCTTCCACCTCTCGGCGCCGCCGATCAGCATCACCAATCTCTGGGGCATGGGCTGGGTCCAGGGGCTCGGCCTCGCGCCGGTCGCCTTCGTCATGACATCGGTGGTGCTGCGCGCGATGGATCCTGCGCTCGAAGACGCCGCCGCGATCAGCGGCGCGCATCCGCATGGCGCGCTCTGGCGCGTCACGGTGCCGCTGGCCTGGCCCGGGCTGCTCGCCGCCGGCATCTTCATCTTCATGATCGGCTTTTCGGCTTTCGACGTGCCGGCGATCATCGGCCTCGCCGGCAA
>DATNGE010000093.1:0-19676 GCA_035606035.1 Allostellaceae bacterium
GTGTCGAAACCGTCGAAGATCGCGACCGTGGTGCAAAGCGTGACGATGAGGATGTGGAAGCGATTAACCCGCGCGCCGCGGATGATCGCGTTGATCTCGACCTCGCGCGGATCGCTCATTCTCTTCGCTTCCTCCCATCGCCGGACTCGCCGGCTGCGCTCAGGGTGTGGCCGAGATTGTTATACTGTCAAGCTGCCTGCGCTCAGTTCAACCGTCATTCCCGCGTAAGCGGGAATCCAGGGCAATAACGCGACTGTTTCGCTGGGACGACCCGTTCACGCGCTCTTCACGCGCGAACCCGAAGGGCACGACCGCGAAGAGCGGCCGCGCGGGTCGTCCGCTTTCGCCGGGGTGACGGAATGCAGAGATCGGTATTCGAGCGTCTAGGCGTCGACCACGTAGTTACCCGCTTCGCTTTTGATCGGCGGCGCGCTCGCATCGAAGGAGATTCCGGCTGGATCGCCGCCTTGCGCGACGATCTCGGCTTGCTTCAGCAAGAACCGGCGCAGCATCACGACGCCCTGATCGGTGGTCGCGAGATGCTCGTCGGAATGGAGCGTGATCGGACCCTGGCCGGTCTGCGCCTCGTAATCGTCGGGGAAGCGCTGATGCTCTTCCGCGCTCATCTCCCACCAGCTTTTGCCGCCCGGCCTGGTGAAGCCACGCTGCCAGTTTGATGTTTTGCGCAGCGCCGCGTAGAGGATGTAATGCGTGTCGTCGACCGGCAAGAGCCAGCTGACCGATTCGCATTTGCCCGAGCGCGACGGCACGGTATCGGGCACGAGCCGCGCGTTGGGCAGCACGCCTTCGACGATGCGCAGGAAGGTCTTGCCGTGATCGGCGGGGCGGCGCGAGACCGTCTTGATGCCGCGCTCGGTCAATTCCCAGCTGATCTTAGGCATCCGGCTCATCAGCTCGTTGAATTGCGTGCCGCTATTCGAGCCGTGTAGGATCGGCACGTGATAGTGATCCGGCACGTTGTCGAAATGATGCGTCCAGCTGCACGGGATGACGACCGGGCCGCTGGCGATCAGATTGGAGGCTTCGATCGATTCATCGGGATCGAGCTCGTCGAGCACGTCCCAGCGCGGCAGCACCGGCTTTTTCCCGGGTGGACCGAGATAGGCGAAGATCAGCCCATAGCGCTCTTCCACCGGATACCAGGGCTGGCGCACATTGTCGCGGTGCTTGCCGAGCTCGGGCTCGCAAGGCTGCTCGAGGCAATTCCCCTCCGCATCGAAGAGCCAGCCGTGATAGCAGCAGCGGATGCCGCGCTCCTCGACCTTGCCGTAATAAAGCGTGGTGCCGCGATGGGCGCAGCGCGGATAGAGCAGGCCCGCCCGGCCGCGACCGTAGCGAAAGAGGATCAAATCCTCGCTCAGCACACGGATCTGCTTCGGCCGGTCGGTCGCTTCGCTCGAGAGCGCGACCGGATGCCAATAGCGACGCAAGAGCTCGCCCATCTTGGTGCCAGGACCGGTCTCGGTGTAGTCGCGATTGATCGTCCCTGGCTTGCGGCCATAGGCCGTGCCTTGATCGATATCCGTGCCGAGCGCCATGGCGAGCCTCCTTGCTCGTTCTGCGAGATTATTTAGGCATGAAGTGACCGCGTCAAATATCCGCTAGATTTGCGCGATGGCGCGGCAGCGGGCGTTGATCGTGGGCGGATCGGTGGGCGGATTGTTCGCCGCGCAGCTTTTGCGCGCTGAAGGCTGGGATGTCGCCGTGTTCGAGCGTAGCGGCGGCGCGCTCGCCGATCGCGGCGCCAGCATCGGCACGCGGCAAGAGCTGTTCGATATTTTGCGCAGCATCGGCATCGCGCTCGATCCCTCGGCCGGCGTCGCGGTGACGTCGCGGATCTGCCTCGATCGCGAGGGGACGATCATCGGCGAGCTGGCGGTGCGCTCAATCAACAGCGCCTGGGATCGCATCTACCGACCGCTGCGCGACGCGCTGCCGGATGAATGTTATCGCGCGGCGATGCGGGTCGAGCGCATCGAGCAGGATGGCGACAGCGTCACCGCGGTCCTCGCCGATGGTGCGCGTGAAAGGGGCGCGTTGCTGATCGCCGCCGACGGGATCAATTCCACCATCCGCGCGCTTCTCGCCCCCGACGTGATGCCGCGCTACGCCGGCTATGTCGCGTGGCGCGGCGTCATCGAAGAAAGCGAAATGAGCGCGGATGAGCATGCGCTGCTCTTCGGCCGCATGTGCTTCGCGCTGCCGGAAGGCGAGCTGCTGTTGGCGCTCGGCATGCCGGGGCGCGACGCCGATACGCGGCCCGGTCATCGCCGCTATTACTGGATCTGGTTCCGCCCCGCGGATGAAGCGCGCGCGCTGCCCGCGCTCTGCACCGATGCGAGCGGCCGCTGCCACGGCAGCTCGATCCCGCCGCCGCTCGTGCGTCCCGAGGTGATCCGCGAGTTGCAGGAAGACGCGAAAGCGCGCTTCGCGCCGCCGCTCGCCGCCATCATCCGCCGCACACGGCTGCCTTATCCCCACGGCATTTTCGATGTCGAAGCGCCGCGCCTTACCTTCGGCCGCGCGCTCCTGCTCGGCGATTCGGCTTTCGTCGCACGGCCGCATGTCGGCGCCGGCATCACCAAGGCGGCGCTCGACGCCAAGGGGCTGGTCGAGGCGCTGGCCGCCGAGCCCGATCTCGCCGCGGCGCTCCTCCGCTACGACCGCGAGCGCCGCGCCTTCGGCAGCGCGCTCGTCGCGCGCTCGCGCCATCTCGGCGCCTATCTCGAAGCCGAAGCCAAGCAACGCGGCGCAACCGAGCGCCTGCCGGAAACCGTGCTGCGCGAATACGGCACGGCGGGCAAGATCGATGGGCGATAGTCGTCCGCGCGTTTTCTTTCGAGCATCCAAGGCACAAAGACACCAAGATCCACAAAGAGGCGGTGAGACAGTGAGAAGAAAGGTGAGGCGCTACGCGCCATGAATATTTTCTCACTGCCTCATCTTCTCATTGTGATTTTGTTTCTCGGGTGCCTTGGTGGTTCGTATTTTCGCAACGAACGGGTGTTGGCTCATGCCAAAAGGCGGTAGCTGACATGAGCGTGCGCCATTTGCCGCTGCGCCGAAGCTCTCGCATACTCGGCCTATGAGCCAGTCCGAAGCCCAAAGCATTGAAATCGCTGAGCCGGCGGTCGTTTCCGTCCGGCCGCCGCATCTTATCGGCAAGGTCTCGCTCGGCATCCTGGGCGCGCTGAGCTTCTGCCATCTGCTCAATGATCTCATCGCTTCGGTGGTGCCGGCGATTTACCCGATCTTCCGCGACACCTTCCAGCTCGATTACGGGCAGATCGGCCTCATCACGCTGACCTATCAATGCACGGCCTCGGTCTTTCAGCCGCTGGTCGGCCACTACACGGATAACCACCCGAAGCCGTTCTCGCTGCCGGTCGGCATGGGTTTCACCTTCATCGGCATCATCCTCCTGGCGCGCGCGCCGAGCTTCGAGGCGCTGCTCATCGCCGCCGCGCTCGTCGGCATCGGCTCGGCGGTGTTCCATCCCGAAGCCTCGCGCGTCGCGCGCATGGCGTCGGGCGGCCGGCACGGGCTCGCGCAATCGCTCTTCCAGGTCGGCGGCAATTTCGGCTCCTCGCTCGGCCCGCTGCTCGCCGCGTTCATGATCGTGCCGCTCGGCCAGGGCAGCATCGAATGGCTGACCGCCGCGGCGTTGCTCGCGATCGTGCTGCTAACGCGCATCGGCGTCTGGTACAAGCAGCACCGCGTCGTGCATCAGACGCGCGTCTCGCGCCATGCGACGCCGAACACGGCGACGTTCTCGCGCGGCACGATCGCGCTGTCGCTGTTCGTGCTGCTGGCGCTGATCTTCTCGAAATTCTTCTACACGGCCGGGTTGCAGAACTACTACACGTTTTATCTGATCGAGAATTTCGGGCTCTCGATCCAGAGCGCGCAATTCTATCTCTTCTCGTTCCTCGCCTCGGTCGCGATCGGCACGGTGATGGGCGGACCGCTCGGCGACCGCTTCGGGCGGAAATTCGTCTTATGGTTCTCGATCCTCGGCGCGTTGCCTTTCACCTTGGCGCTGCCTTACGCCAATCTCTTCTGGACCGGCGTGCTCGCGGTGCTGATCGGGCTGATCACCGCTTCGGCCTTCGCGACCATCCTCGTCTATGCGCAGGAGCTGATTCCCGGCCGCATCGGCTTGATCGCGGGCCTGTTCTTCGGCCTCGCTTTCGGCATGGCAGGCATCGGCGCCGCCGTGCTCGGCAAAATTGCCGACCTCACCAGCATCGGCGCGGTCTATAAGATCTGCTCGTTCCTGCCGCTGATCGGGCTTTTGACCTTCTTCCTGCCCGATATCGAATCGATCCACTCGCAGCGCAAACGCGCCAGGGCCTAATCGTTTCGCTTAGTGCCCCGTCGCGAGGGCCGCGAGTTCCTGCGGATTGTCGGGCGGCGCGTTGCCGCGCCACACGACGTGCAGATCGGGCCGTAGCAGCAGCAGGTCGTAGCCATAGACCGCGCGCGCCGGCTCGTCGCGAATATCGAGCGAGGTGACCTTGGCGCCGTAAGCGGCGATTGCTTTCGCGAGCGGCGCGAGATCGGCCTCGTTCTTGCCGAGGCGCAGGATGGTGTAGCCGTCCTTCGGCAAGCGGTCTTGGATACCGGTGCCGTCCTTCAGCCAGACATGCGGCAGCCGCGCGCCCGGCCAGCTCGTCGGCTCGTAGCTGCGGAAGAGATGCTCCGGCCCGCCCGGGATATCGGCGATGATCGGCGAATCGACATAGCGATAGCCGAGTTCGGCGCCGATCATGTCGTTGCTCTTGCGCTGCTCGATCTCGGCGACGCGCGCGATCTCGGCGCGCAGCGCCGCGCCTTCCGGCGTGTTGTCGCGGAGATAGGGCCGCCATAGGCCGCGCCAGCGCCGCCGGCCCAAGGTCGCATGGCGCGAGGCGCCGACATTGCGCTCGCCGATCTGCCGCCGCTCGATCTCATAAGAGCGCAGCAGATTGGGCCCGCCCCAGCCTTGCAGCGTGCCGGCGAGCTTCCAGGACAGATCGATCGCATCGCCGACGCCGCCATTCATGCCGAGCCCGCCGGTCGGAATGACGAGATGCACCGCATCGCCGGCCATGAAGACGCGGCCTTCGGCGAAGCGCTCGGCGAGCAGCAGATTCTGGCGCCACGGATTGCAGGTGATCATCTCATATTTCACCGGCACGCCGACGATCTGCTCGAACAGCGTTTTCATATCCTCGTCGCGCTGGACGACGGCATGCAAGGTCCAGTGCTTCGTCGAATCCTGCATGATCAGGAAGGAATTGTAGCCGTCGGCGACATGGTAATGCCGGCCATGACCCGGCCCGTTGCCGATCGGCAGCCGATCGTAAAGCTCGTCGCAGCGATAAAGCGCCTGGCGCAGCTCGAGGAGATTGGCTTCGCCCTTGAGCTTGATGCCGAGCTGCTTCCTGACCGTGCTGGCGCCGCCGTCGCAGCCCACGAGGTAGTCGGCGCGAATGGTCTCGGTCTGGCCTTTGCTGCGCACCGTCGCGGTAACGCAATCAGCATCCTGACGGAATTCGATCAGCTCGCAGCCGAAGCGCACGGCGACGTTCGGGATCTCCTCCGCGACCTGCTTCAGGAGCGGCTCGAGCGTGTATTGCGAGATCAGCTGATAGGGCTCGAGCGCCTGCGTGCCGTCGTTCACCGCCTTGATTTCATCGCGCGCCTCGTTGACCGAAGGGTAGTGATGCGCGACCAGCGGTTTCTCGGTCAGCGACAACACGATGAACACATCCATCGGCACATCGGGGCCGAGCCCGGCGGCGCGGATGCGGTCGACGATGCCGAGCCGGCGGTAGATCTCCATCGTCCGCGCGTTGCAGCGCTCCATCTTCGGCAGGAAAGCCGGCGCGTCTTTCTGCTCGATCAGCATGGCGCGGATGCCGCGTTTGCCGAGATCGATGGCGAGGGTCAGCCCGACCGGACCGCCGCCGACAATAAGGACTTGGGGATTGCTGATGGGGGAATTACTCACACGCTCTTGTCCCGAGATGAGGGACAATAGTTTGTCGGCGACGCGCTTCCGTCAACCAGCAAGCAGCCCACGGCGGCGCTGCCAGGGTGAGGCTCGCCGTGCAAACCGCAGGAAACCCGAAGATCACCGCGGCGGCGCGTCTTGCCGAACCGGTTGTTGATCGATCGGCAGGTGATGGACCCGCAAGCAATTCAGCCGCGTCGCTTCGCGCTGCCGGTTGGCTTCGACCGTATGATCCGGGACACGCAGCGCCGCCTCTTGCGCACAATCCCGCATCTCGCGCCAAACGATCGCCGATCGCTGTAGCTGCGACAGGTTCGAGCTTTGCCAGGGTTCCGCAGCCTGCGCGGCGGCGCTCGCCAGGATGAAGCCGAACGTCATGGTTATGAGGGTGGATCGACGCATGAGAGGCCGTTCCTTTCGCGAAGTTTGCCTCGCCCCGGCGGCTGAATCTGCTTTGCGTCACAGAGGAATGTGCGGGCTTATGATCGCTAAAGATCGTGACGGAATGTTGGCACTGAGGCGCGGGCTGGGCCGTTCCGAAGCGGCGCCGTGCCGAGCGGTCGCCCAGCCGATTCGCTTGATGCTATAGTGTCGAAAATTCCACGAGGGGGGTCAGCATGAAGCGTTTGGTTCTATCCGTGGCAGCATTGCTCGCGGCGATGGCCGCGGGCGCGATCGCGCAGGCCGCCGAACCGGCTTGCAGCAGCTACACCCCCGCCGTTGTCGGCGGGCCGGTGCCGGGCAAGGGTTCGTCGATCGTCGTCCTGCGCTGGCTCGGCAATGCCAATTACGAGGTCGATTACCAAGGCCACGTCTTTCTCTTCGATGCGTATTTCGACCGTACCGCGCGCAATCACGACATCGGCATCACCGTGCCGCAGATCAAGCGCGCCGACGCCATCCTCGTCAGCCATGCGCATTTCGACCACATCTCGGATGTCGCGCCGATCGCGGCGCAGACTCACGCGCCGGTGATCGGCGCGCCGCTCACGATCGCGACCGCGGAGAAGCTCGGCGTGCCGGCATCGCAGACGATGAGCGCGAAAGGCGGCGAAAGCTTCCGTTTCGGCGACGTGACCGTCGAGATTGCGCTGGCGCAGCACAGCACGATCCAGGACGGCCTCATCGATGCGCTCGGCGCGATCTACAAGGTCGATTCGCGGCCGAACACGCCCGAAGAGGAGGCGCATAACAAACAGGTGACGGCGCGCGGCACCTTCGATCCCAAGGTCATCACCGAAGGCACGCTCGCCTATGCGCTGCGCTTCAAGAATGGCTTCTCGATCGTCGTGATCGGCAGCGCCGGGCCGATCACCGCGGGCGACCGCGCGCTCGTCGCCAAGCTGGGTCGCGCCGATATCGGCATCGTCGCCTATCAGCCGCATCCTGTCGCCGAGCATCAGGTCGCCGATACCTGGCCGCTGGTGCAGCTCCTGCATCCGCGGCTCTATCTGCCGGCGCATCACGATGCCGCTTTCGGCACTTGGCTCGATCTCGGCCTCGAGCCGCTCTTCATGAAGATCCGCGCCGATCAGCCGGATACGAAATTCGCGGCACCGCTCTACCGCTCGCCGATCTGCGTCGCGACCACCGGCGCGCAGCGCGGCAAGATCGTCAGCCTGATGTACTAGCGGGCAACGCGCCATGGCGCCGCATATTCCGGGGCCGCTCTATTACGAGCAGCAGGGCAAGACCGGCCTGCCGATGGTGTTCCTGCATTCGACGCCCGACGATAATCGCCTTTGGCTCTTCCAGATGGCGCATTTCTCGAGCTGGTATCGTTGCATCGCGGTCGATCTCGCGGGCTATGGCCGCTCGCCGGCGCCGCAAGACGGCGTCACGATGGCGGATCAGGCGGCGGCGGTGTGGGAACTGATCGACACGATCAGCGATGGGCCGGTGATCGTGCAGGGCAATTCGATGGGCTCGGAAGTCGCCATGCATATGGCCGATCAGCGGCCCGAGCGCATGCCTTGCATGATCCTCTCCGGTTGCGGTTATCTGCCCGATATCCGCGAGACGCAGCTCAAAGGCAAGGAGGCCTATCGCGCCGAAGGGATCGCGCGGCGGCGCAGCGCCGTGCTGTTCCATTTCCACCCGAAGCTGCGCGAGACGCCGCTCGTTCAATACTACGCCGACATGGTCTGCGGCCTCAGCAATGCCGGCACGCTCGAGTCGATCATGCTGATGAACCAGGCGCTTGCCGATGCGAGCCCCGATCTCTATCCGCGGATCAAAGTGCCGACCCTGATCATCATCGGCGGCGACGATTTCACCAAGCCAGGCGCCTACAAGCTCCAATCCCTGGTCAAGGGATCCGAGATCGTCGAGATGCCGGGCGCCGGACACGCCAACTGTTTCGAGCAGCCCTGGGAATACGACCGGCTTGCGATCGCATATTTGAAGAAGCGCGGTCTGTTTCCGGGTTAGGCGACGCCATGTCGCGTGAAGGGCCATGATGAAAATCGGCACATTGGGCGGCAGCGCAACCTTCGCCGGCGAGGCGACGGAGGCTATCCGTGCGCGCCATCCCGCGTTTTCGGTGCCTCATTATTTCAAATCGATGGAGGATTGCTGGAACGAGCTCGCGCGCGGCACCGTCGATGCCATCGTGCTCGGTGCGGAGCGTACCGGCCAGGCGCATCATGGGAGCGCCGTCGCCCTGCGCGGCTTCTATGTCATGGATATGATGGCGTTGCCGCTTTCATGCAACCTCTACGCTAAGCCCGGGACGCGGCGCCAATCGATTCGCAAGATCACCGGACACGGCTCGATCATGCAATGCGTTCCGTGGCTCGAAGAGCATTTTCCCGGGGTTCCCCGCGAAATGCATCCTCTCAATTCCGTCGCGGCGGCGAAGGATGTGCTCGCCGGCGACGGCATGTCGGCCGTCGTCGGCTCGCGCTCGCTCGTCGCGGCCGTGCCGGGGCTCGAAGTCGTCGCCGAGCGCATCGACGATGGATCGCTCGCCAATTGGTGGCTGGTATCGGCCCGGCCGCATTTCAGCGAACGGCCGGCGACCATCGTCGTTGTCGGTGAGTTCGCCGCCGACGGCAGGCTCGGCGGACTCATCGCGGCGGTGCAGGGCGCCGGGTATCAGCTCTCGACCATCGCCGGTTTCCCGGTGCCGCATGGTCTCTCGGTCTATCAATATCTCGCGCGCTTCGAGGGCCACGGAGAGCGCGCGAAGGTCGAAGCCGCGATCGCCCCGTTTGGCGCCCGCCTCGCCGGGGCTTTCTGAGAACGCGCAAATTGTTCTCGGGCTAATCAAAGGCACCTCCCGCGCAAGCGGGAATCCAGTTTTCAAGCCGAGCGTTTACCCTGGACCCCCGCTGTCGCGGAGGTGACGAGAGAAAACTATCGCCTACTTCCCGCCCCGGATCGCCGTCAGCTCGGCGCGGAAGGCGGCGAGGACTTTCGCGCCATCGGGTGTTGCCTGGACCCATTGGTCGGTCACCGGCGCGACCGCTGCTTTCCAGCGCGCTTCCTCGGCGGGATCGAGCTGCGCGATCGTCTGGCCCGGCAGCGCCTTTGTCGCGTCACGCCCGACCGCCTGCATCGTGTCGTCGGCCGCGATGAGGCGCTCCGTGAACGGCTTGTAGGAGAATTTGTCGACCGCGGCCTTGCCGGCCGGCGGCAGCTTCGCGTAGCTGTCGTTGTTCATCGCGACATAGCCGGTGTTGAAGCCGAGCGGCGCCTCGAGATGGAAATTCGTCACCTCGTTGAGATGGAAGGTCGGCACGCTCGGCCAGCCTTGCGGCACCGCCTCGACGAGACCGCGCTGCAAACTCTGATAGAGCTCGCCCGGCGTCAGGGAGATCGGCGCCGCGCCGAGCCGCGGCATCATCTCGCTGAGGACGCGGCCCTCGACGCTGATCTTCATGCCTTTGATGTCGGCCAAAGTGTGGATCGGCTTCTTCGAATGAATGACGAGGCCGGGGAAGACGATGAAAGCGAGCGGATGGAATTTGCTGAACTCGTCGCGAATGACGCCTTTTTCGTAAAGCGCCCACAGCGCCAACGCGTCTTCGCGATGATCCTTTGCCTCGAAGGGCAGCGTGCCGACATTGGTCTTGGGGAAGACCGAGGATACCGGACCGAACACGGCGAAGCCCATATCGGCGACGCCGCCGGTCACGCGGTCGTACATGTTGGAATTGTCGGCGATAACGCCGCCGGGGAAGATCTTCACCTCGATCGCGCCATTGGCGGCCTTGTTCACATCGTCGGTCCAGCCCTGCATCGCCTGGAACAGCGCGTTGTTTGGAGCCGACGGATAGGCGAATTTGATTTGCACCGGATCGGCGAAAGCCGGCGCGGCAAGCACGGCGAGGCCGAGAGCGGTCAGCAGCGTCTTTTTCATTTCTTCCCCCTTTGCGAAAGCTTTAGGCGCGCGCGGCGCGGATCGCGCGCCAGACGCGCTCCGGCGTCAGCGGCATCTCGATATGACGGATGCCGAGCGGCGCGAGTGCATCGAGCGCGGCGTTCATCACCGCCGGCAGCGCGCCGACCGTGCCGGCCTCGCCCGCGCCCTTGGCGCCGAGCGGGTTGATCTTGGTCGGCACGGCGTGATCGTCGACCTCGATGGCGCAAAGATCATCGGCGCGCGGCATGCCGTAATCCATGAACGAGCCGGAGAGGAGCTGTCCCGAGCTGGGGTCGTAGACGATGGCCTCGGAGATCGCCTGGCCGATGCCTTGCGCGACGCCGCCATGCACCTGGCCGTGCAAGGTCAGCTCGTTGATGACGGTGCCGACATCGTCGACCGCGAGATAGCGCTCGATCGTGATCTTGCCGGTGTCCTCGTCGATCTCGAGCTCGCAGACATGCGTGCCGTAGGGGAAGGTCTGCGCATTCGGTTCGAACACGCCGATCTCGAAGAGACCGGGCTCCATACCTTTGGGAATGCGCCCGGGCGCGAAGGCGGCGCGCGCGATTTCCTTGATCGGCATGCGCTTGTCGGTGCCGGCGACGGCGAAGATGCCTTTAGCGAATTCGATGTCGGCTTCCGCCGCCTCGAAGATATGCGCCGCGATCTTCTTGCCTTTGGCGATGATCTTTTCCGCGGCGATCACCGCGGCCGAGCCGCCGATCACCGCGGCGCGCGAGCCGAAGGTGCCGACGCCCCAGACGACCTTGTCGGTGTCGCCCTGGATGAAGTTGATCTCGCTCGAATCGATGCCGAGCTTGTCCGAGAGAATGATCTTGTACATCGTCTCGTGGCTTTGGCCCTGCGCCGTCGTGCCGGTGAGGAAGGTGACCGAGCCGGTCGCATCGAAGCGGATCTCGGCAGTCTCGCCGCCTGGCGGCGCGGCAGCGCGCTCGATCGCGTTGATAACGCCGAGGCCGCGGAGCTTGCCGCGCTTCCTCGCTTCGGCACGGCGCGTCTCGAAGCTCTCGATGCGCGCGTGATCGAGCGCCTTGTTCATGCAGGTCTCGAAATCGCCGCAATCATAGGTGTAGACGAGCCCGGTCTTAAACGGCATCGCGTTCGGCGGAATGAGATTGCGGCGCCTGAGCTCGAGGCGATCGATGCCCAGCTCGCGCGCCGCGCGGTCGATGATGCCCTCGATGACGTAGCAGGCCTCGGGCCGGCCGGCGCCGCGATAGGGCGCGGTGGCGGTCGTATTCGTGAACACGCCGAGCACGGTCACATGGATCGCCGGCGTGCGATAAACGCCGGCGAGCGTGCCGAGATTGGAGAAAGTCGGCAGCAGATTGGAATCGGCGCTGAGATAGGCGCCGAGATTGGCGAGCGTCTTGACCCGCAGCGCGAGGAAATGTCCGTCCTTGTCGAGCGCGAGCTCGGCGTCGGTGACGTTGTCGCGGCAATGATCGTCGGAGAGGAAGCATTCGCTGCGCTCCGCGACCCATTTGACCGGGCGGCCGAGCTTGCGCGCGGCGTAGAGCGCCAGCGTGTTCTCCGGCGCGGTCACGCCTTTCGAGCCGAAAGCGCCGCCGATATCGCCCGAAACGACGCGGAAGCGGTTCTCGGGAATTTTGAAGATATCCTCGGAAAAGGCGCGGCGCGCGCCGTGGATCGAGCCAATGCAGCCATTCAAGGTGAAGCGGCCGAAGCGCTGATCGTATTCGGCGACGATGCCGCGCGGCTCGATCGCGTTGTGCATGATGCGCGAGATCACGAAATGCTGGCGCGTGACGTGATGCGCCTTGGCGAAAGCGGCGTCGACCGCGGCTTTGTCGCCGAGCTCGAAGATGTTCGAGATATTGTCCGGGCAATTCGCCCAGACCGCCGGCGCGCCGGGCTTCACCGCATCCGAGGTCAGCACGACCGAGGGCACCGGCTCGTAATCGACCGCGATGCGCTCCGCCGCGTCTTTCGCCTCAGCAAGGCTCTCGGCGACGACATAGGCGACCTGGTCGCCGGCGAAATGCGTCTCCTCGCGCGCGAGGCCGGGGTGCGGGCTGGTAAAGATCGGCGCGCCGTCCGGGCGCTTGCGCGGCATGCGCACCTTCAGCGTGCCGATACCGTCGGCTTTGAGATCGGCGCTGGTATAGACGGCGAGAACGCCCGGCATCTGCTGCGCCGCCCGCGTGTCGATGCCGCGGATCCTCGCATGCGCATGCGGCGAGCGCAGCACATGGCCAAAGGCCATGCGGGCTCGGCTTACATCGGCGACGTATTCGCCTTGGCCGCGCAGCAGCCGCGGGTCTTCCTCGCGCTGCACCGCTTGGCCGATCCCGAATTGTCCCATGCGCTGTCTCCGTTTCCCGGCCAATAACCAAATGCTACTGTCATCCCCGCGAAAGCGGGGATCCAGGGCAACAGACCGAATCTCTGGATTCCCGCTTGCGCGGGAATGACGTCTAGAAAGAATGCCGATCCCATATAATTCTAAGCCGAGCGGCGCAGCCCAGCCTGGACCAGGCGCGGCATCACATCTTTGTGCCAGCGCCGCAGCCCGTCCCAATAATCGACCCAGCGGATCAGCACGCCATCGACGCCGATGCCGCTGAGCTTCTCGAGCGCAGCGACGATATCGTCGGCGGTGCCGGTCAGCGGATAGCCGCCCCAGCCGAGCTTGGCGCCGAAACGCAGCTTTTCGGCACGCTCCGGCATCATCTTGTGCATCTCAACATTCTGGATCGCCAGCATGTTGTCGCAGGCGACATCGTCGCCTTTCTCGACGACGTAGTAGTGGACGTAATCCTCGGCCTCTTTGCGCGTGTCGCGCTGTGTCACCGGCGCGCCGATCCAGACCTGGATGTCGCGGCCGTATTCCTCGCGCGCGAGGCGGCGATAGGCGGCGATATGCGCCTTGGTCTTCTCGAGATCCGAGGGATCGATATGGATGAAGGCCATATCGGCGTATTTCGCGGCGAAATGCTGGCCCTTGCCCGAGGCGCCGGCATTCATCAGCGGCGGGAACGGCTTCTGGATCGGCTTCGGCATCGAGAAGCCCTTATTGACGCGCAGGAACTTGCCCTCGTAATCGAACTCGTCCTCGCGCGTCCAGAGCATCTTCACGATCTCGATCCACTCGGCCGCGTATTCGTAGCGCATGTCGTGTTCCATCAGCGGCGCGCCGAACATCTCGAGCTCCGGCCGGAACCAGCCGCAGACGATGTTGAGCGCGAAGCGCCCGCCGCTGATGTGATCGACCGTCGTCGCCTGCTTGGCCGCCATCACCGGATGGACGGTCGGGACATGCGAGGTGGTGAGGACGCCAATGCGCTTCGTCGCCTGCGACAGGCCGGCGGCCCAGGTATAGGTCTCGAAATTCGTGCCGTTGAAATTCGATTCGCCGCCGAAGCCCTTCCAGCGTGCCACCGGCACCATCGCCTCATAGCCGTGCCGGTCGGCGATTTCGGCGATGCTCAGCGCGTTTGGCCAGTTGAGCTCATAGGCTTCCTCGGCCGTGGTGATGGCGCAGCCATTGCTGACATTGGTCGCGAAGATGCCGAGTCGCAGCTTGTTGTCGCTGAACAGCGGGTTGGTGCCGCGCCGCGGATCGGCCGACGGATTGCTCATGCCTTGTCCTTACCTCCGCGGGACGCTGTCGTCCGCGATCAGCTTCCCATCGTCGTGACCAGCCAGAGGGTGATGATCGGGAACACCACCAGCAAGACCAGCTTCACCAGATCGGCGATGACGAAGGGAAAGACGCCTTTATAGACGGTCCAGATCGAGACATCGGGCTGGATGCTCTTCAACACGAAGACGTTGAGTCCCAAGGGCGGATGGATGAGGCCGGTCTCGACGACGCAGATATTGATGATGCCCCACCACAGGATGTCGTAGCCGAGATGGAGGACGAGCGGCGTGACGATCGGCACGGTGATGACCATCACCGCGAAGCTCTCCATGACCGATCCTAAGAGCAGATAGACGACGAGGATCATCGCCATGATCTCGATCGGCGCCCAGTTGAGATGCTCCAGATAGGAGGTGGCCGATTCGGTGAGCGCGCTGACGCCGACGAAGAAGGAGAAGATCTGCGCGCCGAAGATGAGACCATAGATCATCGCCGTCGTCGCGGTCGTCGACGCCATCACATGCCAGAAGGTCTTGCCGCGCAGCTTGCCGCGCCAGAGGGCGCAGAGGAATGATTCGAAAGCGCCGACCGCGGCAGCCTCGGTCGCGGTGAAGACGCCGAAATAGATGCCGCCAAGCACGCTGCCGAAGAGCAGCGCCGCCGGGCCGCAGCGCGACATCGCCGCTATGAGGCGGCCGGCCTCGTGGTCGGTGTTAAGTGGCGCCGCGTCTGGCCAAATGCGGACATAGATCGCGATGGTGATGAGATAGAGGATTGTCGCGAGCAAACCGGGTCCGACCGCCGCGACGAAAAGCTGGCCGACCGAGGCTTCCGACAGGAGCGCAAAGAGGATCAGCGGGCCGGAAGCCGGCGGCAGCAGCGCGCCGAGCGTGCCACCCGCGGCGCAGACGCCGGTCGAGAAGGCCTGGCTGTAGCCGCGCGCCTGCATTTCGGGCAGCGCCACCTTGCCGATTGTCACCGTGGTCGAGATCGAATGCCCGGTGAGGGCGCCGAAGCCGGCGCAGCCGGCGATGGTCGTCAGCGCCAAGCCGCCGCGCAGCCGGCCGAGCAGCACATGGGCGAGGCGGTAGACATCCTCGGAGATGTCCGCGACGGCGGCGAAGCTGCCCATCATCAGGAAAAGGGGCAGGGTGGCGAGTTGGCTGTTGCCGAGGAAGCCTGTCACTTCGGTCGAGGCGGCGCCGAGTGACGGCATCAGGCCGATGAATAGGGTCGAGGCGATGACCCCGACGATGCCCATGATCGCGGCGATTGGGATGAGGATCAGCGTCATCAGCCACATGATGATGAAGACCAGCGTCACCGCGAGGCCGATATGGGTCTGCGCCCAAGTGGCGAGCATCTGGTGATTGGCGACCCACCACCAGCTGCCGAGGCCGATCAGCACGGTGGTGATCGCGGCGAGCGCGTTCGCTTTCGCGCCATGCACCGAGGCGCGGCGCGCCTCGTTGATGATGATCAGCGTCTGCACCAGCGTGCCGAAGGCGAGCAGCGCCGAGACGCAATACATGAACGGCGCTTGCGGCAGGCCGAGAATGACGGTGGTGCGGCCTTCGGAGGCGAGGGTGTCGGCATAGATAAAGATGCGCCAGGCGAGGACGGCGTAGAACAGCCAGAGGCAGGCGCTGCCGAGGACTTCGAGCCAGGCATGCATCGGCGGGCTGAAATAGCGGGCGACGAGATCGATCTTCAGATTGACGCGCTGGATCATGCCGGCCGGGATGCAGGCCGAGATCGCGACCGAGAAGGTCATCTGCACGATCTCGTTGATCGCCGGGATCGGCTCGTTGGCGAACCAGCGCAGCAGCACGTCGACCATCGTGATCGCGGCGACGAAGAGCATGCCGCAAACGCAGGCGATGGCGACGACGCGCGAGGTTTCGCCGACATAGAATTCGGCGCGGTCGAGCATCGACCGGTCGAGAGTTTCCAGTTCGGCAGTCTGAGCGTGAACGGTCACCGGCAATTCCTCCCTGGCTCGCCGCACCTGGGTTGTTCGGGGCGCGTTCTCTCACGCGATCGCGATTGACAGGCTCCGGGAGCGACGGAAATCTAAACCACCAGAGGCGGGCCGCCAATCCTATTGCGGCGGCAAAATCTCGGGGGGACCAGGAAATGATTTTTGCCCGGAAAAGCAGGGCTTTGCCGCTCTATAAACAAGGGATTCCCGCGCGCCTGCTGCCAGCCAGGCGCACAGCGGAAATTCGCTACCCTCGAGGGATCATGACATGACCGAATTCGCGCGCGCCCAAGGCGTCTCCGAATCCGACGAATTCGCTTGGCGGCGCACGCTTGCCATCATGTGCCGGATCGTCGGGCTGCAGGAATCGATCGGCCTCTTCGGCCATATCTCGATCCGTATCCCGGGAACGGATGTGGTGCTGATGACGCCGGGGGCCGGCTCGGAGAAGACCGACGTGCGCACCGACCAGATTTTCGTCTTCGGCATGGACGGCAAAATCCATCACCACCCGGGCGGCGACCGGCCGATGCAAATCCCGGCCGAATGGCGCATCCATACGCAAATCCACAAGGACCGGCCGGAGATCGGCTCGATCGCGCACCTTCACGCGCATGCCTCGACCTTGCTCGGCATTGCCCGGAAGCCGATCCAGCCGGTGTTCGCGCAAGGCGCGATGTTCAAGGATGGCGTACCGGTCTGGGACAATCCGCGGCTCGTCGTCACCGACGCGATGGCGGCCTCGCTCTCTAAAGCCTTGGGCGACAAGCGCGCCTGCCAGATGCGCGGCCACGGCTCGGTCGTGGTCGGCACCACCGCCGAGGCCTGCCTCCTCGCCTGCACCTTCATCGAGGAGAATGCGCGCTATCAGATCGAGGGCGACGCGCTCGGCGGCGCCGTGCCGCTGTCGGCGGACGAGGTTGCCGATTGCGCGCGCGGCAGCGTCAGCGGCGGGCTCGAGCGCATGCTCTGGGATTATTGGGAGCGCCGCGTCACCATCGCCGGCGTGCCGCTCTAGTCCGGCTGGGGCGGGAGGAAATTCTCGGTATAGAGCTCCGCGAGCGGCGGCAATTTATCGAGAAGCTTGAGATCGATAAAAGACTGCGCCAGCGCCTTCAGCGCTTGCGGCTCGAACCGCCCGGTCAAGGAGAGGGCCGGCGTCTGGACGTCGTAGGTTTTCGCCGCGACCTCCGGCGAGAGCTTCGTGCCCGGCCGGCTGAGGCGGATGGTCTCGTCCTTGTTGGCGCGCGCGAATTTCACGATGTCGAACCACGCGGCGACGAAATCTGTGACGGTTTTCGGATGATCGTTGATGAGCGCGTCGCTCGCGTAAAGGATATGCGTGATGTAGGTCGTCAAATAGTCGAAGGTGACGAGCGCCAAGCCCTGCTGCTTTTCCTCGAGGACATAGCCCGCCTGGGCGTTGCCGACGAACGCATCGACATTCTTGACTTGCAGCGCGGCGATCTCGCTCGGCGTGCTCCCGATGAAGGCGAGCGTGATGTCGCTCGGCTGCCAGCCCTGCCGCTTGGCGAAATCGAGAGCGAACCACGCCGTGAGCGAGGTCGGCGAGGTGACGCCGATCCGCTTTCCCCTGAGTTGTTCGGGTTTGGCGATCTCGCCATCGGCGCGAACCATGATCGCGAAATCGACGGGCGGGGCGGAGACCATCGTCACCGCCTTCGCCGGCATGCCCTTGGCGATGAAGACGAGATCGGTGCTGCCGGATAGCGCGATGTCGACCGCGCCGGCGGAGATCCCCTGGGCGAGCTGGCCGCCGCCGGCGAAATCGGTGCGCTCGAGCGCGATGTCGTGCTGGGCGAATATCCCGGCGCCGGCGCCGACATCGAGCAATTCGAAGATGTAGGAGCCGGTCGCCGATGTGCCGACGCGAACGGTCTCCGCCGCGGCGGCGCGCGAAGCGAGCCCCGATGCAATCACCAGCGCCGCGATCGCTGCGAGGCTCGCTCGCGTCTTGTTTATCGCCGGCATCGAACGCTCAACCGAAATCCGCCAGCCGCGTGGGGTTCTCGGCGAGGATCTTTCGCCTGATCGCTTCGTCGGGCGCGAAGCCTTCGACCATGTTCATCAAATCGCCGTCATTCGGCATCTGTCCCGGCTCGAAGACATCGGAATGCGGCCAGTCGCTGCCCCAGATGACGCGGTCCGGCGCGCGCGCGATTAGCGCCCGCGCCATCGTCGTCAATTGCTCGAGGGTGCCGCCGGCCGAGATCCGCGTCGCATGGCCGCTGACCTTGATCCAGATGTTGGGTTCGCCGAGCAGATCGAGCAGCGCGCGCGCCGTCGGATGATTGACGCCCTCCGCCAGATTCACCTTGCCGAAATGGTCGATCACGATGGGAACAGGGACGCGCCGCAACAGATCGGCGTTCTGGACGATGAGCGGCGCCTCGATGTGAAGATCGATGAACCAGGAGAGCGGCGCGATCTGCGCCGCGACTTTCTGCAGACGATCGCTGTCGAAGAGGCCGCTCTCGGCGCTCGTCTTCAAGCGCTCGATGAAATTGAAGCGCATGCCCCGCACGCCTTGGGCATGAAGTTTTTTGAGGGTCGCCGCGTCGTATTTGTCGGTGGCGCGCAGCACGGCGCGCAGCTTGCCTTCGGAGCGCGCCACCGCGTCGAGCGTCACCGCATTGTCGAAGCCATGCGCCGAGGCGTGAAGGAGAAAGCCGCGCTGCGTGCCAATGACCGACGACATCGCCCAGAAATGCTCGATCGGTGCGGCCGGCGGCGTGTAGCGGCGGCTTTCGGCATAAGGGAACCGATCCGGCGGACCCCAGACGTGGAAATGCGTGTCGCAGGTATTGGGCGGCGGCGTGAAGCGCGGTTTCTTCGGATTGGGATCCCACGGCAGATTCACCCGCAGATTTGATTTTTCCAAGGCTTCACTCCTTCGACCTAGTTCAGCGTAAACGCCAGCAGCTCGTCGGTTGGCGCGTCGGCGCAGCGGGTGGCGCTGCCCGTCCAGCCGCCGGCGAAATAAGCCACATCGCCGATCACCGCGCCGCCGAAGCCGTGCCGCGCGCCGGGCAGCAGCGCGAGCTCGGTCCATTTCCCGGCTTTCGCATCGAAGGCTTCGTTCAGCGCGAAGGGCTTGCCGTCCTTGCACTCGCCGCCAGCAAAGATGATGAGCCCGCGGTAATAGACGATGGCGCCGGCGCTGCGCGGCTCGGGCAAAGGCGGCGCGCTCGTCCAGGTGTCGGTCGCGGGATCGTAGATATCGTGGAAGGGCGTGTTGTCGGCCGGCTCGCGCGTGCGGCCGCCGACGACGTGGATCTTGCCGTCGATCGCGATGACGCCGGCATGATCACGCGCCACCGGCAGCGGCGCGGCGGGCGTCCATTTATTGGTCGCGGGATCGTAGACCTCATGCGTTGCGACCGTGACCTTGTCGAGGCCGCGGCCGCCGATTGCGTGGATCTTGCCGCCCGCCGCGACCAACCCGACCGACGCGCGCGGGCTCGACAGCGGCGCCAGATTCTTCCACTGATCGCTCGCCGGGTCATAGCTGAAGAACAGATCATGCGCGCCGGTATGGATCGGGAAGGCGAAGCCGCCCGCCATATAGATCTTGCCGTCGAGCGAGGTCATCGCCGAATGGTTCATGCCGTGCGGCATGCCGGCGCGCTCGCGCCACCTGTCGGTCGCGGGATCGTAT
>DATNGE010000094.1:0-37780 GCA_035606035.1 Allostellaceae bacterium
ATCGACATAGCGCCCAGCGCCACGCAGCAAATAGGGGTCTTCCTCGCGCGGTACCGGTTGTCCCACTCCAAACTGACCCATGGCTTCATCCTCTCGGCGGCAAAATTTTTCGCAACGCGCCGAGTCATGCCTCGGCGCGGTGCCGTGATCAAGGCGCCCGTGCGATCGGTTCGCCATTGCGTGAGAAGCGGGATGTGCTCTGCGGCGGCCTCAGGCATCCGGCTTGCCATGCGACCCCCTCGGCCTCGTGCCTGCCCGATGATCGAAGCCAAGATAGGGCTTTGTTCGATGCATGGGTCCGCGAGGCGCTCAACGACATGGCGCCACCGCAGCGAAGAGATTACAGTTCCTGCCGGCGCGCGGCGGCGCGACAGCGGAGAGGACGGTGGCAGAGGAAAGCGCGGCAAGGACCAAGCCGGCATCGGCGCTGAGCGGCGCGCGCATCCTCGTCGTCGATGATGTCGAGGATAATCGCCATCTCCTGACACGGCGGCTCAACCGCGAAGGCTATCGCGAGATTGCGACTGCGGCCGATGGAGAGGAGGCGCTGGCGCTGATCGCCGAAGGTGCTTTCGATCTCGTGTTGCTCGATGTGATGATGCCGAAATGCGACGGCTACCAGGTGCTCGAGCGCTTGAAAGCCAGCGGCCAGTTGCACGAGCTACCGGTGATCGTGATCTCGGCGCTCAACGAGATGGACAGCGTCGTGCGCTGCATCCAATTGGGCGCCGTCGACTATCTTCCAAAGCCCTTCAATCCGACACTGTTGCGCGCCCGCGTGAGCGCGACGTTGGAGCAGAAAGCGTTGCGCGATGCGGTGCGCGCGCATTTGAAACGGATCGAGGACGAGCTCGAATCCGCGCGCACGCTGCAGATGAGCATGGTGCCGAGCGTCTTTCCGCCGCCCTCGCGTGAGCGGCCGCTCGAGATTTTCGCGGTGATGGAGCCGGCCCGCGAAGTCGGCGGCGATCTCTACGATTTCTTCCCGATCGCCGATGGCCGGCTCGCTTTCGCGATCGGGGACGTCTCGGGGAAGGGTATTGCTCCGGCCATGTTCATGGCCCGGACGAAGAATTTGCTGCGCGTCATCACCGGACTTTTGCACAACGGCGGAGGCGTAGCCGATCCCGGCGCGATCGTCTCGCGCGTCAATCGCGAACTGTGCGAAGATAACGATCTGATGATGTTCGTGACGTTGCTCTTCGGCATCATCGATCCGCTGAGCGGGATCGTGACGTTCAGCAATGCCGGCCACGATCCGGCCTATCGCATCGGGGCCGATGGCGTCGCCGCGATCGAAGGTCCGCAAGGCATCGCGCTCGGCGTCCATTCCGCGTTCGAATTTCAGACCGGCGAGCTGCGCCTCGCGCCGGGCGAGGCGCTCTACCTCTATACCGACGGCATCACCGAGGCGACGGCGCCCGATAACGCGATGTTCGGGCGGGAGCGGTTGGAAGAGCAGCTGCGGGCCTTGACGGACGCGCCGCTCGAGCGCGTCATCGGCGAGATCGTGCAAGCGGTGCGCGATTTCGCTGGCGCCTGTCCGCAATCCGACGACATCACTGGGCTGGCGCTGCGGCGACTAGCCGTCGTCTGAATCAGCTTCGATCTTCTTGCGCAGCGTGATGTGATTGTGGCCGTCGCGGTAGGCGTAAGCCACATCGTCCATCAGGGTCTTCACGAGATGGACGCCCAGGCCGCCGATCCGCCGGTCCTCGATGGCCGATTCGAGATCGGGCGGCGGCGCGTTCAGCGGATCGAAGGGCCGCGCATCGTCGCTGAGCTCGACGACGATCGTCTCGCGCTCGCGCTTAATATCGATGCCGATCTCATGCCGGCCGGTATCATCGTAGCCGTAGGAGATCGTGTTGGTGAGGAGCTCTTCGATGGCGACATTGAGCTTAAAGGCGTTGCCCGCCGGGATCGCGAGCTTGGCGCAGAATTCCTCGACACCCTCGGCGACCCGCGATAGCTCGGCAAGATCATTGGCGATGCGCAGTTTCAGCTGCCGCACGCCCACTTTGGTCACGGTTCTGTCGTCCGCCATAATCTCAAATTGAGATATCACACTTCCAGCAAAGGGTCGAGCGCGGCGGGACAAGGGGCGCTTTTGGGTGCCTTTCCTTGCTCCCGGCGCAGCGGTAATTTACTAATCCGGTAGGGGGCTTAGAAGCCATGCTGCCTCTTTTGCGGAGCCGTCTCACCCAGCGAGTCGCGCTGGCGGCATTTGTTGCCATCCTGGCCGCAGAGGTCGTGGTTCTGCTCGCCCTCCCCGGCTTGTCTGACAGTTTTGCAAGGGCGGCAGAAGGGGCGATCGTGATCGCGGGGGCCGGCGCTGCGGCCATTGCTGCGACCGCCTATTGGACGATCGCCGTGCCAATCGCCCGGATTCGGGAGGCGATTCGCCATCCCGAAGGCAACAATCACATGCCGGTGGCACGCGACGATGAGATCGGCGGGCTCGCCCGCACCATCGCGCGTGGCCGGGAGCATCACGAGAAGGTGATCGCCCAGCAAACGGACGAGATCGCGCAGCGCGAAGAATCACTGCGGGCGACGCTCGAGAATATGGATGAGGGCGTCGCGATGTACGACGCCGAGCTGCGGCTGGTCGTCTGGAACGAGCGCATGCGCAAGCTGCTCGACATACCCGACGAGTTCTTCGACCGCCAGCATACCTTCGTCCAATATCTGCGCTACGTCGCCGCCCGCGGCGAATTCGGCCATTCCGTCGATATCGATGCGGAAGTCCAGAAACGCGTGTCGACGCTGGGGCGTAAGCTCACCTATGAGCGTGTCCGCCCGGATGGCACCGTCATCGAGATCACGCGCAATCCGATTGCCGGCGGCGGCTTCATTGCGATCTTCAGCGACATCACCCGGCGCAAGCGCCAGGAGGCGGAGCTGCGCGCGACGCTTGAGAACATGGATCAAGGCATCGCGATGTACGACAAGCATCAGAAGATGGTGCTGTGGAATTCGCGAATGCGCGAATTCCTCGATCTACCCGAAGAATTCTTCGATCGCGAACACACGTTCGGCGAATATCTGCGCTACACCGGCGAGCGCGGCGAGTTCGGCGAAGGTGTCGATGTCGAGGAAGAGGTAAGGAAGCGCCTCGCGACCGTCGGGCGCCGAGTGACCTACGAGCGCGTGCGTCCGGACGGCTCGATCATCGAGATCCACCGCAATCCTGTACCGGGCGGCGGCTTCATCGCCATCTTTACCGACATCACCGAACGCAAGAAGGCGGAGTTCGCGCTGATGGACGCCAAGCAAGCGGCCGAGGCGGCGAGCCGCACCAAATCCGATTTCCTCGCCAATATGAGCCACGAGCTCAGGACGCCGCTCAACGCCATCATCGGCTATAGCCAGATGTTGCAGGAAGAAGCCGGCGATGAAGGCCACGACGATTATCTGCCCGATCTCGCCAAGATCGAGAATGCCGGCACGCATCTTCTCAACCTGATCAACGATATTCTCGATCTTTCCAAGATCGAGGCGGGGCGCATGACCCTCTTCATGGAGAAGGTGAACGTGCCGGCTGTGCTCGCAGAGGTGCGCGGCATCATCGAGCCGCTCGCCGCCAAGAACGGCAACAGGCTGGTGATCGACTGCGCGAGCGATATCGGAATTATCGATTCCGATATCACCAAGCTGAAACAAAGCCTGCTTAATCTCCTGAGCAATGCGAGCAAATTTACGAAGGACGGTACGGTGACGCTGACCGTGGCGCGTCGGCACAACGGCACCGCCGACACGATCGACTTTGCCGTCGAGGACACCGGCATCGGCATGACGGGCGAGCAGATGGAGAAGCTGTTCCAGGCTTTCGCCCAGGCCGATTCCTCGACCACGCGCAAATATGGCGGCACCGGGTTGGGTCTCGCGATCACGCGGCATTTCGCGCGCATGCTTGGCGGCGATGTCACCGTGACGAGCGCGGTCGGCAAGGGTTCGCTCTTCACCCTGAGCCTGCCCGCGCAAGAGGCGGCCGCAGCAGTGCCTGAGGCTCAGCCCGCCGCGAAGCCGAAAATGTCGGGCGACATCGCGGGCGATGTCAGCGTGCTGGTGGTCGATGACGACGAGGCCGTCCACGAGACGGTCGGCGCCATGCTGGGCCGCGAAGGGTATCGCGTCCTCCATGCGCGCAGCGGCGCGGAAGCGCTGACCATGGCGCGCGAATTCCGTCCCGACGCGATCACGCTTGATGTGATGATGCCGCAGATGGACGGCTGGTCGGTGCTTTCGGCGCTCAAATCCGATCCCGCGCTCTGCGATATTCCGGTCACCATGATCACCATGCTGAATGATCGCGCCATCGCGCTCTCGCTCGGGGCCGCCGGCTTCCTGACCAAGCCGATCGATTGGCAGCGGCTCAATGCCATGCTGCGCCAATACAGCCGTAAAACAATCGAGGGCTGCGTGCTTTTGATCGACGACGATCCCGAAATCCGGGCCATGACGCGGCAGATGCTGGAGCGCATGGGTATGACCGTCGGCGAGGCAGAGAATGGACTACAAGGTCTCGCTTGGCTCGAAGCGAACCAATTGCCCTCGATCATCCTGCTCGATCTCATGATGCCGGTGATGGACGGTTTCGAATTCCTCGACCGCATGCAGCAGAAGGATGGTTGGAACACTATCCCGGTCATTGTGGTGACGGCAATGGATCTGGGCGCCGAGGAGCTCGATCTGCTACAGAACGCGACCCGCAAGGTGATCGCCAAGGGCGCGACCACCGGGGTCGATATCAGGACCGCGATCCGAGACGTGCTGCGGCCGCGTCCGGGGCCGCGAGCGGCTGCGGCGGGCTAGTCAGGGATCGCAAGTGATGGCGAAAATTCTACTGGTCGAAGACAATGAGCTGAATCGCGACATGCTCTCGCGCCGCCTGGAGCGCAAGGGCTTTCAAGTGGTGGCGGCGGCCGATGGACAGCAAGGCATCGATCTGGCGATGCGAGAAGACCCCGATCTCATCCTCATGGACATGGATCTGCCGATCATCGATGGCTGGGAAGCGACGCGCCGCGTCAAAGCCGGCGCGAACACGCGCGCCATCCCGGTAATTGCGCTCACCGCGCATGCGATGGTTGGCGATCGCGACAAGGCGTTGGCTGCCGGCTGCGACGATTACGACACCAAGCCCATCGATTTCCCGCGCCTGCTCGGTAAGATCAATACGCTGCTCGGCACGGCCGGCGCTTAACCGCAAGAACGAATTCGAATAACGAGGAGGAGGCTGGTATGGAGATGAACATCGAAGAGCTCCCCGGCGGCACGACTTTGGTCGTGTTGCGGGGACGGCTCGATGTCGCCGGCGCAAGCGCAGTCGAGCTGAAATTCAATGCCACGGCCGGCGCGCGCAAGGCGGTGGTGGTCGACCTTTCGGGCGTTCCCTTCGTCGCGTCGATGGGAATGCGGCTGTTGCTGCTTGTCGGCAAGACCATGTCGGCGCGCGGCGGCAAAATGGCGCTGCTCTCGCCGCTGCCCGAGGTCGCGTCCGTGCTCCACACCGCCGGTATCGACAGCATCATCCCGATTTGCACGTCGCGCGACGCCGCCGTCGCTGCGGTCGCCGCCTAGTTTCTTTTGCGGCGCTCTCGCGCCTAGTCTCGGCGGAGAGCCGGGCGCTTGCGGCATCTTGTCGCTGAATCTTCCATTTCAGTCTCACAGCCCGCGCCGGATCCATGGAGATCTATAGTTCGACCGGAATTTATCTTTGACAAACCCAGCCTCGCAGGCTGCTTAGGCCGTATGTCTTCTATCGGACATAATTCCGACAAAGTATCTTGGCCAAAATCCTCTGGTCGAATTGCGCGGGTTGGAGGGGAAATTGCAGTCAGAGTATTGGCGTGGCATGGCCGATGAGGCCAGAGCCTTAGCGGACGGTTTGTCGACAGAAACGAACCGCCAGCACATGCTGCAAATAGCCAAGAATTATGACCTGCTTGCGGAACAGGCGGAGCGCGAGGAAAGCCGCGCGACGAGCAACCCTTCGGCTTCTGCCCCGCGATCCTCTTAGGCCGTTCCGCGAGCGCTCTTCTATGCTCGTCTATTCGGCGGCTTCCGGCGTCCGCGTGCGCAGCTTGTCGAGTTCCTGCTGATAGAGCTCGATCCAGTCGCCCGTCGCGGTCGTCGTGTAATGGCCGCCGCGCGCATTGGCATAGACTGTCGGATCGTCGGCCGAGGGCGGGCGCACGCCCTGCTGGAAGGCCTTCACCGTATTCATCAGCATGCGGCGGTTGCGCGCGATGGCGATATCCGAGGGGGCGAGATTCTCGAAGGAGCGGTCGATCGTTCCGCCCATGCTCTCGGTCACGCATTGGTCCTGCGTGTGGATGCCTTCAATCCCGGTATAGGATTTCGTCTTCTGCTCTTCGCGGTCGATGAGATAATCGTTCGCCTCGCATTCGACCATGCGATAACGGCCGTACCAGCCGCTCTCGTTTGGCAAAAGATTGTCGCGCAGATAGGCGCCGTCGCCGTCTTTGCGGGCGGTGCGCTCGCGATCGTTTTGGCGCATGAAGCGCGTCGATTCGAAGCCGACGAACATGCAGTGATTGTCATCCATCGGGATGAAGGCGCGCACCATCACATTGTTCTCGAGAGTTCCGACCGGCGGCATGATCCAGAACGGGAAGAGGAAATGCGCCTGGCGCCAATAGGTGCCGCCGGGGACGGTCGGCGACGGGCGATGGGCGCCGTAATGCAGGCCGTATTTGGTCTCGTGAATCTTGTATTCGGGCGCGCGGTTGACGGTGAGATCGGCGCGGTCGGCGGCGATGCCCGCGGTCGGCTTGATGAAGCCGAAATGCAGCACGCCGACATGGCTGGTGTCGAGATCGCCTTCGACCGCCTGCAGCCAGTTGCAGCTGCGTTGCACGAAGCGCATCTGCACGCCGTTCGCCGGGCCCATCACGCATTCGAAATGCGGCAGGTCCTTCGGCGCGCGATTGCGGTCGCCCATATAGACCCAGACCACGCCGTTATGCTCTTTTGTCAGATAGGCCTTGGTGTGGACCTTATCCTTGAAATGCTGGCGCTCGGGGATGTTGAGCTGATCGAGGCAATTGCCGTCGACGTCGAATTTCCAGCCGTGATAGACGCAGCGAATGCCGTTTTCCTCGTTGCGGCCGAAGAACAGCGAGGCGCACCGATGCGGGCAGCGCTGATCCATGATGCCGACGCGGCCTGAGGTGTCGCGGAAAGCGATCAGCTTCTCGTTGAGGAGGAGGATCCGCACCGGCGTGCCATCGGGTTTGAGCTCGCCGGAGAGCGCGGCCGGAATCCAATATTGCCGCATCAGCTCACCCATCGGCGTGCCGGGGCCGGCTTGGGTGATCAGATTGTAGTCGTCGGCCATCGCTCGCTTCCTCCTCGTGCCCGAGGATGAAAGCCTAGTCCAGGGCGCAAAATTTTGGAATGTGGATGCTGCCCACGCGGCGGGTGGCGCGATGGGCGGAAACGGTTAGCACAGGTTGCCAAGCGTGCCCTCCTAAAAGAAGCGGCTCCTGGGCGATAGGGCGCCGGGGAGCCGCGTAAGGTTCTGCTGTGTGTCGCGCCCTTAACGCTCAAGGCGAAGGCTCGGTTCCCGCCGAGTTTCAGCTTCGCGGCCAAAAGGCGAAAATTATCGATCGTGTCAAAACGGACGGCGCGTCAGCTCGATCGCTTGGCGGACACACGAAAAGCCCAAGAACCCCAGCCCCACGGCAGCGCCCAGAGGGAACCAGCGCAAGATGTCCGGACCGCCGAGCGTATAAAGCCCAACGACCAGCGCATAACCGCCCAAGCCAATCGAAACGACGGCAAGAACCAGCCAAAAGATAGGTCCCCACATGAGCAGCCCCATCTCCAACCCGGCAAAGCCCAGGCTACCGGATTGTCCACACTCCTTTTGGCAGGAATAAGGCGACGCGCGTGCGACGCTTCGATCGACAGGTTCCGGTGGCGGGTGGGGGCTCATTCGCGTGCCTAGCCCGCAGCGAGAACAACCCGCCGGTAGGACACCGCTTCGGCGATATGGAGGCGGCGGACCGTGTCGCTGGCATCGAGATCGGCGAGGCTCCGGGCGACGCGCAGCACGCGGTGATAGCCGCGCGCCGAGAGCCGCATGCGCTCAGCCGCATCCTGGAGCAGCTTGCGGCCCTCGGGATCGGGCGCCGCGATCTCCTCGAGCAATCCGCCATCCGCCTCGGCGTTGGTGCGGATGCGCCGATCCTCCGGCAGCCGCGCGAAACGCGCCTGCTGGCGGGCGCGGGCCGCCGCGACACGCAGCGCGATGTCGGCCGAGCCTTCGGCCGGCGGCGGCAGGGAGAGGTCGCTCGCTTTCACCGCCGGCACGTCGATATGAAGATCGATGCGATCGAACAGCGGGCCGGAGATTTTCGATTGATATTCCTGCGCGCATTTCGGCGCCCGGCCGCAGCCTTGTGCCGGATCATCGAGGTAACCGCAGCGGCAGGGATTCATCGCCGCGACGACCTGCACCCGCGCTGGATAAGTCACATGCGCGTTGGCGCGCGCGACGACGGCGCGGCCGCTTTCCATCGGCTGGCGCAAAGCTTCGAGCGTTGCGCGCTGGAACTCGGGCAGCTCATCCAAAAACAAAACGCCGAGATGTGCCAGCGAGAGCTCGCCGGGCTTGGCGCGCAGACCGCCGCCGACCAGCGCGGCCAGCGATGCGGAATGATGCGGGTCGCGGAACGGCCGCCGGCGGATCAGCTCGCCTTCGCGCAGCAGCCCGGCGACGGAATGGATCATCGAGACTTCGAGCGCTTCGCCCGGATCGAGCGGCGGCAGGATGCCGGGGAGCCGCGCCGCGAGCATCGATTTACCGGCGCCGGGCGGCCCGACCATCAAGAGGTTATGGCCGCCCGCCGCGGCGACTTCGAGTGCCCGCTTGGCGGTTTCTTGGCCTTTGATGTCTTTCAGATCGAGCGCCGAGCCGCGCTCGGCGGCGACGCGCGGTGCCGGCGGCGAGAGCAGCTGCGTGCCCTTGAAATGATTGATCAGGGCGAGCAGCGAGGGTGCCGCGAGGATATCGAGCCCGCCGGCCCAGGCGGCCTCGCCGCCCGATGCCGCCGGGCAGATCAGCCCGCGGCCTTGCGCCAACGCGCCGACGGCGGCGGGCAGCACGCCGGCCACCGGCAGAATCGAGCCGTCGAGGGCGAGCTCTCCCAAAGCGACGTAATGCTCGATCTCGTCGGCGGGTAATACCTCCATTGCTGCCAGCAGGCCGAGCGCGATCGGCAGATCGAAATGGCTGCCCTCCTTGGCGAGATCGGCCGGAGCGAGGTTGACGGTCACGCGCCGCGCCGGCACGGCAAGACCCATCGCAGCAAGCGCGGCGCGCACGCGCTCGCGCGATTCCGCGACCGCCTTGTCGGGCAGGCCGACAACCATGAAAGCGACCATCCCCGATGTGACCGTGACCTGCGCCTCGACTTCGAGCGCGTCGATGCCGAGGAAGGCAACGGTGCGGATACGTGCGACCACGCTCCACCCCCTATATGTTCTAGTTTAGGGGAGCGCAGTGGCGCTTGGCGAGTACTTAGAAAACGACTGCTACGAGCTGCCGTGCTCGGCGCTCTCGGATTGCAGCTGGATGTAGTTCTCGAGCCCGGTCAGCCTGATCAGCTCGAGCTGCGTCTCGATGAAATCGCGTCTTCCTCATTGTCGAGGATGTCGCTCAAGAGATCGCGGGTGGCGAAGTCGCGCACGCTCTCGCAATGGACAATCGCCGCCCGTAGATCGCCGAGCCCCTTCATCTCGAGCTTCAGATCGCATTCGAGAACTTCCTGCACGTTCTCGCCGATGAGCAGCTTGTCGAGATCCTGCAGATTGGGCAGGCCTTCGAGAAAAAGGATGCGCTCGATCAGGCGATCGGCGTGCTTCATCTCGTCGATCGATTCATGGTGCTCGTGCTCGCCGAGCTTGGTCACGCCCCAATTCTTCAGCATCCGGGCGTGGAGGAAATACTGGTTGATCGCGGTGAGCTCGTTGCGGAGGATCGTGTTCAGGTGCTGGATGACCGTCGCGTCGCCGCGCATCTGCTGCCTCCGCTCTTATCGCTTTTTCGCGACCCGTCGACCGCCGGAGAGGGCGCCGGCTCAGGCCGCGTGGATAGGCTCGCCGCCGAATTCACGCAAGATGCCCTCGACCAAGGGCATGCATTTGCCACAGCGGGGCTGCGTGCCGCAGGCCCGATAAACGCTGAGGGTCGAGCCGTCTTCGCAGCTCGCGGCGGCCTGGCGGACCTGGCGCTCGGTCAAAGCATTGCAGAGGCAGATATACATTGCGACTACCCGGACTTTTCTGCGAATGACTCGCAAGAACATAGAGGCCGGGAGCCGCAAATGCGAATCATTTTCACACGTACGTATTGCCGCAGCCGGACAGCCACCTACTCTCAATGATAGCATTCACACTCAACTTTCGCGTTTTCCCTCCCGCCCGATCTGCGCCGTGGAGCTCGAGACGCAGCTAGCTTGCGGCGGTTTGGGCTCGGCAGCCCGCGATGAACAGCGCCACGGACTTCCTCGCCCACTCGTCGCGCTCCTGCTCGCTTAGCGGCGTGCCGAAGCCCATCGCGCGGCGCAGCGGGATGGACAAGACCATTTCCTGGAACTGCATGGCGGCAAAGCGGCAATCATCGAGCACGACATGCCCGGCACGGCGCTCCTCTTCGAGCAGTCCCGCGATGCGCTCGATGGCGCGCATCGCGCCTTGCTCGATCGCGATCGCGACGAGCTCCGGAAAGCGCTCGGCTTCAGCCAGCAGCAAGCGGCGCAACGCCAGCGCCTCGGGCGACAGCGCGATCGCGAGCATGTGTCTCGACAAGCGCGCGAGCACGACGTCGAGGGCAGCCGGCGGAGCGAAGGCGGCATCGAGCTCCGGGAGCCAATGCTGCAACAAGCGCCGCACCACCGCACGGTAGAGCTCGGGCTTGTCGCGAAAGCGGTGATAAAAGGTCCGCTTCGAGATGCGGGCGCGAGCGGCGACGGCTTCGATGCTCGTCGCACCGAAGCCGCGGCTCAGAAAGAGAGCAGTCGCGACGTCGAGGATCTTGTCGCCGAGCGCGGCGGCCTCAAGCCGCGTTGGCCGGCCGCCCCTGCGGACCGCGTTGGACCGGACCGCGCTGCCTTCGGTTAGCGCCAACCGTCTCGATCCCAGTGGTGATGATGGTAATAGCCGCCACCGCCGTAATAGCCGCCGGCTGGATAGACGACGCAGCCGCCGAGGGCACCGGCGAGGGTGAGGACGGCGATAAGGGCCGCGAAGCGGCGCGGCTTCGAGCGGGTATTCGTATCGTGGGTCATGACGACCTCCTGATGTCTACGGCCGCCCCGAATGGCGCGCGGCTTCTAAAGGAGATAGGCCGGCACGTAATGAAACGCTCCAGTACCGTAGCATTAAATATTTGTCACGGAAAAGGTTGCGCCAAGCAAACGTTTTTCCAGCGAAGAGCCCTTTTTCCGATCTAGGACGCAAGGAAGGAAAAATGACCGTTTCTCGCACCATTCTCGCTTTCGCCGCAGCTGTGGCGATCGGCCCGGGCATCGTCTCAAGCCCCTTCGCGCACGCGCAATCCGGCAACCAAACGACACCCCCGGCGGCGCGCAGTGCCGCGCCGATGAGGCAGACGCCAAGTACGGTATCCGAAAATCTAAAGCCGCGCAGCGACGCGCAAGTCGAGGCCCGGATCGCACAGCTCCACAAGGAGCTGAAGATCACCAAGGATCAGGAGAGCGATTGGAACGCGCTGGCGCAGGACATGCGCGACAACGGGCGGGCAATGTCGAGCGAGATTCAAGCGCGCAATGGCACCAAGCCGATGAACGCGGTCGACAACCTCAAGAGCTACGCGAGGATCGCCGACACCCATGCCGATGGTCTGAAGAAGATCGTGCCGGATTTCGAGAAGCTTTATGATTCGATGTCGCCGGAGCAGAAGAAGACGGCGGACACGGTTTTCAATCAACGCGTCAATCAGCGCGTGCGCACGACTGCTGCCCCGTCTTCCGGTAACCATAGCTGATCGCCGTAATCGAGGGGACCAAGATGAAAAGCAAAATCCTGCAAGCCGCGCTCATTGCTGCCACGGTGTTCGGCGTAAGCGCGCCGGCTTTCGCCGATCGCGACGATTGGCGTGCTCACGAGCGCCGCGAATGGCGGGAGCATGAACGTCATGAATGGCGCGAGCGTCATCGCGGCGTCATCTATCGCCCGGGCTATGTTTATGCACCCCCGCCGGTGGTTTATGCGCCGCCACCGCCGCCGCCGGTCTATGCGGGTCCGTCTTTCAGCATCAACATCCCGCTGGGTCGCTGAGCAAACACTCGGCGCGCGTGAAAAAAACCGGCTCCGCGAGGAGCCGGTTCTGTCTTCTGTCTGGCCTTGTCGCGCCGCCGGCTTTGCTCGCTGCGCACGCGACCAGCAATTCAAGGCGAAGTATGCTCGATGAAGCGCTGCGGTGCAGCCTCGCCCCATTGCGACTGGAATGCCTCGTGCGCCGGCATCGAATTCGAGCCGTTGCGGATGTTCAGCACATCGCTATCGGCCCAGTGTTCATGCACGCGGCCCCACGGATCGGACCAGTAATCGAAGACTTGGCTGCCGAGCAGGTGCCGGCCGATGCCCCACATATGCTCGTATTTGCCGATCTTCGCGAGATATTCGTGGCCCTTCATCACATCGTCGAAGTCGTGCACCTCGAACGAGAGGTGGTTGAGTCCCTTCTTCGGGAATTGGATGCCGAAGAAGACGTGATGATCGACGAAATCATCGCCGCAATCGCAGCGATTGAACGAGCCGATCACATTCTCGGGCTGTCCTGCCCAGACATCGTCGGAGCAGATGAAGCCGAGCGTGTCGCGGAACCACTTCAGCGTGCCCTTGAGATCAGGCGTGGTCATCACGCCATGGCCGATGCGTTTCACCTGTGACGGTCCGGCGCTGATGCGATAGAGGTCGCCGGCGCGGCGATATTTCTCGCTGCCCCAATTGACCACCGGTGCCTTCACGGGAAGCGGGTCGACCTTCTCGAGGCCCCAGACCACTTCCACCTGATAACCGTTGGGCTCGCGCAGGCGGACGCGCTTGCCGCCGCCCGGCTCGTCGAGCGATTCGACGGGGGAGGCGCCTTCGGTTTTCGCCAGCTTGTGAAGGTCTTCCTCGCTCGCGGCGTGATAGGCGAGACCGACGAAACCGGGCTCGCCGAGCTCGGTGACATGCAGATGATGGACGGGGTCGGTGCCGCGCATGAACAGCTTGTCCTTGGTGCGAGCGGCGCGGACCATGCCGAAGTTGAGGAGGAATTCCTCCTGCTTATCGAGATCAGGCGAGCGCAGCCGTCCCCAGGCAATGTCCTTTACTTTGACGACAGGCATTGGGTCCCTCCCATTTGATGCTTGGGGCGAGGATACACCCGCGACGGAGAAGGAGCCAGCGCGTCAGCTGCGGAGGGAATTGCGCCAGCGCCGCAAGGCGACTTCGAGATCATCGGCGAGGCGCCGGCGGTCCTCGCTGCCGAGAAAAGCGCCAAGCCGGACCGTCTTGCCATGCGATGAGAGCAACAGCCGGCCGCGGCCTTGTCGGTTCTCGTCGAGCGTGATGCGCAGCCAAGTCGGCTCGAGCTGCCAGGTTTGGCGCTCGCCATGGATGCCGACACGCTCGACATCCAGCGCATGCTGCGTCAGGCGCAAACTTTCGCGCTGACGAGCGCTGCGATAGCTCAGGCGAAAGGCGAGATAGAGCAGCGCGATGTCGAGGCCGAAGAAGCCGGTGACCGGCCACGCGCCGGCGAGCACAAATCCGAGGCCGCTGCAAAAGCCGAAAACGGCGAGCCCCAACATGATCCAAGTGAGGCTGCGCGGCGGCAGGCTGCGATACGGCGCCACCGTTGTCGCGAAGATCACCTTATCGGACGGGGCGTCGGACATGAGCCGAACCTAGGCCTCTGTCGAGGCAAGGGCAAAGCCATCCACAGACAAAAAGAGACGGACGATTCTTGCAAATCGTCCCTCTCTCACTTTTAGGCAATCGCTTTAATAGCGTTAGGCAATCGCTTTAGTAGCGATAGCGGTAGTAGTCACGATAACGCTCGCGATAGTTGGGAACGCAACGGCCCCACACGAGCCGGCCGAAGCGGTCGCGGAAACGATCGCGATGAGCGTAGGGCCCGCAGCCGTCGGCGACATTGATAATCGCGCCGTTGGCATTATCCGGCCGTGCCGGCGCCGGCGCCGCGAAAGACAGGCTGCTGAAGGTGCCGACGATCATCCCGGCCAAGGCCGTGCCGATCAGGATCTTTTTCATCGCTTCCCTCCGAAGCTGTTTTTACCTCAGTGGTAGGTGGGGAGCGTCCGGCGCGGTTTCTGGGCGGAACATGGGCAAATCGAGGATGAATTGCGCTGGATTCAGGCAAAGCTGCCGGTAGGATAAATCCATGAAACCGGCCCAAATCGAGACGTTTTTCCGCCTTCTCACGAAGGACCGGGCGATCCCCCGCACCGAGCTCGAATACATCAACCCTTATACGTTGCTGGTTGCGGTTGTGCTCTCGGCACAGGCGACGGATGTATCGGTCAACAAGGCGACCGAGCCGCTGTTCAAGCTTGCCGACACGCCGCAAAAAATGGTCACGCTCGGCGAGGCGCGGCTCAAAACCTTCATCAAGACGATCGGCCTCTTCAACACCAAAGCGAAGAATGTCATCGCACTTAGCCAGACGCTGATCGAGAAATACGGCGGTGCGGTACCGAAGACGCGCGAAGAGCTCGAGGCGCTGCCCGGCGTCGGCCGCAAGACCGCGAATGTGGTGCTGAACGTCGCTTTCGGTGAGCCGACCATCGCCGTCGATACGCATATCTTCCGCGTCGGCAATCGCACCGGTCTCGCGCCCGGCAAAACGCCGCGCGCCGTCGAGGACAAGCTCGTCCAAGTCGTGCCGAAGAAATACATGCTGCACGCGCATCACTGGCTGATCCTGCACGGTCGCTATATCTGCGTCGCGCGCAAGCCGAAATGCCCGGAATGCCCGGTGCGCGAGGTTTGCGAATACAAGGCGAAATCGACGCTCGATGATTTCGGCCTCGCGAAGCCGAAGCCGGCGGTGAAACCCAAGCGCGTCGCAAAGCCCAAACGCGCCGCGAAAGCGAAGCGCGCGGTCCGAACCGCCGCTTAGATCCCGAGCACGTCCTTCATCGAATAGAAGCCAGGCTTTTGGGCCGCGAGCCACTGCGCCGCCGCGACCGCGCCACGCGCGAAGACACGCCGGCTGGTGGCGCGATGCGCCAACTCGATCATCTCCCCATCGGCGGCGAAGATGACGCGGTGCTCGCCGGCATTGTCGCCGCCGCGCAACGTGGCGAAGCCGATATCGCCGCGCCGCCGCGCGCCGGTGATGCCGTCGCGGACGCGCTGGCCCTTGGCCGAAAGATCGATCTTGCGGCCCGCAGCCGCGGCTTTGCCGAGCGCGAGCGCCGTGCCCGAAGGCGCATCGATCTTGTGGCGATGATGCATTTCGAGAATCTCGATGTCGTAATCGTCGCCGAGGCGGCGCGCCGTTTGCTCGACGAGGGCAAGAAGCCAGTTCACGCCGAGACTCATATTCGGCGCCCAGAGCAGCGGCGCGTTCTTGCCCGCCGCGGCGAGCGCCTGATGGCCCTTCTCGTCGATGCCGGTGGTGCCGATGACCAGCGGTTTCCGCGCCTGCGCCGCAAGCGCGACATGCGCGAGCGTCGCTTCCGGAATCGAGAACTCGATCACCACATCGGATGCGGCAAAGAGCGCGGCAACATCGCTGCCCGCGGCAAGCCCGACCGCGCCGATGCCGGCGAGCTCGCCGATATCTTTGCCGAGATCGCGGCTCGATGGTGCATCGACGCCGCCCGCGAGCCTGCAACCTGAGGTCGCCGCGACTTCGGCGACAAGCATCCGCCCCATACGTCCGGCGCAACCCGATATTCCGATGCGAAGCTCGGCCATGATGATTGGTCCTAAGAGAAAGGCTCAGTGGGCGTAAATATACCGCAAGGTCGTGCGGCCGACACCGTTTAGCGCGGCTTCCGAGCATTTATCGGGCGTATCCTCGGTGGTGTTGAACCATGGGTCGTATTCAAAGCCGATCACCAGGAAAGAGGGGATATGCGCGTCGTTAAGCGCAATCTGGTCGTCGAAAATCGGCAGCGTTGTCGGTTGATTGTTGAAGAAACCCGGCGCGAAGGTGCGGCCGATCTTCCAGTAATTGTCGATCTGATCGGCGGCATAGAGCAGCGAGGTTTGCTCGGGCTGGAGCTTCATCTCGCGCCAGCACACCATGTCGAAGATCACGGCTTGCTCGGGTTTCGTTGCGGGATAGGTCTCGGCCAGGTGCTCGGTGAAATAGGGCGAGCCCAGCGGTTGCCAATGCGGATCGCCGGCGCCCAAGGAAATGGGACCTTCCTCGCCATCGAAGAAAATGAAATCGACGCCGATGCCGGGGGGCGTCTTCTGCGCCTTGAGTGCACGCGCGGTCTCGAGCAACACCGCGACTCCCGAAGCCGAATTATTTGCCCCGGGCATCGGCGCGTCGGGATGCTGCTTGTCGGCGTAGGCGCGGATGATGCTGTCGTAATGCGTCGCGAGAATGATGCGTCGCGGCGCCTCGGGATACAGCGGCGCGATCACATTGGCCATATGATGCGTCTGCCCCCCGATAGTCGAGACCCAGCTCTGCTCGCGCGCGGTAACGCCCAGCGACTTCATCTCGGCTTCGATCATGTCGATGGTCTGACGATGGCCGGGCACATCCATCGCGCGCGCCCCGAAGCCGAGGAGTTTCACAATATCGGCGAGGGCGCGCTGACCTTGCCATTGCGCGACATCGGGTTGCGGGATTTGACCTGCCGCCGTGCCGGCGATGACGAAAAGTGCGGCTGCGAGGGCGGCGAATTCAATGCGCATAGAGATATCGAATCAATGTGCGCCCGACGCCGGCAAGCGCGGCAGCCGAGCACTTGTCGGGCGTGTCTTGCGTCGTGTTGTACCAGGGCTCGTAATCGAAGCCGATCACCAGGAAGGCAGGGATATGCGCGCGCACGAGCGCAACCTGGTCATCGAAAATCTCCGCAGGCGTCGGCTCCGTCGCGAAGTAGGCGGGCGCGAATAGCCGGCCGGCTGTCCAGAATTTCCGTACCTCATCGCCGGCGACCTGCAGTGAGCCCAATTCCGGCCGCAGCTTCATCTCGCGCCAGCACACCATGTCGAAATCGATGGCCTCGATCGGTTTTGCTCGCGGGTAAATCTCTTCGAAATGCTGCGCGAAATAGGCCGAGCCGATGGGCGTGAAATCCGGATCGCCTTCGCCCAGCGATCGCGCGCCTTCCTCGCCGTCGAAGAAGACGAGATCGACGCCGAGCGGCGGCGGCGCTGCTTGCGCCTTCAGGGCGCGCGCTGTCTCCAACAGCAGCGCCACCCCCGAGGCGGAATTGTTCGCACCCGGCATCGGCGCCTCCGGATGCTCTTTGTCGCGATAGGCGCGGATGATGCTGTCGTAATGTGTGGCGACGATGATGCGCTTCGTCGCGCTCGGATAAAGCGAAGCGACGATATTGGTGATCGGATGCATGGTGCCGTCGGCGGCCACATCGGCTCTTTGGAGGCGCGGCTCGCTGCCGAGTGCGCGCAATTGCGCCGCGATGAAAGCGATCGTCTGTTGATGCCCTGGGGTTCCCCTGGCGCGCGTGCCGAAGCTCACCTGCGTTACAATGTCCGCCAGCGCGCGCTCGCCTTGCCATTGCCCGATATCGGGCGCCGGGGCTTGCGCTGCGGCCGGGGCGGCGAGGGCGAGAGCGAGCAGCGCCGCCGCGACGTGCCGGCGCATCGTTAGCGCACCGCCTTCGGCACCAGCAGCAGGCTCAGCGCGCAGAGCGCCAGCACAGCCGCATAGACATAGGTGATCTCGCGCGAGCCGATGGTCGGGATAAGCCAGAACGTCGTGAACAGCGTCCCGAAAATATTGCCGATGGTCGAGATGCCGTAGACGAGGCCGGCGATCCGCCCTGTCTCCTCCGTCGAGCGCAGCAGCAGCCGCACCGCGACCGGCGAGAACGTGCCCAGAAACGACAGCGGCACCAGGAGCAGGCAGGCGGCGGCGGTGAGGATGCCGATTGGGCCGTAACCCAGATCGTTCATGATTCCGCTCATCAGCGGGTCGGCCGCGAGCGGCACGAGCGCGAGATAGGCGGCGGCGATGATGCAGGAGGCGGCGATGACGCGCGGGCTCGGATGGCGGTCGACGACCGCGCCGCCGGCGAAATAGCCGATCGTCAGCGCTGCGAGCACGGTCGAGATAAGCCCCGCCCAGGTGCCGATGCCGCCGCCGAAATACGGGAAGAGATAGCGGCTGCCGAGCATCTCAAAGCCCATCAGCACGCTGCCGACAAAGAACGCGTTGGCGAGCAGTACGGCTTGCACCGCGCTGCCCGCTATTGGCTGCTGCTCGGTTGCGGATCGGGCCATTTGCGATTGTGGTTCTCGATCGCCTTTAAGGCTTCGACCGGCGCGAAATCATCGGTCAGCACCTTGGCGCCGGCATCGAGGGTCCCCGCATCGAGGGCGCGGCGTTGCGCCAGCATCGCCGGCAGCTGGTAGCGCAAATTGAGCTCGAGCTGGCGCTGCTTCGCGCTCTTTCCAAGATCGGACGGATCGCGCGGCGGGCCGTCATAGGCGACGGTCACGACATTCCCTTCGGCGACATAGAAATCGGTCTGCGGAAAAATGGCTGCGATGGTTTTCACCGCGGAATCGAACAGCATGGTCGAGGGCTCGACATTCTGTCCGACCGCCCCGGCTGGCGCGAGGTGGTCTTTGACGAGCTGATAGAACTCCTTCGTCAGCAGGTGAAAGGGCACGAAGGGTCCGCGATACGCATCGATCAGGATGATGTCGTACTTGTCTTTCGATTGCTGCAGGAACAGCCGCCCATCCTGATTGACGAGGTGGAAATTCGGCTCGTCCTTGATGCCGAAATATTTTTTCGCCAGCGCAGCGACATCGGGATCGAGCTCGACCGATGTCACGGAGACGCCCGGCAGGAAGCGATGCAGATACCAGCTGGTGCGCCCACCGCCGAATCCGATCTCCAGGATCGCATGCACGTCCTTCGGATAGATCAACGTCGCCGTCATGTAGCGGGTATAGGCGACCGGCAGATCGCGGTCATCTTTCGAATTATAGATGCTCTCGGTGTAGATCTTTCGGTTGTAGCCGAAAGTCATCGCGTAGTAGTCGCCCTCTTTGTAGACGTAGATGTTATTGTAGAGCGACTCCTTCGACTCGACGAGTTGGCGCTCGTCATCGGCGCGCGCGAGCGGCGCCCACAGGATACCTGCCGCAACGAGCGCCGCGCCCCATCGCGCGAGGGATGACCAAAGCTTCATGATTGGCGCCGAAACTGGCCTGCTTCGCCGATTCCGTCAAGCCGCGAGTGATCACGTTTTCAGTCCTTCCCAGCGCAAGCGCCTTCCTTTACACCAGCAGCATGGCTCTGTTGCGCTCGGCCGCGACCATCGGCGGCTACACCATGGCAAGCCGTGTGCTGGGGTTCGTCCGCGACATCCTGACCGCGGCTTTCCTCGGCGCCAGCCCCCTGGCCGATGCCTTCTTCGTGGCGCAGCGCCTCCCCAACCTCTTCCGCAGCCTCTTCGCCGAGGGCGCCTTCTCGGCGGCCTTCGTGCCGCTCTTCGCCGGCATGATCGCGCATGACGGCAGGTCGGTCGCTAAGCGCTTTGCCGAGGACTCGCTTGCGGTGCTGTTGACGGCGCTTCTCATCTTTCTTCTCTTCGGTGAGATATTCGCGCCCAACCTGCTTGATATCCTGGCGCCGGGTTTTCGCGCCGACTCGGATAAGTTCGCGCTGACGGTCGGGCTGACGCGCATCACCTTTCCGTATCTTCTCTTCATCTCGCTAACCGCACTGCAAGGCGGCATCCTCAATTCGGTCTGGCGGTTTGCCGCGACGGCGGCAACGCCGATGCTGCTGAATATCTTCCTGATCGGCGCGCTGGTGCTGGTGCGGCCGATCTCCGGCCAGGCGCTTGCCTGGGCCCTGAGCCTTTCGGGCTTCGCACAATTCCTCTGGCTGATGGTGTCGTGCCACCGCGCCGGGCTCGGCCTCTCGCTGCCGCTGCCGCGGTTAACGCCCGAAGTGAAGCGCATGTTGAAGCTGATGCTGCCCGGCGTCTTCGGCGCCGGCGTGACGCAGCTCAACCTCGTGGTATCGACAGCCGTTGCGTCTCTGTTGCCGACGGGAGCCGTCTCCTACCTCTACTACGCCGACCGGCTCGACCAGCTGCCGCTGGCAGTGGTCGGCATCGCGGTGGGCACCGCGATCCTCCCCTCGCTGTCGCGCCAGGTGCGGCTCGGCGATGATGAGGGTGCCAAGCACACCCAGAATCGCGGGCTCGAACTCGCGCTCTTCCTAACGCTGCCGGCCGCGGTCGGACTCGGCGTTGCCGCCTGGCCGATCATGACCGTCCTGTTCCAGCGCGGCGCGTTCGGTCCGGTCGAGGCGAATGCCACGGCCGCGGCGCTCGCCGCTTATGCCGGCGGTCTGCCCGCCTTCGTCCTCATCAAGGTGATGACCCCGGGCTTTTTCGCGCGCCACGACACGGCGACGCCGGTCAAGGTCGCGATCGCGGCGATGGCGACGAATCTGGTGCTGACCGTCGGCCTCGGCCTGGTGCTGCCCTTCCGCCATGTTGGCGTCGCCTCGGCTACCTCGATCGCCGGGTGGGTCAATGCGCTGGCGCTGATGGTGTTGCTGCATCGCCGCGGTCATTTCACCCTGGACGCGCGCTCGCGGCGGATCGTGCCGCGGATCGCGGTGGCTTCCCTGGGCATGGGGGTGCTGCTCTGGCTAATGAACGAGCTGGCCGCGCCGCTTTATGCGAGCGCTTTCATCACGCGATCGACGGCCCTGCTTATCGTCATCGCGATCGCGATCGCCGCGTTCTTTGTTCTGGCCGTGCTCTTCGGCGCCGCCGATTGGCGCGAGATCAAGCAGCGCTTTGGCTTGCTCGGCCGTGCACGATCCAGTCAAACTTGAAGGGGCCAAGCTTGACTGATCCGCCTCCGGCTGACGATAAAGCCGCATGAATCGGATTTTTTCCGGCGTCCAGCCGACCGGCAACCTGCATCTCGGCAATTATCTCGGCGCGATCCGCAATTGGGTCGCGCTACAGAAGGATTACGACTGCATCTTCTGCATCGTCGATCTGCACGCGGTGACCGTGCCGCAGGACCCGGCGCAACTCAAGGCGCAGACCCGCGAGGTGACCGCGGCCTATATCGCCTCGGGTATCGATCCCGAGCGCTGCATCATCTTCAATCAAAGCATGGTCCCGGGTCATGCCGAGCTCGCCTGGCTCTTGAGCTGCCTGACGCCGCTCGGCTGGCTCAACCGCATGACGCAGTTCAAGGAAAAAGCCGGCAAGCAGCGCGAAGACGCGGGGCTCGGCCTCTATGCCTATCCGGTGCTGATGGCTGCCGACATCATCCTCTACAAGGCGACGCACGTGCCGGTCGGCGAGGATCAGAAGCAGCATCTCGAGCTGGCGCGCGACATCGCCGGCGCCTTCAACCGGCGATACGGCGTCGAGTTTTTCCCGCTGCCCGAGCCGATGATCTTCGGCGCGGCGACCCGCGTGATGAGCCTGCGCGACGGCAGCAAGAAAATGTCCAAATCCGACACATCGGATTATTCGCGCATCAACATGACCGACGATGCCGAGACGATCGCGCTGAAAATCCGCAAGGCGAAGACCGATCCGCAGCCGCTGCCCGAGACCGTGAAAGGTGCCGAGACACGGCCCGAAGCCGACAATCTTCTCGGCATTTACGCCGCGCTCGCCGATATCAGCCGCGAACAATCGGTCGCGCGCTGGGCGGGCAAGAATTTCTCCGAATTCAAGACCGCGCTGGCCGAGCTTTCCGCCGAGGTGCTCGGCAGGATCAACGGCGAGATGCGGCGCTTGATGGCCGATCCCGGCTACATCGACGGCGTCTTGAAGCGGGGCGCCGAGCGCGCCAATACGATCGCTCGGCCGCATCTCGATGAAGTTTTCGACATCATGGGATTGCTGCGGGTCTAGCGGATCGATCCGACATGATTTGAGGAGGGGCGGCATTGGGCATTCTCGATATCTACCTGCCCATTGCCGGCGTCTCGCTCGATGTCATGGCGCTGCTCGTCCTCGGTGCGGCGGTCGGCGTGCTCTCGGGCGTGTTCGGCGTCGGCGGCGGCTTTCTCCTGACGCCGCTGCTCATCTTCATCGGCGTGCCCCCGGCGGTAGCGGTCGCCTCCTCGGCCAATCAGCTCGTCGGCGCTTCGGTTTCGGGCGCGATCGCGCACTGGCGGCGCGGCAATATCGATTTCCTGATGGGTGCGCTGATGCTGGTGGGCGGCTTCGCCGGCTCGGCCCTCGGCGTCTGGCTCTTCGCCATTCTCCGCCGCATCGGTCAGGTCGAGCTGTTCATATCGCTTGCCTATGCGCTGCTGCTGACAACGCTCGGCGCGCTGATGCTGGTCGAAAGCACGCGCAGCCTGCTGCGCCGCCGGCGCGCCGCCGCCCGCCGCAAGCTGCATCAGCATACCTGGCTGCACGGCCTACCTTTGAAGCTGCGCTTCCGCCGCTCGAAGCTCTATACCAGCGCGCTTTTGCCGGTCATTCTCGGCTTCCTTGTCGGTATCCTCTCGGCCGTGCTGGGCGTCGGCGGCGGCTTCGTCATGGTGCCCGCGATGATTTATCTGCTGCGCATGCCGACTGTCGTTGTGCCCGGTACGTCGCTGTTCCAGATCATTTTCGTCACGGCGTCGGTGACCTTGCTGCAGGCGGTCGAGAACAACACCGTCGATGTCGTGCTGGCGATGGTGCTGCTGATCGGCGGCGTTCTCGGTGCCCAGATCGGCACGCGCTGGGGCGCCAAGCTGCGTGGCGAGGAGCTGCGGGCGCTGCTCGCGCTCATCGTGCTCGCGGTCGCGGCGAAGCTGGTATTCGATCTGACGGCGCGGCCCGACAACCTCTTTTCGCTCGGAGCGCTCGAATGATGAGGCGGTTGCTGCTCGCGCTCGCCTTCGTAATGGCCGCGCTCCCGGTGCGCGCCGATCAGCCGCTGCTCGCCGATCTCACCGGCCATCTCATCGCCATCACCACCGGCTTCACCGGCACCTCGGTCGTGCTCTTCGGCGCGACGGACGGGCCCGGCGATATCGTCGCTATCGTGCGCGGGCCCGAGCGCGATTCGGTGGTTTGGCGGAAACGCCATCTCGCCGGGATGTGGATCAACGGCCCCAATGTCACCTTCGCGAATGTCCCGAGCTATTACGCGGTCTTCAGCAACCGCAAGCTCGACGACATCGTGCCACCGCCGGCGCAGGCGCTATCGCAGATCGGCATCGCCAATCTGCGCATCGATCCGCGCGATCCGCGCACCAAGCAGGACGACACGACGACCTTCCGCGCCGCGCTGATCGCCGAGCAGATGCGCGCCCATCTCTTCGCCGAATATCCCGGCAGCGTCGCTTTCCTAGGCGATCGTCTATTTCGCGCGACGCTCAATTTTCCCGCCAATGTGCCGACCGGCAACTACCTTGTTGAAGTGCTGCTGATTCGCAGCGGCAAGGTGGTGTCGGGTCAAACGACCCCGCTGGTGATCGCCGAGACGGGGGTTGGCGCCGATGTCAGCGAGTTCGCTTCGAACAACGCGGCGCTTTACGGCTTCGCCGCGATTTTGGGCGCAGCGTTGCTCGGCTGGCTCGCCAGCCTGCCGTTCCGCAATGTCTGAGGTTTAGCCGAGGGAGAACGCATGAGCGATATTTCTTCTTCGTCCCTTGCGCCGCCCGGCGCCCATGCGCCGCACGAACGCATCTTCCTCGTCGTCGTCGACGAGACCGAGGAGATGCGCGTTGCCCTGCGCTACGCGGCACTGCGCGCTTTCCACACCGGCGGCAAGGTCGCCCTCCTCGCCGTGGCCGAGCCGCCCGGTATCCAGCAATTCGCCGCGATCGAGGAGCGGATGGAAGAAGAGGCGCGCGAGGGCGCCGAGCAGCTCCTGGCAAAGCTCTCGGGCGAGGTAAAGGACATCGCCGGCTCGACGCCTATCCTTTACCTCCGCCGGGGACGTCCCAGCGATGAATTGCTGGCGCTGATCGATGAAGAGCCAAGTATCTCGGTCGTTGTCTTGGGCGCGGGCATCGGTCAGGAAGGGCCGGGGCCGTTGATTACCGCGCTGGTCTCACATTCGCATTCGGGCAAGCTGCGCGTGCCCGTGACTATTGTGCCAGGCGGGCTCGACGAGGGGCAGATCGCGGCGGTGGCCTAATCGGGGAGCGTGTTAACTTGACCCCAAGGCATAAGGGGTTGAATTATCGCGGCGATCGGCCAAATTAAAGGCGAGCAGCCGGAGAGCATCTATGTTCATCGAAACCGAGACCACGCCCAATCCTGCGAGCCTCAAATTCTTGCCCGGACGCACGGTGATGGAGCAGGGAACCGCCAATTTCGCCGATGCCGACGCGGCGACGCGCTCGCCGCTGGCGCTGCGGCTCTTTGGCCTCGAGGGCGTGACGCAAGTCTTCTTCGGCGCCGATTTCGTTTCGGTCAGCAAAGCCGACGAAACCTCGTGGTCGGATCTTAAGCCGGCCGTGCTCGGCGCGCTCGTCGAGCATTTCACCGCCGGCGAGCCGCTGTTGACGGGCGCTGCCGAACCGACGGCGGCCGAGGAGGACGACGAGATCGTCGCCCAAATCAAGGAGCTGCTCGAGACACGCGTGCGTCCGGCCGTGGCGGCCGATGGCGGCGACATCATCTTCGAGGCCTTTACCGACGGGGTCGTTTACCTCCAGATGTTCGGCTCCTGCTCGGGCTGCCCGAGCTCGACCGCGACCTTGAAGGCGGGCATCGAGAACATGCTGCGCCACTACATCCCGGAAGTCGTCGAAGTCAGAGCAGTGTGATTCCTGCTGGCGCGAGCAAGCGCCCCTAAGCAAGCGGCATCATCCTCTCGGGCGCCTCGGCATCGCTCAAAAGCGGATAACGCTTGGCGTCGAAAAGCTGGTAATGCCACCACTCATTGCCGTAGAAATCCCAGCCTGCGGCGCTCATCAGCCCCAACAGCAGGAAGCGATTGCGCTGGGCCGCGACCGGAATCGCGACGGAGCCGTGATGCGAGAGCGGCGTGAAAGCATCGAAGTCGGTTCCCATATCAAGGGGCTTGCCGCTCGTATCAATAAGCGTGAGATCGATCGCCGCGCCGCGCGAATGCGGCGAGCCGCGCCGCGGATCGGCGAGGAAATTGGGATCGGGCGTGTGATTCCACAGCACCCACTGCGCTTCGCTCGGCCGGAACGCGTCGAAAATCCTGAAGCGCAGATCAAGCGCTTTGGCCAGCGCGATCGCTTTCTCGAATTTGCCGGCCGCGTCGGAATGGAGATAGCACAGCGGCCGCGCGTAGACCGGTTTGCCCGTGAAGTTGTTCGGCGTGGCATAGGCAATGTCGAGAACGACATCGTGGCTTTGCATGGTGATCGCGACCAGGCTCATGGGTGCTCTACTAGCATGATCGGCGCATGAAAGTCCTGGCATTCGATTGCAGCGGTGCTTCCTGCTCGGCCGCAGTTCTGATCGACGAACGCCCCGCCGCGCAGCGCTTTGCGGCGATGGAGCGGGGTCATGCCGAAATCTTGCTGCCGATGATCGAGACGGTGTTGCGCGAGGCCGCGCTGACCGCCGCCGCGCTCGACCTTCTTGTCGTTACGGTTGGCCCGGGCAGCTTCACGGGGCTGCGCATCGGCCTCGCCGCAGCCCGCGGACTGGCCCTGGCGCGCAAGCTGCCGGCGATCGGGGTTGCCAGCTTTGATGCGGTGAAGGTCGACGATCCGGCGAGGCGGCCGCTTTTCGTTGCGCTCGAAAGCAAGCGCACCGAGCTTTTTCTCCAGCGCCGCGATCGCGCCGATCCCCGGCTGCCAGCCTTGGTGCCGCCGGAAGAATGGGCCGCGCTCCTGCCAACTGGACCGTGCGCTCTCGCAGGCGACGGCGCGCCGCGCCTCGCGGCAGCGCTCGGGCGCCACGACGTCGCGGTGTTGCAAGGCCATGGCCGACCCGATCCGGTCGTCTTGGCGCGGCTGGGAGCCGCGCGCTGGCGCGCCGGCGATCGCATGCCGCTCGCGCCGCTCTATCTGCGCGCGCCCGACACGACCACGACGCCGCAGGTTGTCCCGGTGACGCCTTGAGCCTCATTCTGCAGCCAGCGCGCGAGGCCGATTTGTCCCAGGTCGCCCGGCTCCACGCCGATTGTTTTCCCGATGACGCGTGGAATTCCTCGTCACTGGCGACAGTTCTCGCGATGCCGGGTGCCGATGGACGGATCTGTTTAGACGATGACGGCACGGCGCGCGGCGTGCTGCTCGATCAATGCCTCGGCCCCGAGGGCGAGATCCTCACGCTGGGTGTCGCGCCTGTTTGGCGCCGCCGCGGCGTTGCCCGCTGCTTGATAAAAGATCTCATCGTCCGCGCCAGCGCCGGCGGGGTGCAGCGGCTTTTGCTTGAAGTTGCGGCAGATAATACGGCGGCGCTCGCGCTCTACACTTCCTTCGGCTTCGCGCGGCAAGGAATTCGCCGGCATTACTACCGCCGCGCCCAAGGCCCCGCGGTCGATGCCTGGCGGCTCTGCTTGTCATTGCTGTCGACGATCTCACTTTAGTGAGAGATTGGCCGCGTTTATCTCTTGCGAGTATTGCTTGGGTCGAGAACTCGCCATATATTCGCAATAAGAATTGCCGTGGGAGGCGGGAATCATGACTGAGAATTCAAATTCCAAAGACCTGCTGGCCCTGACCACGGAAATCGTCGCCGCCCATGTGTCGAACAACACCGTCGGTGTCGCGGATCTGCCGCAGCTCATCAACCAGGTCTATCAGTCGCTCACCAATATCGGCAAAGCGCCAGCGCCTGCGGCCGAGCGGCCGCAGCCCGCGGTCCCCGTCAAGAAATCGATCCATCCCGACTATCTGATCTGCCTTGAAGACGGCAAGAAGCTGAAGATGCTCAAGCGGCATCTCAAGACCTCGTACAATTTGACCCCCGAACAATATCGCGAGCGCTGGGGCTTGCCGCCGGATTATCCGCTCGTCGCGCCAAACTACGCCAAGCAGCGCAGCAAGCTGGCGAAGGATATCGGTCTTGGCACGCGCGGCCGTCGCGCGCGCGCCGGCTAGAGCGCCGCGCGCGGCCCTTCATCCTCCTGTAATGTTTTGGTGAAGGCCGCGGACGCCGTTCCCGCTCCGCTTCGGGGATATAGGCTGTTGCCGCGGTTTGGGTTATACTCGTTAAGTCTCGTCCGGCGCATTGGGGCAGCATGACCTCCCGGCTCGAACAGCTCTGCCACGATAAAGGTCTAAAAATGACCGAGCAGCGGCGCGTCATCGCGCGCGTGCTCTCGGAGGCCGCCGACCATCCCGATGTCGAGGCTGTGCATCGCCGCGCCAGCGAGATCGACCCGAAGATCAGCATCGCGACGGTCTATCGCACGGTGCGTCTCTTCCAGGAAGCGAACATCCTGGAGCGGCACGATTTCGGCGACGGCCGGGCGCGCTATGAGGAAGTTCCATCGGAGCATCACGATCACCTCATCGATCTGCAGACCGGCAGGGTGATCGAGTTCCGTAACGAAGAAATCGAGGCGCTGCAGCGCGAGGTCGCCGCGCGTCTCGGCTACAAGCTCGTCGATCACCGGCTCGAATTGTTCGCGGTGTCGCTCGAAAGCGATAAGAACAAGTGACAGGGCAGTTTCTGGTGCGCGAGGTGTCGTGAGCGAGACTGAAGCAGCGGCCCGTCGGTCGCCTTCCCGCGATTCCGTTGTTGATGTGCGCTATGAATCTTTGCAGGTGCGGCTGGCGCAAAGTGCCGCCGATATCGATGCTGCACAGGCGCTGCGCTATCGCGTGTTCTACGAGGAAATGGGCGCACAGCCGACCGCTGAGATGGCGGCGCGGCACCGCGATTTCGATCGCTTCGACGATGATTGCGACCATCTCTTGGTGATCGATCACGCGCAGCGCGCAGTGGTCGGGACCTATCGCCTCATTCGCCGCAAAGCGGCGCAGAGGCATGGCGGCTTCTATTCCGCCGCGGAATACGATTTGCGCGGGCTGCCCAATCACCCTGGCGAGATTTTAGAACTGGGCCGCTCGTGCACGGCCGCTTCGGCGCGCAGCGGCCCCGCGGCCAAGCTCATGTGGCGTGCCATCTCGGCCTATGTTTTCCATTATCGCATCGAGCTCATGTTTGGCTGCGCCAGCCTTTCGGGTACGGATCCCGACGCGCTCGCGGTGCCGCTCTCTTATCTCCATCATTTCCATCGCGCGCCCGAGACGCTTTGTGTCCGCGCCCTGCCCGACCGCTACATCGCCATGGATCGCCTGGCGAAAGACGCGATCGATCCGTCCCAAGCGCAAGCGGTGTTGCCGCCCCTCATCAAGGGCTATCTCCGACTCGGCGGCTTTGTCGGCGACGGTGCGGTGATCGACCGCCAGTTCAACACCACGGATGTCGCAATCGTCGTGAAGACCGATCTCGTCAGCGATCGGTACTATCGCCATTACGAGCGCCGGGCGGCTTCGCGCGAGGGTGCAGCCGCCGGATGAGCGGCCTTCTCCTACGCGTGATGCGCATCACCGTCTATCTCGCGGTGACCTTCCCGGCGATGCCGGTGCAAGTCCTGCTGCTCGTGGCCAAAAGTCCGCGCGCGCGGCGCTTCCCGAGCGCCTATCACCGTCTGATATGTCGTGTCCTCGGCATCCGCCTCGTGCGCCGCGGCGCGATATCCGCTCATCGCCCAACCCTCTTCGTCTCGAACCACACCTCCTATCTGGATATCGAGATCATGGGCGCGGCGATCGACGGCAGCTTCGTCTCCAAAGCCGAGGTCTCGCATTGGCCGGTCTTCGGCTGGCTTGCGAAGCTGCAGCGCACGGTCTTCGTCGAGCGCGCTGACCGCGCCGGCGCCGCGCGCCAGCGCGACGAGATCCGCCGCCGCCTCGATGAAGGCGACAATCTCATTCTCTTCCCGGAAGGGACCAGTGGCGACGGGGTCCATTTGCTGCCGTTCAAATCGACGCTCTTTGCTGCGGCCGAAGACGAGCGTGTCGTGGTGCAGCCGGTATCGGTCGTCTACCGGCTGCTTGACGGCATTCCGCTCGGGCGGTTCTATCGCCCGTTCTTCGCTTGGTATGGCGATATGACGATGGCGCCGCATCTCTGGAAGATGCTGGGGCTGGGACGATTGACCGTGGTTTTGACATTTCACGAGCCGGTACGGCTCAAGGATTTCGGCTCGCGCAAGCTTTTGTCCGAGCATTGCGCGCGCGTCATCGCCGACGGCATGGGCGCGGCCCTTGCCGCACGCGAAGCGGCGTCCGGCAACACGCCATCGGCCCCGGCTTTGGCGGCGCAATAGACGATCGACAGGACGATGCAGCGCAAGCTCTATATCCGCACCTATGGCTGCCAGATGAATGTCTACGATTCCGCGCGCATGGCGGACGTCCTGGCACCGCTCGGCTACGCGCAGATCGCGGCGGCTGAGGACGCGGATATGATCCTGCTCAACACATGCCACATCCGCGAAAAGGCCGCGGAAAAGCTATTCTCCGATCTCGGCCGCCTGCGCTTGCTGAAGAACGAGAAGGCGAAGGACGGCCGGCAGCTCGTCATCGGCGTCGCCGGCTGCGTCGCGCAAGCCGAAGGCGAAGAGATTCTCGCGCGCGCCCCCTTTGTCGATCTCCTCCTCGGACCCCAGACTTATCATCGCCTGCCGGAAATGATCGCAAAGCTTGCGCGCGGCAGGGGGCCGGTGCTCGATACGGACTTCCCGCCCGAGCCGAAATTCGACCACCTCCCCGAAAGCACCACGCCGCAAGCCGTATCGGCCTTCCTTTCGGTGCAGGAAGGCTGTGACAAATTCTGCACGTTCTGCGTCGTGCCGTATACGCGCGGTGCCGAGTTCTCGCGTCCCGCCGCCGCCGTGATCGCCGAGGCCGAGCGGCTCGTCGCTTCGGGTGCACGCGAGATCACGCTTCTGGGCCAGAACGTCAATGCCTATCACGGCGCGGGACTCGATGGCGGCGTATGGGGGCTCGGCAGTCTTGTTCAGGCGCTCGCCGCCCTGCCGGGGCTCGAGCGGTTGCGCTACACGACCTCGCATCCGCGCGACATGAGCGACGAGCTGATCGAGGCGCATCGCGACATCGAGAAGTTGATGCCCTTCCTGCATCTGCCGGTGCAATCGGGCTCGAATAAGATGCTCGAAGCGATGAACCGCGGGCACAGCGTCGATGATTATCGCCGCATCATCGATCGCCTGCGCGCAGCGCGGCCGGATATCGCCCTCTCCTCCGATTTCATCATCGGCTTCCCAGGCGAGAGCGATGAAGACTTCGCCGCAACGCTCGCACTCTTGCGCGCGACGGGGTTTGCCCAGGCTTTCTCCTTCAAATACAGCAAGCGGCCCGGCACCCCGGGTGCCGCGCTGCCCGGTCAAATCGCGGAAAGCGTCAAATCCGAGCGGCTGCAGATCTTGCAAGAGCTCATTGAGGAGCAGCAACGGCGCTTCAACGAGGCTTGCGCCGGCCGCGTGCTGCCGGTGCTGTTCGAGAAGGCGGGCCGGCATCCGGGACAACTCCTCGGCCGCTCCCCATATCTGCAATGGGTTCACGCCCAGGCGCCGGCGCGCTTGGAGGGCGCGGTGCTGCCAGTCAAGATCACCGCCGTCGGGCCGAACAGTTTGGCGGGCGAGGTTGAAACTTTGGCGGAGGTGGTGGCGTGATGGAGCAGGGCGGCGATCGTCTGCAGATGCAGTTCGACGATAATTCGCTCCTCCCGCAGCTCTATGGCGAGCGCGACCGGCATCTCGATCGCATCGAGCGCGAGCTCGGGGTCTCGCTGGTTTCGCGCGGCAATCGCCTCGCCATCGCCGGCCCGCAAGAAAGCGCGGATGTCGCGCGCAGCACCATCGCCAGCCTTTACCAGCGCCTGAAGCGCGGTCTCGAAGTCGACAATGCCGCGGTAGATGCGGCGCTGAAGCGCGCGAGTTTGCAGGCGCATGAGCAATGGGGCGAGGCGGAGGAAATCCGCACCCGCAAACGCCGCATCAGCCCGCGCAGCGCCAATCAAGCCGCCTATCTGCGCGCGTTGCGGACGCATGAGCTGGTCTTCGGCTTGGGTCCTGCCGGCACCGGCAAGACCTATCTCGCCGTCGCCATGGCGGTCGACATGCTGATGAGCGGCACTGTCGAGCGCATCATCCTGTCGCGCCCGGCGGTCGAGGCCGGTGAGCGGCTGGGCTTCCTGCCCGGCGATCTGCGCGAGAAGGTCGATCCTTATCTCCGCCCGCTTTACGATGCGCTGCATGACATGCTGCCCGGCGAGCAGGTAATGAAGCGCCTTTCCTCCGGCGAGATCGAGATTGCGCCGCTCGCATTCATGCGCGGGCGTACGCTCGCCAATGCCTTCGTCATCCTCGACGAGGCGCAGAACACGACGCCGGTGCAGATGAAGATGTTCCTGACGCGGCTTGGCGAGCATTCGCGCATGGCGGTCACGGGCGATCTCTCCCAGGTCGATCTCCCGCCGCGCACGCGCTCTGGCCTCGCCGACGCGCTGGAGACGCTCAAGGGCGAGGAAGGCATCGCCGTGGTGAACTTCACCGATGTCGATGTCGTGCGCCATCAGTTGGTGTCGCGGATCGTGCGCGCCTATGATCGGCACGACCGCAAGCGGCACAAGAAGCACGATGAGTCGAGCGACTGACGCTCCGAGGATCGCAATCGATCTCTCGATCGCCTGCGCGGAATGGAAGCACACGCTTCCTTCCGTCGCCACCGTCGCGCGCGCGGCGGCACATGCTGCGCTGGCGCAATCCGGCAAGCGCATCGACGCGGCCGAGCTGTCACTCGTCCTCGCCGATGACGCGACGGTACGAGACTTGAACGCGCGTTGGCGCGGCAAGGATGCGGCGACCAACGTGCTCGCCTTCGCCAGCGACGAGCCGCCGGCAAAGGGCAAGCCGGTGCTCCTTGGCGACGTCGTGCTCGCCTACGAAACGGTGGCGCGCGAGGCCAAGGAGCAGGGCAAGCGTCTCGCCGATCATCTGCGCCATCTCGTCATTCATGGCGTGCTGCACCTTCTCGGCTACGATCACATGAAAGCCGCGCCCGCCAAACGCATGGAGGCGCTCGAGACGCGCATTCTTGCCTCGCTCGGCGTCCCCGATCCTTATCGTCTGCACGAAGAGCTGAACCGTGGCTGATACCGATCACACGCCAGAGCAGGACGAAGGCCCACTATCAGGCCTGCGCCAATGGTTGCGGCAATTGCGCGGCGAGCCGGAGCAGGCGCAAGGCTTGCGTGCGGCGCTGGCCGAGATGCTCAGCGACCACGATGAGCAGCAGCCGATCGATCCGCATGAACGCTCGTTGCTGGTCAACATCCTCAAGCTGCACAGCCTCGTCGCTTCCGACATCATGGTGCCGCGCGTCGACATCATGGCGCTCGATATCGAGACGCCGTTCGCCGAGGCGGCCAAGCAGATGATCGAGGTCGGCCACTCGCGCGTGCCAGTGTTCCGCGAGACGCTCGACGACATCGTCGGCATGATTCACATCAAGGACCTGCTGCCTTTCGCGGTCGATGGCCGCGCCGTGCCGCTCGCGGAGATCGCGCGCAAGCCGCTCTTTGTCGCGCCGACCATGGCGCTGCTCGACTTGCTGCTGCAGATGCGATTGTCGCGCATGCACCTCGCGATCGTCGTCGACGAGTTCGGCGGCACCGACGGTCTCGTCACGATCGAGGATGTGATCGAGGAGATTGTCGGCGAAATCGAAGACGAGCATGACGACGCCGACCGGCCGAAGCTGGTGTCGCGTCCTGATGGCACATTCCTCGCGCCCGGCCGCACGCCCCTCGAAACCCTCGCCGGTTATGTCGATGGTGCGCTCGTGCCCGATGGCTTCGAGGAAGGCGTCACGACGCTCGGCGGCCTCGCCGTGGCGCTTGCGGGCCGCGTGCCGGCGCGCGGCGAGATCGTCAAACACCCGCTCGGTTTCGAATTCGAGGTGCTCGATGCCGATCCGCGCCGGGTGAAGCGGCTGCGCGTGCGCGGTCTGGCGAAGAAATCGAGCGAATCACCGCCCGTCGAACATGGGTGATTTGACCACGCTGGAATTGCGCGGCAGCGCCGGGCCGGTCGCACCGCTGCAACGTTGGGCTTTATGGCTCGCCAGCCTGACGCGCTGGCACCGCCATTTGGCGGCGCTGCTCCTGGGCGCGCTCGCGGCCGCGTCCCTGCCGCCAGTCGATATGACTCCGGTGCTGTTGATCAGCTTTCCCGGCCTCGTTTGGCTGACCGACGGCAATACCGGCTATCGCTCCGCCTTTGCGCTCGGTTGGAGCTTCGGCTTTGGCTTCTTCATCGCCGGCCTTTATTGGATCGCGGCGGCGCTCTTCGTCCATATCGCGCAATTCTGGTGGCTGGTGCCTTTCGCCGTCGCTGGCGTGCCCGCCGGACTCGCGATCTTCGCCGGCACCGCACTCCTCGTCAGCCACGCGCTCTGCCGCGCATTGCGCCTCGGCGGCACGGGCCGCGTGCTAGCACTCGTGTTTTGCTGGTGCGGCGCCGAATGGCTGCGCGGCCATATCCTCACCGGCTTTCCGTGGAATCTCATGGGCTATGCCTGGTCGGGCGCGTTTCCGGGCGGGATCGCGATGCTGCAATTCGCGTCGCTTGCCGGAATCTATGGCCTCAGCCTGCTGACGGTGCTCGCCGTGTCCTTGCCAGCCCGGCTCGGCGATTTCTCCGGTCGGCGCGCGCTCGCGCTGTTCGCCGCCGGATTGCTGATCGCGCTGCCGGCGGGTTGGGGCGCCTATCGCCTGGCGAACGGGCATCCCGGCGACGTGGCGGGCGTCAATCTGCGCTTGGTGCAGCCGTCGATTCCGCAAACCATGAAGCAGGATCCTTCGGCACTGCTCGCCAATTTCCGCCGCCTCTTCGCGCTCAGCACGTCGCCTGCCAGTGCGACACCGACGGCGATCATATGGCCGGAAGACGCGGCGCCGCCCTTCCTTGATCGCGATGGCGGCGCGCGGCAGGCGCTGGCGCAAGCGACGCCGCAGAACGGTTATATCATTACCGGCACGACGCGCACTGATCCCGCGCCCGAAGCCCCGACGCATGTGTGGAACAGCCTCGTAGCGGTCGATCACGAGGGCAACATCCGCGCGAGCTACGACAAGTTCCATCTCGTGCCGTTCGGCGAATATGTGCCGCTGCGCGGCTTCTTGCCGATGCAGAAGATCACGCCCGGCGCGATCGATTTTTCCGCGGGACCGGGACCGCGCACGATCGCGCTCCCGGGGCTGCCGCCTTTCTCGCCGCTGATCTGTTACGAGGCGATCTTTCCGGGCGCTGTCGTTGATCCCGCGCATCGGCCCGATTGGTTGCTTAATATCACCGACGACGCGTGGTACGGATTCACCTCGGGCCCGTTCCAGCACCTCGCGATCGCGCGCTTGCGCGCGATCGAAGAAGGCTTGCCGCTCGCGCGCGCCGGCGACAACGGCGTCTCGGCGATGTTCGATCCTTATGGCCGCGTCACGGCGCGGCTCGCGCTCAACGATGTTGGCGTCCTCGATGTGCCATTGCCGCAGCCCTTGCCGCCGACCCTCTATAGTCGGGTAGGCGACATTCCTTTCTTCGCCGCGATGCTGTTCGTCGCGGCGGGCCTCTTCTGGTCGCGCTTGAGCGCGCGTCAGCTCGGCCGGAAGGCTTAGATTTAGTCAGGGCCCGGCGGCTGGAGCTCGTCGCAATTTTTTTCCGGGCGATTTCTGCTAGCAAGCCGTGCAAACGCGTGTTAGTGCATAGCCCGCGATCTGCGGTGATGGTGGTGGAGATCGGCATGCACCTCGTGCCGATGCGAAGAGTGGAATGACCAGTTCAGGGCGTAGACAGAAAAGCGACAAGCCCAATCCCGTTGACATTCATGTCGGCTCGCGCGTTCGCCTGAGGCGCACATTGCTCGGCATGAGTCAGGAAAAATTGGGCGATGCGCTTGGTTTGACCTTCCAGCAAGTCCAGAAATACGAGCGCGGCGCCAATCGCGTCGGCGCTAGCCGGCTTTATGATCTCTCGCGCGTGCTCGATGTGCCGGTGTCGTATTTCTTCGAGGAGTTCGGCGATGCATTGCCGACATCGAACGGCAATGGCGAGGCGGCCGGCGATCCCTATCAGGCGAATCCGATGATGAAGCGCGAAACCCTCGAATTGGTGCGCGCCTATCTGCGGATCTCGGATCCGCAGATCAAACGCCGCGTCTTCGAGCTCACGAAGGCTTTGGCTTCGGCCTATCCCGGCGAGGTCGAGAGGACGGAGCCGGGTACCTGACGCTTGACGGCGGGTCTCGGCCGCCGTCTTGTCTTGGCGATGACGACCTCAGCGACAACCGGCCACGCGAACGCGCCGCAGCGGCGGCTTTACGGCCGCCGTCGCGGCCGTCCCTTGCGGGCCGGCCAGCGCGCGCTGTTCGATACGTTGCTGCCGCAGCTTTGCTTCACGTTGCCCGAGAACGACGCCGCGCTCGATCCGCGCAGCTTGTTCGCGGACACGATCCGTGAGGTCTGGCTTGAGATTGGCTTCGGCGCGGGCGAGCATCTCGCTTATCAGGCGGCCCTCCACCCCGATTGCGGCCTCATCGGCAGCGAAGTTTTCGAGCCCGGCATCGCGCATCTGCTCAGCGAGGTGAGAGATCGACCGCTACCCAATGTGCGGCTTTTCATCGACGATGCGCGGCTTGTGCTCGCCGCGCTCACACCGCAAAGCCTCGGGCGCGTTTTCGTTCTCCATCCCGATCCGTGGCCGAAGGAGCGCCATAAGAAGCGCCGCATCGTGGCACGCGAAACTCTTGATCATCTCGCCAGCGCGCTGCGCGACGGCGCGGAGCTACGCATCGCCACCGACGATCCCGATTACGCCGAGTGGATCGCCGAGCGCTTGGCGGCGCATCCCGATTTTGTGGAGAAGCCGACGGATCCGCGCCCGCCCGATTGGCCGCCGACCCGTTATGAGCTGAAAGCCAAGGCGCAAGGCCGTGGAGCGCGACTTTTTTGCTGCCGGCGGCGCGCGCGATCATCTGGCGCGTGATCTTGCAAAGCGCTGTTAGCGCGCTATATTCTCGACAAAATAAGAGTCCATAGACCTAGTTCGCTAGGTAGTCTGAACGGTGGGCCGCGAGGCCCACTTTTTGTTATTGGCTCTTGTTGTCGTTAGCCCTTGTCTGGAGCGTTGCAGGCTCGTGTTCGATGCCGGTAAAATCGAAAGCATGATCGGCCCTTCGCTCGCGGCGATGGGCTACAGCATCGTGCGCGTCGCCTTCACCGGCGGCCGGCGCCCGACACTGCAGATCATGGCCGAGCGCAACGACAACGGCGCGATGACGGTCGAGGATTGCGCGACCATTAGCCATACGGTTTCGGCGCTGCTCGATGTCGCCGATCCGATCACCTCATCCTATATGCTCGAGATCAGCTCGCCGGGCATCGACCGCCCGTTGACGCGCCGCGCCGATTACGAGCGCTTTGCCGGCTTCGAGGCGAAGATCGAGATGCAGCGCCCGGTCGAAGGCCGCCGCCGCTTCCGCGGCAAGCTTATGGGGCTCGAGGGCGACGAGGCCAAGCTCTTGGTCGGCCCCGATCTGTTGCGCCTGCCGCTCGATGCGATCGCGCGGGCGAAGCTCGTGCTAACCGATGAACTCATCGCGGCGACGCAGCCGCAGAACCACAGCTGAACCGCCGCCACAAAGAAGGTCGCCATGGCCATTGCCGCTTCCTATCCGAGACCCGAGCTTCTCCAAGTCGCCGACACGGTCGCGCGCGACAAAGGCATCGATCGCGATGAGGTGCTCCAAGCCATGGAGCAGGCGATCCAGAAAGCGGGCCGCTCGAAATACGGTCTCGAATACGACATCCGCGCCGAGATCGATCGCAAGAACGGCGAGATCAAGCTGATGCGCTTCCGCGAAGTCGCCGATCCGGTCGAGAACGAGGCCACGCAGATCAAGCTCGAAGAAGCCAAGCATCTCAATCCGGAGGCCGAAGTCGGCGATTTTCTCACCGACCCTCTGCCGCCGATCGATTTTGGCCGCATCGCGGCGCAGACGGCCAAGCAGGTGATCGTGCAGCGCGTGCGCGACGCCGAGCGTCAGCGCCAATACAACGAGTTCAAAGATCGCGTCGGCGAGATCGTCAACGGCCTCGTCAAGCGCGTCGAGTTCGGCAACGTCGTCGTCGATCTCGGCCGCGCCGAGGCGATCCTCCGGCGCGACGAGCTGCTGCCGCGCGAGAGCTTTCGCCAGGGCGAGCGCGTTCGCGCTTACATCTACGACGTGCGCCAAGAAGTCCGCGGGCCGCAGATCTTCCTCTCGCGCACGCATCCGCAATTCATGGCGAAGCTCTTCGCGCAAGAAGTGCCGGAGATCTACGACGGCATCATCGAGATCAAGGCGGTGGCGCGCGATCCGGGCAGCCGCGCCAAGATCGCTGTCATATCGAACGACAGCGGCATCGATCCGGTCGGCGCCTGCGTCGGTATGCGCGGCAGCCGCGTGCAGGCGGTCGTCGCCGAGCTACAAGGCGAGAAGATCGACATTATTCCGTGGTCGCAGGATCCCGCGACCTTTGTCGTCAACGCG